>NZ_CP039635.1:396666-710833 GCF_004923295.1 Azospirillum sp. TSH100
CGGGCCGACGTCGATCCCAAGCGCATCGGGCTGGAGGGCGTGTCGCTCGGCGGCTATTACTGCCCGCGCGCCGTCGCCTTCGAGCCGCGCTTCGCCATGGGCGTGGTGTGGGGCGCCAACCACAATTGGGGCGAGGTTCAGAAGCGCCGGCTGGCCCGCGAGGGCGAACGCCCGGTGCCGCATTACTGGGACCATGTCCGCTGGGTCTGGGGCGCCAAGAACATGGACGAATTCATGACGATCGCCGAGAAGGTGACGCTGGACGGCGTGCTCGACCGCATCCGCGTGCCCTTCCTCGTCACCCATGGCGAGGCCGACAAGCAGATCCCGCTGGAATACGCCCACCGCAGCTATGAACAGCTGGTCAACAGCCCGAAGCGTGACCTGAAGATCTTCACCCCGCGCGAGGGCGGCATCCAGCACAGCAGCTTCGACAACAGCGACAACGCCGCCAACTACATCGCCGACTGGGTGGCCGAGACCCTCGGCGGCCGAACCGCCTGAACCGGGAGCATGCCGTGAGCCAGGAAGACACAGCCTATCGGGGCCGCCGCATCGTCACCGGCCATGATGCCGCCGGCGCCTCCATCGCGCTGGCGGTGGAAGCGCCGCCGCACAGCCGGACCCTGCCGGGCGCGCACTTCTACGAGATCTGGGGCACCGGCCGCAGCCCGGCGCCGATCACCTCGGTCGAGGCGGAGGAACCGACCAGCGACCGCCCGGCCATCCACCCCAGGGAAGGCGGCAGCGCCATCCGCATCATCGACTTCCTCCCCGCTGGCGGCGGCGGGGTGCGCAGCCCGATGCACCGCACCAGCACGGTGGATTACGGCATCGTGCTGGAAGGCGAGATGGTGCTGATCCTGACCGACAGCGAGGTCGCGCTGAAGGCCGGCGACGTGGTGGTCCAGCGCGGCACGGACCATGCGTGGGAGAACCGCTCCGACCGCATCGCCCGCATGGCCTTCGTGCTGCTGCACGGGGAGTTCAGCGAGGAGCTGCGCGCGAAGCTGCCCGACCTGTACCTCATGCCGTGATCGGGCGCGCCGGCCGGATCAGCAGTCCGGATCAGCCGTCCGGCCGCTCGGCGCAGGAGGCGAGCAGGTCGCGCATCCAGCGGTTGGCCGGGTCCCTGTCCTGATACTGGTGCCATTGCAGATGCTCGGCCAGCCTGGGCATCGGCAACGGCAGCGGCACCAGACGGATCGGCAGGAAGCGGGCCTGCCGGTCGGCCAGGCGGCGATGGGCGGTGACCACCCGCTCGGTGCCGATCACCAGCTGGATCGCAGAGTTGAAATCGTACGTTACCACCTCCAGCCGGCGGGCGCGGCCGCCGTTGGAGACGAACCACTCCTCGAAGGAGGGCATGCGCTTGGTGTTGCCGAACCGGGTGGTGATGTGGCCGAGCGCCAGATACTCCTCCTCGGTCAGGCTGTCGCCGACCAGTTCGTTGTCCGTCCAGACGACGCAGACGTAATCGTCCTCGAACAGCTGGCGGGAGGGATGGTCCGGCGACAGGTAGGGGTGCGGCATGATCAGGAAATCGGCCTCGCCGCGCTCCAGCAGGTCGGTCGGCTGGGCATATTGCGACAGGAACTCGCAGGTGATGCCGGGGGCGAGCTTCGCCAGCCGGGTTACGGTGGGCACGCCCAGCACCGCCAGCACATAGTCCGACGCAATGATGCGGAAATGGCGCTTGGCGGTGGCGGGATCGAAGTCCAGCCGGGTTTCCAGTGTCGCCTGGATGTCCAGCAGGATGGTGCGGATGCGGGGGCGTAGAAGCTCCGCCAGCGGGGTCGGCACCATCTTGCGGCGGACCGACACCAGCAGCTCATCGCCGAAATAGTCACGCAGTCGGGCCAGCGCGCCGCTCATCGCCGACTGGCTGAGATGCAGCCGTTCGCCGGCACGCGTGATGCTCTGTTCCTCCAGCAGGGCGTCGAGGGCAACCAGCAGATTCAGGTCCAGGCGGTTGAAATGCATGCGGTCACTGCCGGCGCTATCGATAGGAAACAGATCATCTGTATCGCCGATTGTCATGATCGTGACAATCGATTTCTCAAATGGAATCGGGTGGTTAACACTCAGCACACCACCTGTGGGGAGGAACAGCCATGGCACGACGCCTGATCGATCTTTCCATTTATCTTGAAAACGATGTCTTTTCCGATCCTCCGGGTCTGCGCCCGACGATCGAATACGAGACCCACGACGAGTCCGTCACGACCTTCGAGCGGCTGATCCCCGGCCTGAAGGGAGAGGATCTGCCGGACGGCAAGGCGGCGGCGGCGGAATGGGTGCGGCTGACCACCCACAACGGCACGCATCTCGACGCGCCCTACCATTTCCATCCGACGATGGACGCCAAGCTGGGCGAGCCCCGCCGCTCGATCACCATCGACGAGGTGCCGCTGGACTGGTGTTTCCAACCCGGCGTGAAGCTGGATTTCCGCCACCTGCCCGATGGCCATGTCGTCACCGCGGCGGAGGTGGAGGCCGAACTGGCCCGCATCGGCCATGCGCTGCAACCGCTGGAGATCGTGCTGGTCAACACCCGCGCCGGCTCGCGCTACGGCCATGACGACTTCATCAACGCCGGCTGCGGCATGGGCTATGACGCGACGATGTATCTTCTCGAACGCGGCGTGCGGGTGACCGGGACCGATGGCTGGAGCTGGGACGCCCCCTTCTCCTACACCGCGAAGAAATATGTCGAGACCGGCGACAAGAGCCTGATCTGGGAGGGGCACAAGGCCGGACGCGACATCGGCTATTGCCATCTGGAAAAGCTGCACAACCTCGAAACCCTGCCCGCCGACGGCTTCCTGGTTTCCTGCTTCCCCCACAAGATCCGCGGTGCGTCAGCCGGCTGGACCCGCGCGGTCGCCATCATCGGGGAGTGAGCCACATCGCGGGAGGCGGCGGCGCCCTCCCCTTGCATCGCCCACCATTCTGGGCTCTGCTGGGAACGAGGTTTCCGGCTTTTGCGGGAAACGGCGCCGTCACCGTCATCAGGCCCTCCGATGCGTATCGTGTTCCGCTGTGATCCTGTGCTTTCCGACCATTTGCCCCGCCCTGTCCCGGCCCGCGGCATTCTGCCGGACTGGCTGCGTTCCATGCCCGCGAAGGCGCATTCGGAAATCCATGGCCGGGAGATCCGCACGGTCAAACAGTGCCCGCCTTTCGTCGACGCCATGTCGCACGGTTTCATGATCCTGCTGCCGTGCGACGTGACCGTTCGCGATGGCGCCTTCTCCTGGGATTGGGACATCCCGGAGCCGTCAACCGAAGGCCATCCGCGCTCGCCGCTCAGCTTCCACGTCACGGAGCAGCTTGCCGGAGCGCCCTTTTCCAACGGGCTGGCGGCGGTGAAGTTCAACAGCTTCTGGACGATCGAGCTGGAAGCGGGCTGGTCCCTGTTCGCCACCCATCCGGTCAACCGCCACGAGCTTCCGTTCAGGCTGGTGACCGGCGTCGTCGATTCCGATCGCTTCACCGATGCGGGGATCAATTTCCCGGCGATCTGGTCCGATCCCGATTTCTCCGGCGTCCTGCCCAAGGGCACACCGATCGCACAGTGTTTTCCGGTGCCCCGGGCAGCCCCCGATCTGGTGTACGAACCGTTCGACGAGGCGCACAAGGCGGCCTACCAGCAAACGGTGACAGAGGTGCTCGCTGGCCCCGGCGTCTACCGCAAACGCTTCCGCGCCAAGCGCCGCCATACGCCGGCGCACACCGTCTGACCATAATCGGGTGTCAGGATTTGAGCATCCGCTTCAATGCCTCGCGGTCGAGCCACAGCTGGCCCTGCGGTGCCGAGGTCAAGGACATGGCGATCACGCCGAAGGTTTCGGGCTGCGCGCCATAGGCGGTCCGATAGGCGGCAACGGCACCATCAATGTCGTGCATGTCCTGAAGCACGATGCCCAGATTCACCGCCGCCTGGGCGTTGTCGGGTTGCAGGTCGAGCACCTTGCGGTAGGCCTCGGCCGCGCCGGACAAATCCCGCAAATCCTGCTTAACAAGGGCAAGGTCGAACCAGAGCGAGGCCGTCCGGGCGGTCGCCGGGACGGCTTCCAGCGCGGTGGCCGCATCACGCAGCAAGCCGTCTTCAAACAGCAGCCGGCCGAGGCGCGCGGCGGCCTCCGGCAAGGCGGGATTGGTGTGGTTCACCACCCGCCAAGCCTCGGCCGCCCGGCTCCGGTCGCCGGCGGCATCCAAGGTGCGGGCCTGTTCAATCAGGATTTCGAGGCTGGGGGAGACTGCGGCGGCACGACCGAGGTGACGCATGGCCCGGTCGAACGCGCCGCTGGACCGCGCGATGCGGCCTGCCAGCAAGTGAGCGGGCGCGTTGTCGGCCCTCGCCGCCAGACTGGCCTGGATATGGATGTCCGCCCTGGCCGCGTCGCCCTTGGCGAACAGAACCGCCGCGAACAGGTGGTTGAGGACCGGATCGTTCCGGCTCCGCCGCAGGCCGGTCTCGCACAGGGATACCGCCTGCTCCAAGCGTCCGGCATTGAATTCAGCCACGATCTGCCGCACCAGATCTTCGGTCGTCGCGACGCGCATGCCTCGTCCGCCTTTATCCTTGCCGCTTCGGAAGCCGGCCGGTGCAGCAGTCTTAGGGGCAGACAAATGGGCGCGCCAGACAAATTTCCGGCGTCCCGTATCACGCCGAACTGACGGGATCGAGGTCCGGCCGGCCGGCCATCCGCGAGCTTCGCTTGGCAGAGGCCCCGTCGAGCAGGCCGCGCCATCGCACTCCATAGCCCAAGATTCGCCGCGCGACATCCGGGGGTGCCGTGGTCTGGCGATAGGCAACCTCGTCCCGGCCGTGATCCGCCTCGCCGGCCGCCAGCAGCGCGGCCCCCGCACTGGTCCCTGTCGTCCCGCTGGAGGCGAGGACCGGACGGCCGGTCAGCGCGCCCAGCGCCTCCAGGAACAGGTCGTTGCGGGCGAACGGCCCCTCGACGATGGTCGGGCCGCCGGCCGCCATCGCGCCCAGCATCTCTCCCGTCATCAGCGCCAGATAGAGGCTCGCCGCCGCCGCCCGCTCGCCGGGGGACAGGCTTGCCGGATCGGCGGTCCACCGCCCGGTGTGCGAGGGAAACGGCCCGGTTCCGGGGGAGAAGGTGGGAAGCGCCATCACCGCTCCGTCCAGCACCCGCCCGGTCTCCGCCGGCGATGGGACGGCACCGCTGCGTCCGGTCAGCAGATCATACTCCCGGCCCCCCATGAAACGGGATGAGGGAACCGGCCGCCCCAGGGCATCGACATTCGCCAGCATGTCGCGCGCCGGGTCGAGCCTCGCCAAAGCCCCGCCCATTGCCCCGCCAACGGAAAGGGCGATCACCCAGGTGCCGGTCGACACCACCGACAGCGGCGCCTGCCGTCCCAGGATGTGCGGCAGCAGCGACGCGTTGGAATCGTGGATGCCGCAATGAACGGGAACCGGCCGCTCACCCAGCCCGGCCTGCGCGGCGATCTCCGGACGGAGCATGCCGACCGCGGCGAAGGCGCTGTGCAGCGGCGGGAACTTCATCCGCCAGCCGGCCCGTCGGACCAGGGAGGAGAAGGTGCCGGACGCCGGCGCCCACAGATCGGTGTGGCAGCCGAGGGAGGTGACCTCGCTCGCCGCCACGCCGGTCAGCCGCCACACCCAATATTGCGGATAGAGAAGGATATGGCGGGCCCTGGCAAAAGAGTCGGGATGGAGGCGTTCCAGCCAATACAGCTGCCGCCCGAGATTCAGGCCGCAGGGCAGCCCCGGCGAGAAGCTTTCCTCGAAGCCGGGACGCAGCCGCTCATAGTCCGGGCCGGTCTCCTCCGGCAGCGCGCTTTCGTAATCGAGGACGGGAAGAACCAGCTCCCGGTCATCGACCAGTGCGGCGCAGGCGCCGTGCGTGGTGACGGAAATCGCATCCACCCGATGCTCAGCCGCGCAGGCCGCCAGCGACGCCAGCAGGAAGGACCAGAGCCTGTCGGTGTCGTAATGGGGATAGGGGCCATCGTGGCGGACGGCGTTCGGCTCGCTGGCGACGAACAGGTCGGCCCGCTGCGCCAGATCATGCAGAACAAGCTTGGCGTTGGTCTTGCCGACGTCGAAGACGGCGATGAAGCGGGGCTCCGTCATGCGTCAGTCCATGTGGAAGAGGGTGACGAGCGGCGTGACCGCCGGCTCGTTGTCCGGCTTGGTTTCCATGATGTCGGCCATCATCGCCCACCAGCGCCGCATCACCGGATGCTGCGGCAGCGCGTCCATGCCATGGTCGCGGCGGCGCCACAGCACGCCGAACAGATGGCCGGTCTCGCGGTCGAGATGGATCGAGTAGTCGGTGACCCCGGCCTCCCGCAGCAGCTCCACCAGTTCCGGGAAGATGCGGTCATGCCGCGCCTTGTACTCCGCCTCCATCCCCGGCTTCAGGTTCATGCGGAAGGCGTATTTCTCGTGCGTGTCGCGATTCATTGTGGGGGTCATGCCGCCGGCCTCCGCAGCCGGGCCGACAGCCGGCGCAGCAGGATGGGCAGGGCGACGACGGTGATCAGCATGGCGCCGACCACGATCGACATGATGATGCCCGACACGTTCAGCAGGCCGAGCCCGAAGGTCAGCAGCCCCATGACCAGCGCCGCCAGCACGACGCCGGGGATGGTGCCGGTCCCGCCGGTGATCGCCACGCCGCCCAGCACCACCATGGTGACGATATCGAGCTCCCAGCCGGTGGCGATCGACGGCCGGGTGGACCCGAGCCGGCTGGTCAGCATGACCGAGGCGAGCCCGGCGGCCAGCCCCGCCGCCAGGAACAGCCAGAACTTCACCCGCCGGACGCGCAGCCCGGAAAACTCGGCGGCGGCCGGATTGTGGCCGATCGCCCGCACCGTCCGCCCGAAGGCGGTGCCGTGCAGCACGATGCCGGCAAGCAGTGCCAAACCGAGGAAGACGGTGAACTCGAAGGACAGCCATTCCCAGACATAGCCCTGGCCGAAATAGGCGAACTCGGCGGGATAGCGGGTGTAGGCGCCGTCGCCGAGGATGCCGTAGGCCAGCCCGCGGAACAGGCTCATGGTGCCGATGGTGGCAACGATGGAGGGCAGTTCCAGCACCGTCACCAGCACCCCATTCAGCGCGCCGCAGGCCAGCCCGGTGGCGAGCCCGACCGCGACGATGACGGCGGCCGGATGGCCGGCGGCGGCGGTCATCCCCATCATGGTGGAAGCCAGCGCGATGATCCCGGCGACCGAGATGTCGATCTCCGCCGACAGGATGACGAAGGCCAGCGCCAGGGCGACGATCGCCTTTTCCGTGAAATTGAAGGTGGCGTCCGACAGGTTCCAGATGTCGAGGAAATAGGGCGAGGCCAGACTGGCGGCGGTGACGATCGCCGCGATCAGGGCGAGCAGCAGCGTCTCCCAGCTGCGCAGCAGCGCCAGCGCCGGCGCGTCGCCGCGGTCGGGGATGAAGCGGACCGGCCGGGCGTCGCCATCCCGCTTCGCCGCGTCGTCCTGGGCGCCCGACGGCACCTTGGCGTCCAACATGGTCATGCTCCGGTCTCCTGCCCGGCGGTCAGGCGCCGGAGGATGATGCGGCCCTTGGTCCGTTCCGCCCGCGTGTTGAGGATGACGGCGGCGATGATGATCGCGCCGGAAATGCTCATCTGCCAGAAGGGCGAGATGCCGACGACCGGCAGGGCGTTCTTGATGATGCCGAGGAACAGCGCGCCGAGAACCGCGCCGCCGACCGACCCCAGCCCGCCGGAGATCGACACGCCGCCGATGACGCAGGCGGCGATCACGTCCAGCTCGAAGCCGGCGGCGATGTCGACATAGGCGACGGCGAAGCGCGACACCCAGAGATAGCCGCACAGCCCGGCCAGCAGGCCCGAGAAGCAGAAGGCGCGGAACACCGTGCGGCCGGCGTCGATCCCGGCATAGGCCGCCGCCGCCGGATTGCCGCCGACGGCGTAGAGCGCCCGTCCAGCCGCCGTACGGGTGAACAGCAGCGCCGCCAGCGCGATCACCGCCACCGCCGCCCAGGCCAGCAGCGGCAGGCCGAACAGCATCATGCGCGGCAGGTCGAGATAGGCGTGCGACATCTGGAAGGTGTTCACCCACTCGCCGCCCGACAGCACGAAGGCCAATCCGCGGAAGATGGTCAGCGTCCCCAGCGTCACGACGATGGCCGGAAGCCCGACCTTCCACACCAGCAGCCCGTTCACCGCCCCCAGCGCCAGCCCCATCGCGGCGGAGCCGAACACCAGCAGCGGCACCGGAATGCCGGGATAGGCGGCGTTCAGCATGGCGCCCGCCATGCCGGTCAGCGCGAGGTTGGCCGCCACCGACAGATCGATCGAGCGGGTCAGGATGACCGCCGTCTGGGCGATCGCCAGGATGATGAGGATGGCGCTGTCGGTGAACACCCCGGCAAGGTTGGCCGGCGTCACGAAGTCCGGCGCCCGCAGCGCGATCAGCCCCAGCAGCAGCAGTCCGACGACCAGCAGCAGCGCCTCGCGCCGCTTCGGCAGGTGAGTGAGCGGGCTCATGCCGCGACCTCCATGTTTCCGGTCGCCGCGCGCACCAGCGTCTCGGCGGACAGCCCGTCGCGGTCGTGGATGCCGGCCTGCCGGCCTTCGCGCATCACCAGCACGCGGTCGCTCATGCCCAGGATCTCCGGCAGCTCGGACGAGATCATGACGACCGCCAGCCCCTGCGCCGCCAGTTCGCTGATGAAGGCGTGGACCGCCGCCTTGGACCCGATGTCGATGCCCTTCGACGGCTCGTCGAGGATGATGACCTTCGGCCCGGTGGCCAGCCACTTGCCGATCACCACCTTCTGCTGGTTGCCGCCGGACAGCGTGCCGACCGGCTGCGACAGCGACGCCGCCCGCAGATCGAAACGGTCGGCATAGGTGCGCGCCATGGCGAATTCGGCCTTGCGGCGCAGGAAACCGCCACGGCTGACGGCGCCCAGCGACGCCAGCGTGACGTTCTCGGCGATCGGCATGGCGAGCACCGCGCCGTGCCGGCCGCGCTCCTCCGGCACATAGACCAGCCCGGCCTCGATCGCCTGACGGGGAGAGCGGATGACCACCTCGCGGCCGTCGATCGCCACCCGCCCGCGCGACGGCCGGGTGATGCCGAACAGCGACTGGCAGAACTCCGACCGGCCGGCGCCGACGAGGCCGTACAGGCCCAGGATCTCGCCCCGCCGCAGTTGGAACCCGATGCCGTCGAATTCGGTGGGATGCGAATAATCCTCGACCTCCAGCACCAGCTCACGCGGGACCACGGCGATCTTGGGGAAGGTCTGCTCGATGGGCCGGCCGACCATCAGGCGGACGATCTCCGCCTGATCGGTGCCGGCCAGCACCCCCGCCCCCACCGACCGGCCGTCGCGGAAGACGGCGTAATCGTCGGCGATGCGGAAGACCTCCTCGAACTTGTGGCTGATGAACAGGATGGCGCGGCCCTGCGCCTTCAGCGCCTCGACGATGGCGAAGAGTTCCTCCGCCTCCTTCTGGGACAGGGCGGCGGTCGGCTCGTCCATCACGATCACCCGCGCCTCGATCGACAGGGCGCGGGCCACCGCCACCAGATGGCGCTGGCCGATCGACAGATCCTTCAACCGGGTGCGCGGCCCGAACGGCGCGTCGAGCGAGCGCAGCAGCGCGGCGGCGCGCTCGTTGGCGGCCTTCCAGTCGACCAGCCCGAACCGCGTCTTCGGCGCATGGCCGAGGAAGATGTTCTCGGCGACGCTCAATTCGTCGAACAGCACCGTCTCCTGGTGGATGGCGGTGATGCCGGCGGCTTCCGCCACGGCGGGCGAGCCGAAGACGACCGGCCTGCCGTCGATCAGGATGTCGCCGCCGTCCGGCCGGTAGATGCCGGTCATGGTCTTGACCAGCGTCGATTTGCCGGCGCCATTCTCGCCGATCAGCGCGGTGACCCGCCCGGCGCGCAGGGTCAGGGTCACGTCCGACAGCGCCCGCACGCCGGGAAACAGCTTGGTGATCCCGCGCATCTCCAGAACGGGCGTATCCGGTGCGGAGGATGGTCGATCGGCTGTGGTGGGATGGAGTTGGGCAGGACGGAGGGTTGACATCGGACAAGCCTGCCTGTCGTTGAGCCGCAAAGGTCGGTCGCGGGGAGCGCGATGCAGGGGATGGCCGGCGGACCGCAGCGGGGCCCGCCGGCCGCTTCAGCGCGTCCGATCAGAAGATCTTGGCGAACTGGTCGATGTTGGAGGCGTCATAGGTGAAGGGATCGCCCATGGCCGCCTCGCCGCCCTTGCCGACGGTGATCTCGCCCATGCGGCCGGCCTTCAGCTTGGCACCTTCCGGGACCGAGGTCATCTTGCCCTTCACCAGATCGTAGGACAGCATGGTGGCGGTGTAGCCGAGGTCGATCGGGTTCCAGATGGCGAAGGATTTGCTGGCGCCCGACTTGATGGCGCCGGCCATCTCCGACGGCAGCCCGAGCCCGGTGACGTAGACCTCGCCGATCTTGCCGGCGTCCTTCACCGCCTGGGCGGCGGCGACGATGCCGACCGAGGTCGGGGCGATGATCGCCTTGACCTGGGGATAGGTCTTCAGCAGCGCCTGGGTCTCGCGATAGCTCTTGTCCGACAGGTCGTCGCCATAGACGGTGGTGACGATCTTCAGGCCGGGATAGTTGGGCAGCGCCTTCTTCATCTCCTCGATCCAGATGTTCTGGTTGGTCGAGGTGGCGGTCGCCGACAGGATGGCGGCGTCGCCCTTGCCGTCCGGCAGGGCGGCGGCGGCGAGCTTCAGGTTGATGTTGCCGATCAGCTGGTTGGACGACGGGTTCAGATGCATCAGCCGGCCCTTGGCCGACACGCCCGAATCCCACGAGATCACCTTGATGCCGCGCTGCATCGCCTTGCTCAGCGCCGGAACCAGCGCGTCGGGGTCGTTGGCGGACACGGCGATGGCGTCGACCTTCTGCGAGATCAGCGCGTTGATGACCTCGATCTGGCCTTCGGCCGAGGTGGTGGTCGGGCCGGTGTAGATGATCTCGACGCCGCCGAGCTCCTTCGCCGCCTCCTGGGCGCCCCGGTTGGCCGCCTCGAAGAAGCCGTTGCCGAGCGACTTCACCACCAGCGCGATGCGGACCTTGTCCTGCGCCGCGGCCGGAGTGATGGCGCAAACGGCGGTGAGGCCGACCGCCATCGCGACCGGCAGAAGCATTTTGCTGAACACCGACATTCTTTGTTTCCTCCCCATTTCGTGTTTGCTTGCAAGCTTGGCGGGTCAGGCGACCTCCGACGGTTCCTCCAGCGCCCTGCGGTCGGCGGGGGCGACGATCAGGCGGACGCCGGCCGCCTCGATCGTCCGGGCGGCGGCGTCGCTGATACCGTCGTCGGTGATGATGGTGTGCGCCCGCTCCAGCGGAACGATGATCATCGAGGAGCGGGCGTCGAACTTCGAGGAGTCGACCAGCACCACCAGCTCGTCGGCCTGACGCATCAGCCGCTGTTCGGACTGGATGATCAGCGGATCGCCCTCGCCGATGCCGTAGGCGGAGATGCTCTGCGCGCCCATGAACATCCGCCTTGCGCGGAAATGAGCGATTCCGTCGCTTTCGAACGGGCTCAGGATCAGCCCCTGTTCGCGGTACACCGCGCCGGCCGGCAGCAGCACCGTGCATTTCGAATGCTTGATGAGATGCTCGGCGATCATGAAGGAGTTGGTCATCACCTGCATCTGGCGGTCCGCCATGTGGTGGACCATCTGGAAGGTGGTGGTGCCGCCATTGATGACGATGGCGTCGCCGGGCTCGCACAGATCCACCGCCGCCCGGGCGATCAGGCGCTTTTCCACCTGCTTGACCGTTTCGGCCATGCGGAAAGGCCGGGCGGTGATGGTGCCGTAGGGCGACGGCGTGATCGCCTCGGCGCCGCCGCGCACCTTGCGCAGCTTCTTCTGAAGCGCCAGCGCCGCGATATCCCGGCGGATCGTCGCCTCCGACGCGCCGGTCAGCTCCGCCAGATCGCCGACCGAGGCCACCGACCGGCTCTGCACCAGCCCCAGAATGATCCGATGGCGTTCGCTTTCCAGCATTCGATCCTCCCTTTCGCAAACTGTTGCCCTAACGAACCATATCCGTCAATCATTTTCGATCATGTACGCGCAAATTTTGATCGGAGATGATTTTTTATGATCGGAATTGTTGACTTCCGACCGATCGATCGGCAATACGAATGATCAGCGGCACAGCCTATTGCCCGCCGATGTGATTGGGGCAGGCGTGATTTGGGCAGGCGTGACCAAGGAGGACTCGAACATGACCGACACGAACGGCGCCCGGCGCCTGGAGAACCTGTGGGACGACAAGGTCGCGGACGCGCTGGACGAGCCGGGGCGGCTCCTCTACCGCTCCAACCTTCTCGGATCGGACAAGCGGATCACCAATTACGGCGGCGGCAACACGTCGGGCAAGATCACCATGCCCGACCCGCTGAGCGGCGAGCCGGTGCCGGTCCTGTGGGTGAAGGGATCGGGGGGCGATGTCGGCACCATGAAGCTCGACGGCTTCTCGACGCTCTACATGGACAAGCTCCTGCGCCTGCGCGACCTGTACCGGGGCGAGGCGCACGAGGACGAGATGGTCGGCTACCTGCCCCATTGCACCTTCAACCTCAACCCGCGCGCCGCCTCGATCGACACGCCGCTGCATGCCTATCTTCCGCACCGCCATGTCGATCACATGCATCCCGACGCGGTGATCGCCATCGCCGCGACGGCCAACAGCCGCGAGATCACCTGCAAGGTCTATGGCGACGAGATCGGCTGGCTGCCCTGGCGCCGTCCGGGCTTCCAGCTCGGGCTGGAGCTGGCGAAGTTCGCCGCGGCGAATCCGGAAGCCAAGGGCGTCGTGCTGGAAGGCCACGGCCTGTTCACCTGGGGCGACAGCTCGAAGGCCTGCTACGAGACGACGCTGCGCATCATCAACGCGGCCATCGCCTGGTTCGAGCGTGAGACTGCGGGCAAGGCGGCCTTTGGCGGAGCGGTGGTGCCGACCCTGCCGCCGGCCGAACGGCAGGCCGTCGCCGCAAGGCTGATGCCGGCCATCCGCGGCCTGATCGGCGGCGACGAGAAGAAGGCCGGCCATTTCGACGACAGCGCCGCCGTGCTGGAGTTCGTCGGCTCGCGCGATCTGGCGCCGCTGGCGGCGCTCGGCACCTCCTGCCCCGACCATTTCCTGCGCACCAAGATCCGGCCGCTGGTGCTGCCCTTCGATCCGGTCGCGGGCAACCTCGACGCCGTGCTCGCCAGGCTGCCGGATGCCGTCGCCGCCTACCGCGCCGACTACGCCGCCTATTACGGGCGCTGCCGCCGTCTGGACTCGCCGGCCATGCGTGATCCGAACGCCATCGTCTATCTGGTGCCCGGCGTCGGCATGCTGACCTTCGCCCGCGACAAGGCGACCGCCCGCATCGCCGGGGAGTTCTACGTCAACGCCATCAACGTCATGCGCGGCGCCTCGTCGGTCAGCAGCTACTGCGGCCTGCCGGAACAGGAAGCCTTCGACATCGAATACTGGCTCTTGGAAGAAGCCAAACTCCAGCGCATGCCGAAGCCCAAGGCGTTGGCCGGACGCTCCGCCCTGGTGACCGGCGGCGCCGGCGGCATCGGCCGCGCCACCGCCGAGCGCATGCTGCGCGAGGGGGCCTGCGTCGTCCTCGCCGACATCGACGGACCGGCGCTGGAGGCCGCCTCGCAGGAGCTTGCCCGCGCCTACGGCAAGGATCAGGTGCGTTCCCTCCTGCTCGACGTGACCGACGAGAGTGCGGTGCGCGACGGCTTCGCCAAGGCCTGCGTCGAGTTCGGCGGCTTGGACATCCTGGTGTCGAACGCCGGCATCGCCTCCTCCGCGCCGATCGAGGCGACCGAGCTGTCGGTGTGGACGCGCAACATGGACATCCTGTCCACCGGCTATTTCCTAGTGGCGCGCGAGGCGTTCCGCCTGTTCCTCGCCCAGGGGATCGGCGGATCGGTGGTGTTCGTCGCCTCCAAGAACGGGCTCGCCGCCTCGCCGAACGCGGCGGCCTACTGCACGGCGAAGGCGGCGGAAATCCATCTGGCCCGCTGTCTGGCGCTGGAAGGCGCGCCGGCCGGCATCCGCGTCAACGTCGTCAACCCCGACGCCGTGCTGCGCGGCTCCAAGATCTGGAACGGCGAATGGCGCGAACAGCGCGCCGCCGCCTCCAACCTGTCGGTGGAACAGCTGGAAGACCATTACCGCAACCGTTCCCTGCTGAAGCGCTCGGTCTATCCGGAGGACGTCGCCGAAGCGATCTATTTCCTGGCCTCCGACGCCTCCGCCAAATCGACGGGCAACATCGTCAACGTCGACGCCGGCAATGCCCAATCCTTCACGCGCTGAGTCCGGCGATAAGGCCCGTACAAAAAATCACAAGGGACGTGCGACATGATCCAGTATCCGATCGGCCGGGATGTCATCGAACGTTCGAACGAGGCGCAGCGGGCCGCGCTGTCGGCCGATTACGCGTCGCTGGGCGAGCGTCTGGCCCGGCGCGGCGTCGACATCGACGCCGTCACCGCCCGGGCGGCGGCATTCCACGTCGCCGTCCCCTCCTGGGGGGTCGGCACCGGCGGGACGCGCTTCGCCCGCTTCCCCGGCATCGGCGAGCCGCGGACCATCTTCGAGAAGCTGGACGACTGCGCCGTCATCCAGCAGCTCGGCCGGGCGACGCCGGCGGTGTCGCTGCACATCCCCTGGGACGCCGCCGACCCGCGCGAGCTGAAGGCGAAGGCGGACAGCCTCGGCCTCGCCTTCGACGCCATGAACTCCAACACCTTCCAGGATCACCCGAAGGATCCGCGCCAGCCGCTGTCCTACAAGTACGGCTCGCTGTCGCACACCGACCGGGCGGTGCGCGATCAGGCGGTGGAACACAACATCGCCACCATCGAACTGGGCCGGGCCATCGGATCGAGCGCGCTGACGGTCTGGGTCGGCGACGGCTCCAACTTCGCCGGACAGTCCGATCTGGGCCGTGCCTTCGAGCGCTATCTCGACTCGATGAAGCGGATCGCCGCGGCATTGCCGGAGGATTGGCGCATCTTCTCCGAACACAAGATGTACGAGCCGGCCTTCTACTCCACCGTCGTGCAGGACTGGGGCACCAGCTACATGACGGCGCAGGAGTTGGGGAGCAAGGCCTTCTGCCTCGTCGATCTCGGCCATCATGCGCCGAACGTCAACATCGAGCAGATCGTGTCGCGGCTGATCCGCGCCCGCAAGCTTGGCGGTTTCCATTTCAACGACTCCAAGTACGGCGACGACGATCTCGACAGCGGCTCCATCGACCCGTTCCGCCTGTTCCTGGTCTTCAACGAACTGGTCGGCGCCGGCGAGGCGCTGGAGGCCTTGCGCCCCGCCCACATGATCGACCAGTCGCACAATGTCACCGACCCGATTGAAAGCCTGATCCGCTCGGCCAACGAAATCCGTCGCGCCTATGTCCAGGCGCTGCTGGTCGACCGGGTGGCGCTGGCGGGTCATCAGGAGGAGAACGACGCGCTGATGGCGTCGGAAACGCTGAAGCAGGCTTTCCGCACCGATGTGGAGCCGATCCTCGCCAAGGCCCGTCTCGATGCCGGCGGCGCCATCGACCCGATCGCCGCCTACCGCGCCAGCGGCTACCGCCGCAAGGTGGGGGCCGAACGCCCCGCCGCCATCGCCGGCGGCGGCGGCATCGTCTGATCGCTCCCTGATCCGCAATGGTCGACCGCGCTTGCTGACCGGAAGCTCGTAGAGATCGCGTCGACATGATTGCAGGACGTCATGCATGGGGCGATGCCGGAAACTGACTTCCACCTTTATTGCGAGTGCGATAGCCTGCATGACGCATCCCAGGATGCATCATGCGGAATGTCTTTCCCTGAAAAAGACAAGCTTTCTGGCTCTCATCTCGCTAAAGGTGGCCATGAGCGACGAAAACAAAGCCATCGAGGCACTTTATGCCGAAGCCCTTCGCATCAGGGTGAGCGCAGGGCCGCGACGGCCGTCGTCCGCTCCCAACACGGCGTCGCCAACGGCAGTTCCGCCAGTGGCCGGCCCAGCTCCGCTCCGGGTCTTCGCGACCGTCAGGCGCGCATATGGATCGGTGATTTCAGAGATCGCGGAGTTCGGCAGGCGATCCTGGCTGTTCATCGCCATCATCGTGGCGTTGTTCGCGTTGATGAAGCGGAACTTCGCCTCTGATCCCGGTCTGCCTCCCTATTTCGTCGCGCTCAACCTCGTTGCGTATGCAAGCCTGTTCACCTGCTGGGTCCGACGACACAGCGGGCTGCCGCCGGGCGGCTTCGCGGCACTGCATCTGCGCTGCGGCTTGCGCGAACTCAAGGTGCTCGGTGTGCTGCTGCTTGGGCTGGTGCCATCCACCATCGCCTTTGGTATCGTGTTCGCCGCGGCGAACAGCGCTATCGGCGAGCTTGCCGGACTGCTCGGCGGCATTCTGGTCTTCGCCCTGATCTATGTGAGAGGGCCACTGATGATGGCGGTGGCAATCGCACAGGACCGTTTTCAATCGATCGACCAGACCTGGAAGCGCGGACGTGGAAGGATGTGGAAATCCGTGGCGATTGCGGTGCTCACCCTCCTTCCGGTGACCTTTGCCTGCATGGTGCTGAGAAGTCTGCTTGGTGGTCATGCGACGACCGAGGGCGCCGTGTTCGGTTTTGCGGCTGAGCTGACCGTCCGGTTGGCCGGGATGGCGATCCTTGCCGTGGCCCTTCAGGAGATCGACAGCTCAGCCTGAAGCCACGGCGGGCCGGTCAACCCGACGGCTGACCATCGAAGGCGCGGATTTCCCAGAAATTGGAAATCAGAGAGTCAGCCGGGTTGAGAGGCACATCCTGCGGGCCGTCCCCCAGAGAATGGCTGCGCCCGTCCTGAATCAGGAACAGCGGATGGCCCCATCCCACCTTAAGCAGGAGCTTCTTGCCCGAGAACTGATAGCCGATTTCCGAAAGTTCGCTTGAGACGCTTGCGAAATTGCCGGTGTCCGACATGGACAGCTGGACCTTCTGCACCAGCTTGGTGCGCGTTCCGGAGCGCTTGTGGAACTCGAAGAACGGCCGGTTCTGAAACTCCTTATGCAGGCGGACGCCAATCCCGAGCGCTTCGAGCCAGTCTTCCGGGCTCGGCATGTCAGCGATGCTGCCGGCCTTGAGCGCGCGCTCCAGCAACCGGAAGCCTTTTGGCCAGAGCTGGACGATGCGGTCGGGAAGTTCGGAAATCGATTGAGCGCGGACCATCTCCGGAGTCAGCAATTCATGGCGGTCCAGCAGCGCTTCCGCATCGGGCGACCATGTCATCAGCTCACAGATGATGGCGCCGAGAGCAAAGCGATCCGTCTGGACCAGGATGCTGCCGTCCTTCGCGCCGGGGTCGGCGGCGATGCGGTTCAGGATCTCCGGATACTGGTACCCCGTGGTCCCCAGGGGCCGGCAGGCGATGCCGCCGACCGTGCGGGGCAGCGGCTGGATCGAAGGGTGATAGAAACCATCAAAATCGCACAGGCTGCACACCCGCTCGCCTTTTGGTCCGGGCCCGATCATGATGTTGGCGGCGGAGAGGTCGCCATGCACGATCTGCATGCTTTCCAGCGCCGCCACCGCGCAGCAAAGCTGGGCGGCGAAGGTCTTGCGGAGCTTGGGATCATAGGTTCCGTTCCAGGCCCCCTGCTCCTTCAGCCGGCTGAAATCCTCGGCACAACCACCAAACCGGCCGCCGATCTGCAATGCGACGTGTCCGATGATGGTGTGGCTGTTGATGGTGCTGCCGGGCAGCCACGCATAGGGCACACCCTGGAAAAGCCATTCATGGCTTTTCGTCAGCCCGGATTGGATCAGGAACTCGGTCCTTTCGCGCCTCTCCGGGATATCGACTTTGAATATCTTCAGGAACGAGGGGAGGTCACCCAGTGACGGATGGTGGCAGGACACCAGAATTCCGTACGCCTCCAACCCGGTCCGTGGCCGTGCATTGCTTTCATTATGAATGGAGAAGGTGATATTACCTCCGCCAGCCATGTTGTTTGCATAGAATTTCTGGCCATAAATTTTTTTAAGATTGGACGCAGAGAAGGAATAATTTGTCATTTCATATTTGCCTTTTTGGGAAATCAAGATCCGATCCGGTTGGGCTTCATCAACGCCCACCTCTGAGCGAATAGCCCGGGGGCGGCCAGCCTCCCGAAGGACCAGGCGGAATGTTCGGCGAAGCGCCATCCTCCGCCGGCGGTGTCTGATTAGGAGACGTCATGATCATATCCACGACGGTGCGGATCTCCGGACCGTCAGGGCCACGGACGCTATATGCGAACTGATCGGCCACTTTCCCGAGAGGCGGCACGGCCGGCGGGCGATAGACGATTTTCCCCTGCACACGATCCACCGTCACGCTGCCCGAGGTCTTGGCAAGATCAAGAGTGATGGCCGCCAAGGACGGGCCGACATCCAGGCGGGCGGCGCCATCCGGCAGGACTTCGATCCGCTGGGTGCGGGCTTCGGAGCGCAGCGGCTTCGGCTTGGTGCCCCGCACCGCCAGGACCAGATCTCCGGTCCCGTCACGGCGCTCACCATCGGCCCTGGTATCGGCAAAGGAGTAGGACAGCGCCATTTCCCGCCGTTCCCCGGACGGAAGCTCGGCAAACCCGCTCGCCTCGTACCGGAAAAGGCCCCGCTGCGGGTCGAACCTGATGTTCCCGACGATGTCTGCGGACGACACGGCCGTGAGGCGGAAGCCCTGCGCTCCGGCTTCACCACGGATGGCTTTCATCAGGTCGACCGTATCGCCCGCATCAAGTTCCACATGCCGGGTCTCCCGAAGGAGAACAGGACGGTTGGCGGCGGCCATCCAGCCTTGCAGCCGGTTCCGGAGCGTGTCGCTCGCGGTCAGCCCCAAGGCAACGGCCACCAGCATGGCCGCGGCCCCCCCGGCGGCGACCGCCAGATCATGGACGAGCCTCCGGCCCGGATCACGGCCGGCCCCCAGGCCGGGCTCCTCACCGGAACCGCGACCGAGTTCATCGTGAAGCGGAGCTTTCGGCGCAGGGGGGGGATGTAGAACCGGCTGTGCGGTGTCTGGCGTGGGCCAGGAGGCCCCCGGCGGCCATGTCAACCTCGCCAAACTGTAGTTGTCGAGCTCCCGGTCCGGTCCGCCGGCCAAAACCAACATCTCTTTCCTGATCGCTGCGCTGGATGCCAGGTCGAGACAACGATAGTCGGGATGCTTTGCCTCGGGATGCCGGCGCTGCAATGTGCGGTCGACACCGTCGCTCGCCAGGATGACGTCGACCCGCGACAGAGTGCCGATGTCCGACAGCCAGGCCGCCTGGAAGTCAGCCTCTGAAACCGCCAGGGATACGAAGCTGGAGATCGCGAGCGCTTCGGTCGACGCGAGCGGCACCCGAACCTCCGCCGGCACGCCGGCTGCCTTCTTGACGACGTTGATGCCGCCGTCGCCGGCGAACAGCAGAAACCCTTTTTCCTGCGACAGGACGGCGAGGAGCAGGGTGCTGTTGTACCAGTGCTCGGACCGGTCGAGGTGGCGGCGGAAGACCTCCACGCTCCAGCCGGCAGGGATCACGTTTTCGGCGAGCAGGTGGCGCCTGTCCGCCTCAAGTTCCACACGCAGGGCCGACGCCAGCCCGCGCCGCATGTCCGCAAGATCGGCTTCCGAGAAAATCGGAGCCGTGCGCATCCGATCCCTGATCACACGGAATGCCACCAGACACGCGATCCGCGCCGTGCGTGCCGCCCAGAAGGTCCGCGTGCTGACGCCATCGGCAACCGCCGCGAAGAGGAAATCCTTACCGCCGACGCAAAGGCGGGCGGTCAGGGCGAAATCCTGGTTTGACGTCTTGTCCTGGTCGGCCGGGCCGTACCATGTCGCCGCCGCCGCCGCCGCTCCCGGATCCCGTCTGAGGTCAGCCACCTCCTCGTCGGTGAGTTGCAGGTGCAGCGGTGGTTCGTCGGCGACGCTGTCCTCTTCGGCCCCACCCAACAGCACATGGGACGCGGTGCCCGGACGAAACAGCGCCCCCGGCCGCACCGGCGGTGATCCCGCCGGTGCGATCAGCAGGCCTTCACGGCAGACCCAACACGCCCAGAGGCCGGCCCTGGTTTGGCTGAGGGTGGCATCCATTCAGGGCGGCCCCTTGGACGGTCGGTGACTAGAGCTGCATGATGGCCTGGGCCACGCCGTCGGCACCGGTGTTGGTGCCGGCGACAGTGCCGATGGCCGGGAGGAAGGCCCTGATATCGCTGCTGACCTGCAGCCGCTTGTAGAGTTCCGGCGTCGTCGCCAGCGCCGTCATGAACTGGTCGTTCGGCTGCCCGAACCCGATGGTGACGATGCGCGGCGTTCCCGCTGCAACGGACAGGGCCTTGATGCGCCGCCCGGCTTCGAGAGCCAGCGCCTCGTTGTCCGGAGCACCGTCCGACAGGAAGAAGACGAACGGCTCGAAGTCGTTCGCCGCTCCACCGTTGGAGCTGAGAAGCTGGCAAGCGTCGGACAGTGCGGCCGCCGCGTTCGTGCTACCGCTGTTCCCTGCAAACTGCATGACGGCGTCGAGATTGATCTGGGTTTCCGGCTCAACCTTGGCGAGGATCTTGCTGTCCGACCCGAAGGAGATCACCGATACCTTGAAGTATGGCTTCTTTCCTTGAGACAGAAGACGCATCTCCTCAATCATGGTTTCCATGGCTTGGTTGACGTCGCTCGAAGGCTGCCCGGACATTGAGCCCGAATCGTCAATGATGAAGACTACATGCCAGGGCGACTTGCTGGTAACGCGTTCTGCCGGCATTGTGGTATGCTCCCCTTTTGTATGTGTCCGAAACTGATAAGATATTGATCAAAGTTTGAAAGGAGGCTGCAACGCCTCTATTTGTTTTCTGGCATTCAGCGCAATGAAACTGAATTACGCTTTTCCGAATCAATCAACCTCTTTAGCGTCTCGAAGTTTTCATCCTTATCAAACATATTTAGTTTCCCTGCAATTCTTGGAAGATCAGAGCCTCCCTCCCTGAGAAACCAAATTCCTTTTTTATAATAATCACTTGATTTTACTTTCCTATCATAATTTCTTACCAGATTGCACACATCATTTATTGATCTCCCCGCTGTCATCGTATATTTTCTAACCAATGAGCAACACTCAGCATTGGCAACATCCAATGAAAATAGATTACTCGAGAAATATTCTTCAAAAAATATCCAACGCGACGCAATTCTAAATTCATAATCTTTTGCAAATAAATAATCATAGCTGCGCTCTATGTCTTTTATGACATTACCAATTTCGGTGAGCAGCCGGCGAACGTCTTCAGGTGTTGGCCTCGGTTGCGAGCCCACCATACCCTGAGCTTTTGCGTAAGCTGTCGCACCAACCCGATGACTCTTGGCCTGAAGTGGTTGTCCGGACTCCACCGGCGGGGCCACACCGACATGTGTGCGCGGCCGGATGTCGGCCTTCGCACTGACGGGCGTCGGCTCCGGCGAAGCCGCGGAAGCAGAAGGCTCTGGACCTGAACCGTCACCGCGCTGCAACTCGGAGAATACGCCCTCGACAGAGGCCGGAATCATCCCCAACGGCCGCCCTGGCTGAGTCGGCGGGACAACGACAGCCTGCGCCTCCGGCCGCAAGTCGGCTTGCGGACCAACGGGAAGCGGTTCCGGTGAAGCCGCGGAACCGGCGGACTCCACAGTCGGCTCTCCAGCCGGTACGTCGCCCTGTCCCGGCACTGCCAGTTCCGTCTCAACCGTAGCCGGAGCAGTGTCCTGGGCGGGCAGCAACGGCTCCGGTGCAGGCTCCACCCGCACGCGCCGGGGTTGAAGCATCTCCTGAAGGGGCGCTGATCTTTGCGGCGGCAATCCGACCGACGGCGGCTCGAAGGGCCAGGAGAGGCAGGCGACGCTGTAATTGTCCTTCTCCGCCTCTGGCGTTTCCCACAGCGTCGCCATGGCACGGCAACTTTGCAGGGGGCCGGTCTCGGCCTCGGCCCAGAACTCCTCCGTCTGATCGCGCCGTTGCAGGGTTCGGTCGAGACCATCGCTCCCCAGAAGGACGCGGACCCGCCCGGCGTCGGTTCGCTCGCCGCCGCCCTGGTCGATCGCATATTCGATCGACCCGCCGACGAAGTTCATGGGGACCGCCAGAGACACGTAACTGGTGATTTCCAGGTTGTCGTTCGAGCGCAGGGGGCAATTGAGGCTGCCGCCCCCCGTCTGGTCCATCGGCTGCTTCGGATGTTTGCTGATCAGGACGGCGCCGTCACCGGCCCAGAAGGCGATCCCGCGCCTCGGCCCCAGACAGGCGGTGATCAGGGTCGAATTGTACCAGAATTCCGTGCGGTCGCTGTATTTCCCGTAAAGGTCCGGCGCCCAGTCGGGCGGTGTCGCGTCGGGATGGTCCAGAAGCCATTCACGGTCCGCCTTCAGCAGGTCGAGCACGGCTTGGGACAGGCGGTCGCGGAAGGACTGGCGGACGGCTTCGCCATTCTCCAGCAGCCCATCCCAAATGAATTCACGCGTCGTCCGATAAGCCGCGACGCAGGCCAGCCGGGAAGCCCGTTCCGCCCAGAAGGTCCGCGTGCTCACGCCGTCGGCGACGGCGGCGAAGGAATAGCATTCGTTGTCGGGGCCGCGGATGACCGCCGACAATGCGGCGTCTTCATTGCGGCTCTTGTCCTGCGGCGGCCCGAAGCATGTTACGGCAAGCGGCCGTCCGGCCACTCCGTCCGACATTTCCCGCAGTTCCTCACCGGACAGCCGGATCACAAGCGGGGGCTGCGGCAGCAGAATGTCGGTGCTGCGGCAATGAGGCAGCAGAAGCCCGCCGGTGGTTTGGTCTGGAACCGGGTACCCGTCCGCCTCCCGGGAGTAAGCTGGACCTGCCCCCGTCCTGGCCGCCAACAGTCCTTCGCGGCAGCAGAAGAGGTCGAAGAGGTCGGTTGGTTCGACAGTGGGCATGGAACTGCCTGCCGTCATAACCCGGACCTCGCGATCGGAGGGCCGGCGAAGAATGCTGAGCGCCCGCCCGCCACGATCTGAACCATGGGTTTGGCCATCCTCCCATTGCGGAGTTGCCGACAGCAAAATCCGTCGGGACATTTGCGATGGCGGTCGTGACTTCCGCTCCCGAGATTCTTACTGCTTCTGGTCACCGGAAAATGACGCGGCCCTGCGGAAGCGGCCTTCGTTTGCAGCCACAACCTCAGAACACCCTTCCGCACCGGCAGCCGCCCCATTGCGCTGTCCCCTCCGCAGTCATCGTCGAAACTCGGGAAAAATTGTCAGGTTGCCTGCCGTTCGTCAATTGCAATGCGACGCACAAACGCTACCATAGGAAAAATGATTTATTGCTAAATACAATTTTATGAGATGAAGCGGGATGAGGCAGAGGAGCGGTCGATGACCATGGTCCTGGGGCTGATGGCTCAACTGGTCGGCCGTTGGCTGATTCTGTTTTCCCTATCAACGGCTGTGCTCTGGGTGACAAAAGCCTATCAATCCTTTGGTTTCACGATGAACGGTGCGGTTTTCAGCGAGATCCTGAAATGGCCGCAAGCAGGGCCGGCCGGCCTCTTCCATCGGATCGTCTGTGGAACCCATTGGTTCGTCTACAGCACGACGTTCCTCAGCATGCTGGCGTTGTATGCAGTGATCGTCGTCGGACTGAGGATTTTCCTGCTGGTGTCTTGCGGGCGGATTTCCCATTGGGAGGATTGGGATCACGACGTTGTTGAATCCAGCCGCAGGTTCGATCTGCTGCACCTTTCGACGAAAGGCAGCTTCCGGGCATATATTCTACATTGGCTGGGTTCGCCCAGCTGGGAGCATCTCCAGTCATGGCAAAGCGAACGAATCATTCGGCTTTCAAGCATAATGATGTCAGTGATTGCCATCTACGCAATATTGATCGCCTACATATATCGGATCGCCGATTCGCTGCCACTTGGTGGAATGCAATCTTTTTTTGTGATGGCGAAGTCCTTCCTGATCATGCCGGTGTCCTTCAGGATCATCTTTGCGGATGGTGCCTTCCTTCTGTGCGCAGCGTGGATCTACAGGCGTGCGCACTTGCATGGGTATGTGCAGGGAAGCAGCGACGGCGATCACGGCTGGTGGGAGATCCGGGAAGGGATCTGGCGCACCCTGTGCAATGCCTTGCTTTTCGTTGCCGGGATGCTTGGCATTTCCGTGGCGGTGCGCCTCTTCTGTACGGTCATGCTGACCGGCCAGCCCTGCTGACCGGTCGACGGCCCTGATAAATGTCAACGCCAGACCAGGATGCCGGCGGCGATGATGGCGGACGCGACCATCAGGATAAGGCCCGCGGACCGGATCAGGCGCTTCGAAGGGCGCGGGCCCGGCAACCGGCCACGCCCCATCGGCCTTTCCGCGACGAGGATGCCATGGGCCGCCTCAGGATCGGTTCCCCCACCGCTATCGCCCTCGTCTGCGACTTGCCGATCCCGCCCCGGACGTGCCTGAAACGCGACGGCCATGGCCGAATGGTAAAGCGCGGCGAGCGCCTCGTCGTCCGTCGGAACCGTACCACCGGGCTGCGTCGGTGCCGCCGTTTCCGGTGCAATGTCGACGGGCGTCCGGTCACTCTCCGCCAGGGCGATGGAACGCGACAGGAGTTTCTGATAGCTGCCCCTCAGGGTTCCATCGGCGGTCAGTTCCCGGCAGATTTCCTCCGTCGGCACCGGATAGCCTTGACGGCGAAGCGCCAAGCCCACAATCGACGCCCGCACGTCCTTCCATCGGTCAAGCGGCATGATTGGGCCTACCGCTTCGGCTTGCGCACATAGAAGTACGTCTCAAGCGTGTTCAGCATACGGAGGAACATGTCCAAATCCATGCGCTGCACCTTGGTGCTCACATGGAATCGACACGGCACCTCCTGGGCATTGCCCCAGTCGAAGAGCGCCTGGGCGTGAAGCCGGACTTCGTCAGAAGCGATCCGGCCGCCTGAGAGAAGGCCCGTGATGCCGGGAAGGGCAAGCACGGCCTCGTCGTCCTTGGGCTCCCAAGCCTTCTGGAAGGAATAGCCACCGTCAGCGAGAAGCGTCGCCTCGACAAGAAACCCGGCGGGTGTCGGACAGCGCGGCAACCCCGTTCCCTTCCCTTCCTTGGCAAGTTTCTTCGACAGTTCCTCGATCAGCCTCTTCTGCTCGACGACGGATTGCTGTTTTCTGGCCAACTCGCTGTTCAACTGGTCCAGTTGGGACGCCGGCAGAATGACCAGCTTGGCGTGATCGCGGTTGTCCTGCGGGGGAAGCTGCGCGACTAGACGCTCCAGATCGGCCAGAGACTTTTCAAGATCATGGATTTTTTCGGTCAGCGTCAGATTTTCCGCGGCAAGACGGTCACGCTCGGCCTCCAGCACCGACACTTGCGCCCGCAGCCGGTCCGCCTCCCTCATCCCCTCCTCCCGCGCGAGGAACGAGAAGGCCATTGCGGCGAAGACCATGAGAATCATGACCTCTGTCATGGTCAGGTTGATGATGTCGTTGCGCCGCCCCTGGCGCGCTCCGGACAACATGGTCAGACATCCCCACGGCCGGTGCCCGGAACATCTCCGGATACAACCTCACGCAGGAAGGTCACACTCTCGTCCATGGTCTTTTCAAAGGCGGAGACATCCGCCTCCACCCGTCCGATCGCCTGTCGCAGCTTATCTGCCTCCTGTTCGAGGCGCTGCTGGTATGCGGTGAATTCGCTTTTGGTCGCCTTCTGAAGCTGGCTGACCGCGACGACCATGTCCTCGGTGGTCTGCTTGAGTTCCCGCATGGTGCGCGATGCCTCGGCCGCATCGCTGGTGAATTGCTTCGTGGCGTCCGCCTGTTGCCTCGCGGCGTCCGCACTGAGCGTCACGTTGTCGCGCCCGACCTCGGCGGTTCTCGCGACCACATCCGACACCTCGTCCAACAGTTCCCTCACGCGGCCCAGATCGTCCGACACGCTGCACAGCTTGGCGATGCCCTCGTTGAAGGCTCCGATACCTCCATCGAAGGAATCGGCAAACGTCGCGCTGGATTGCTGCAAAGTGGAGCGCATCTTGTGCAACTCGCTCGCGACCTCGTCCACCGCCGCGTTCAGCCGGGCCGTGATGATGTCGCTTGGAAGCTCGACAGCCTCCAGGCGCCGGGCGATGTCGATGATTGCGGGCTCCAAGCTCGCGATATGCTGTTTGACCAGCTCGCCGAAGTCCTTGTCCGTTTCATTGAGGCGGCTCTTCACCTCACTGCTGATGGTGAGCAGCTCCTCTCCCATTTTGGAGGAAATTTCGGCGGTTTCCTGGACCATCCGTGTCCGCGTTTCCCGAAGAACCCTCAGCGATTCTTCCGACTCGCGGGTGATTGCCTCGACATACTTGGCGATGGTCTCGCGCGCCTCGTCTTCCTGATCCAAAGGCGTGTCGCGCGCTTGCAACAGGAAAATACGCAGCGTCATGCCGCATGCCGTCGTGATGAGTGCGATGCCGAACTGCACAATGACGGCACTGCTGGTCATCGTGTCGAGAGACGCTCCAAATGGTCCAAGCGACAGAATCAATGCCCAGATCGTGAGAATAAATCCCATATAATACAGATTGTCGCCAAGCCTCTCCCTTGGGCTGCCCTTCTTTGTCAGCATCAACCCGATGCAGAAGTAAGCCGTCATCGCGACAACTGCGAAAATCCAATTGCCAGCCAGCTCGGAAGCCACCCCGGCAGCGGTGCAGATATAGAAGCTTGGTGCAAGATACCGATGATTCTTCTCAGTTTTACTGACTGTGACAGTTCCGGCAAGCGCCAAATCCGAAGGGGTCTGTGTCATGTCGCTCGGTCATCTGTTGAAAAATGGCGGAATTGCCGATGTATCAATCAATTCGGGATATCAGCGCCGGATGCCGGACGAGCGAAGCTGCTGCATCAGGAAAAAATCCTGTCATCGCGCAGGCTGCATCCTGCCAAGTTTTCAGGCGCTGCCCCATGCAATAGGCACAATCGGAAGATTGGCGCACACCACCCTGAGGAAATTGCGAGCGATCACTACTCTTCCTTCCCCATCAATCCACAGCATCGACGGGAATTGACCCGTTAACAATCGGACAAAGCCGACCATATGCACAATCATAGATGACAATTTTTTGCAACATTGTCTTATTTACGAGAATGACATATTTCATATATAGACCTTTGGTAAACACTTGGTAAAGCAATTTGCTTTTTTGGATGAGTTTCCGAGCACTCATGCTTCCTGATGGTAGACGGCGGCAAAGGCTTTCCCACCGTGCCCCAATCCACTCTCGCTTCAGGCAACTTCCGCGTTTGGCCGCGGCAGTCCGCAGTCATCGCCAGCTTAAACAAGGCTGTTGTCGTGGTTCTTGGGTGGAGTGCGGCTCAATCTGACCGAAAAAGCCAACAGCCGACGGCTTCCGGAGAAGCCATTCCGCAACATAGTGAGGTTGCGCAACAAAATCTTAGGCAGCGGGTTGGTTTCATCTATAGGGTGGACAATCCGAAGCCCAAGGAGGGGAGGAGAAAATGTCTCTGCGCTCTGCCCAGCCGGATGCTTCGCTTCCACCAGCCGCTCCATTGACGTGAACGCGGCGCCGAGTTTGTCCTCCCCCGCCCCACCGGGCCCTTCATGGCTTTCCCGCCCCCGCCGGGTGCGGACGTGGCTGATTCTGCTGGTGATGGCGGTCGCCCTGCCGCTCGTCCTGTTTTCGTCCGTCCTTCTGCTGCGGAATGTCACTGCCCAAGCCGAACAGGCGGAGTGGCTGGTGCGCGACCGGGTGCGCCTGCTGGCCGAAGACGTCGACCGGGAGGTGGCGCGTCACATCGCGGCCGTTGAGGTTCTGGCCACCTCCGAGAGTCTGGCGAAGAATGACCTCGCCAGCTTTTACCAACGGGCCGTCGAGGTCCGCGATCGCCTCGGCACCAATGTGGTGCTTCGCGATCTGTCGAACCGGCAGCTCGTCAACAGCAGGCTGCCGTGGGGGGCGGTCCTGCCCGTGAATGCGGGATTCGAGGTGGACCATCGGGCCATCGAAACGGGGCGACCGCAGGTCTCGGGCCTGATCACCAGCGGGGTTGCACGGCCACCGCTCGTCTTCGTGGTGACGCCGGTCATCCGTGACGGCGTGGTCCGCTATCTTCTCAGCCTGACCATCGCCCAGGAACGGCTTCAGGCCATCCTGTCACCCGACCGCCTCCCGCCGGACTGGGTGGCGGGAGTGCTCGACGGCGACGGCGTCATCGTTGCCCGCTCGCGGCGAACCGATCAGGTCGTCGGAACCCGCCTTCCGGGCGAAGTCTGGGAGAGGATCAGGCAGCTTCCCGACCGCATCCAGCACGCCGCAAACCTCGAAGGCGAGATCACCCTCCAGGCATACGCACGGTCGCAGTCGTCCGGCTGGGTGGTGGGCGCCAGCGTGCCCGAGGAGCATGTCGCCGCCCCGGCGCGGCAGGCGCTGCTGCTCTTCGCAGGCGGCGGCACGGCCCTCTTCCTGATCAGCGTCGGCGCCGTCATCGTGCTCGCCCGCCGCCTGACACATCCGTTTGCGGAACTCGCCCGGGCGGCGGAGGCGGTGGGGGCGGGCGACCCGGTTCCGCCCCTGGCCGGGGGCGTCATCGAGATCAACACGGTCGGCGGAGCGATCCGCAATGCAGCGGATCTCATCCATCGCCGGGAAGTGGCCCTGCGCGCGGCCAAGGCCGAAGCCGATCGGGCCAATCTCGCCAAATCCAAGTTCCTCGCCGCGGCCAGTCACGACCTGCGCCAGCCTGTTCAGGCCATGATGCTCTTCCAGTCGGCGCTCGAAGAGCGCCTTGGCGAGCATCCCGCAGCTCCTCTGCTGGGTTCCCTGGGCGATGCCATGGGTGGGCTGCGCATGCTGCTCGACAGTCTGCTCGACGTGTCGAAGCTGGATGCCGGACTGATCGTTCCCCAACCCAGGGATATTCAGCTGGGGCAGCTCCTCGACCGGCTCGCCGCCGAGTACCATCTCCAGGCCGCGGCCAGGGGGCTGCGCCTGCGCGTTGTCCGCAGCGGCGTCACGGTTCGCAGCGATCCGGCCCTGCTGGAACGGATGGTGCGCAACCTGATCGAGAATGCACTGCGTTACACCGAATGCGGCGGCGTCCTGATCGGATGCCGGCGCCAGGGCGGTTGGGTCCGCATCGAGGTCATCGATACCGGCATCGGCATCGAACCGGACAAGCAGGACGAGGTCTTCGAGGAATTCATCCAGGTCGGCAACCCGGAACGCGACCGCGCCAAGGGGCTGGGCCTCGGCCTGGCCGTGGTGCGCCGCCTTGGCCATCTTCTCAGCCACGAAATCACCGTCCGCTCGACACCCGCGACGGGATCGGCCTTCGGCATCAGGGTGCCGATGATCGCGCAGTCGACCACCGAGCCCGAACAGCCGAAGCCGGGCCCGGTCAAGGGCGACAAGCGCCACATGATTCTTGTGATCGACGATGAGCCGCTGGTGCGCACGGGCTTGCAGGCGATGCTGGAAGGCTGGGGCTACCGGGTTCTGACGGCGGGATCCGTCACGGAGGCGGTGAGCCATGTCGAGAGCGGGGAATGGCCCAGCGCCATCCTGGCCGACTACCGCCTGCGCGGCGGCGAGACCGGCCTGGACGCGATCCGAGCCGTGTACCGGCGCCTCGACATGCCGGTGCCCGCGGCCGTCATCACCGGCGACACCGCGCCGGAACGCCTGGCCGAGGTGCGGTCGGGTGGCCACATGCTGCTCCACAAGCCGATCGCCGCCCAGCAGCTGCATGACGTCGTCGTGGAAATGGTGCCCGCGGCGGAATGAACCGCCCTGCCGGGGCTGCGACCGGGGTCAAGGTGACGGTGGGCTTGATTGCCGACTGTCACGCCGCGCGAGCCCTTCCATCTCCTTGGCCCATCCGCTGTAGTTGCGGTGGTACTCCCGCAATGCCGGGTCGTCCTTCGTCCGCTCGGCCATCACCCGGAACAGCGGCGCCTGGGCAGCAGCGATCTCCGCGGCGTCCGGCCGGCGGGTGGCGGTGAGGAAGGAGGAGAGGCTGGTTGCAAGATTGCCGCCGGTCGGCTTGGCGGCCAGCTTCGCCAACTCACCAGCGATCCATGGCATGTATTTCAGCATATACTCGGCATAGCGCTGGATCACCGGGGCCTGTTCGAGCAGGTCGGCGCGCTCGCGGTCGAAATCGGTGCGGTCGAGGATGGCGTGACCGCTGTAGACGACCGGTGCCGCCGAAGACGTATCGCACTGCCAGCCCTTGCGCGGCACCAGCAGGTCGGCCTGGTCCTTCTCCTCGCGATAGGGATAGAAGGGCATGGTCCGGCAGCGCGACGGCTTGTCCTCATGGATGCCGCACAGCCCATCATCGCGCAGTTCCGGACAGGGATGGGAGGTTGGCAGATAGGCGGTCGGCACGATCAGAACCGCGACCGTCTTGCGGTTCGGCAAGCGCACCGTCGCGCCCAGCCGGGTCGCCAGTTCATAGGACCGGGCGTTCGACCGCACCGGCGTCCACACCATCGCCAGCGGAAAACGGCCGGCATGGGTCACCGCGTCCTTCAGCGTCAGCGGCAGCCAGCCATGACAGCATTTGCCGCAGGCGGTGCAGGAGAAACGCGGTTCCATGACGGCCTTCCTTCGCTCACTTGCCGCAGCAGGCTTTGTATTTCCTGCCCGATCCGCAGGGGCAGGGCTCGTTTCGTCCGACCTTGACCACACGGCGCGGCTCCCCCTTCGGGTTCACCTCGCCGCTGACATAGAGCCACTGCCCGTCCTCCCGGCGGAATCTGGCGCGCTCGTGGTGGCGCATGTCGTTGCCGTCCCGGCGGAAATGGATCAGGAACTCGACCGTTCCGGCATCCCCCTCCTCGCTGGCACGCAGGATGTCCAGCCGCTGCCACTCCGACTCCTCCGCCACCCGCTCCGCCTCGCCGCGATTGAAGTCGTCCCGGATCTCCGGGGCATGCGAGCGCTCGACATGGTCGAGATCCTGCCGGACGAAGGCGGTGTAGCGCGACCGCATCATCGCTTCGGCGGTCGGTGCCGGTCCTCCGGCCAGGATGGGGCCACAGCACTCTTCAAAGGGGCGACCGGAGCCGCAGGGGCAAGACGACATGATTGGTCCTTCTGCACATCTCGAGAGCCTTATATTACAGATTGTCGTTTCATCACAGAGAGATGCTGGCGTACCCGGGGCTCGCCGGCCAGGGCGGCGGCGTTGGACAAGGTCATTTGATCAATGCTTCCAGCGCTTCATGCATCGATTTCACCACCTGCATGACGCGCGCCGAAGCGGCATAGGCGGTCTGGAGCCGTTGCAGATCGGCGATCTCCTCATCCAGGTTGACGCCGGTCTTCGCATGGTAACGCTCATCGACCAGTTGGCGGGCGGCCTTTTCCTGGCTGTGCTGGTCGTTGACGATCTTTGCCGCGCTCATCCACGTTCCGGTGATGGCGCTGGCCATCCCGCCATAGGAGGCGTCGGTCAGCGTCAGCCCGTCGGCGTCCAGCCGGCGGCCGACCGCGTTCAGCGCCCGCACCGTCGGGGCCAAGGCGGATTGCTTGATGGTTTCCTTATCCTCCAGCAGCCTTCGGTTGACCGACAGCGTGAAGCGGTCATTGCCCTCGAAGAAGCCGGACGATGTTTCCCCGACCTTCGCGGGCTTGGCGTTGTCGTAGGCGTCGCGGAAACTCGGCGGCTGCCCGGGCCTCGTTCCGCCGGTGAATTCCTTCGCCAGCGCATCGAGTTGGGATCGCAGCTTGCGGATGATTTCCGCCGTCGGTGCACCGTCTGCCGGGATCGGCGGCGTGGTTGCCGAACCATCCCGCAGCATCGACACCAGGGCGCCGATCCTGCCATCGAGCAGATGACCGTTGGCCGGGGTGGAATGTCCCGCACCGGCCAACGTCACGCCGTTGCCCTCCACCGACAGCGAGGCCGGCGTCGCGTCGAGCAGCGCCATGCCGGACTTGGTAAACAGGACGACGCGACCGTCGGCGCGGGCGAGACTCCGCACACCGATGTAGCCGTTCAGTTCCTTGATCAGTTGATCGCGGCGATCCGCAGCCGACAGGGCGGCCTCTCCCTGCTTCAGGGCGCCGACGGTGTCGTTGAGCGCACCGATCTCCTTCAGAAGCCCGTTGACCGTCGTGACGCTGCGCCGGAGGTCCGACTGCATGGAGCGGCCGAGCACCTCGACACCGTCCGACACCCGGCGGATCTCGCCGGCGAAGCGATCGGCGGACTGGACCAGCTGGAGCCGGGCGACCCGGCTTTCAGGCGACGTCTCCAGCGTCTTCCAGGCGGCCTGAAAGCTGCTGGCATACTCGTTCAACAGCGGTTTGCCGCCGGTGGTGCGCAGCAGGCTGCCCAAATCCCGCATATAGTCGGTCTGGACCGCGGTTCCCCCCTCGCGGGCGGTCAGCGTTTCAAGCTGGTCCCGCAGGGCATCGTCGATCTCTCGCCGATAGGTCGCCGTCGTTTGGCCGCTGCCGTCGATCTGCTGCTGGGCGGTGTGACGGGTCCGGGTCGGATCGTTCGCTTTGGCGATGTTGTTGGTGACGAGGTTCAGATTGGTCTGGACGGTGCGCAGACTCGCCGTTGCGCTGTTCAGAGCCGACAGGAGTGAGGACATGCTGCAAGACCTCTCGGCCGGGACGGTGGGGATAACCGACTGCGCGCGAACCGAAGCCTTAACGCTTGAGCCCAAGCACCTCCTGGAGCATCTCGTCCGACGCCGTCAGGACTTTGGCGTTGGCGGAGTAGCCGCGCTGGGTGACGATCATCTTGGTGAACTCGCTGGCGATATCGACGTTGGAGGCTTCCACGCTGCTCGCCACGATCGCCCCGGCGCCATTCGTCTCCGGATCGTTGACGTTCGGCTTGCCGGCCCCCTCGCCTTCCTGGAAGACGCCGCCGGTTTCACGATGCAGGGCATTGGGGTTGTTGAAGGTGATGATCGGAACCTTCGCGATCATCTTCGACCGGCCGTTGTCGTAGTTGACCATGACGGTGCCGTGGTCGCCGAACACCACATCCTTGAACTGTCCGCGCGGTGCCCCGTTCTGGACCAGCTGCGTGACGTTGATCTCCTTCCCGGCATACTGCGTCAGACCGCCCGGCTTCCGGTACCTGCCGAGATTCAGCGTGATCTGCTGCGGGCCGAAGCCATAGTCCACGGTGAAGCTGATGGCCGCCGGCGACCCTGCCGAGTGGGCGGCGGCGCTGACCGCAGTGCCGGTGCCCACCAGGGCTGTGGAGATGTCGGTCAGCGTGCCGATCGTCTCCGGGGTCTTGCCGAAGGTCAGGCCGATATGGGCCGGCGTCTGGCCGGCGACCGCACTCTGCACCAGAGTGAACTGGCCGACGGGAACGCCGGTGCCGGCCATCGCGCCGGTCGGGCTGGCAGCGGTCTTTGCGGTGACGGTGATGACGCCGCCCTGGGCGGTGGCGGTCACCGGCAGCGAAGTGTTGGAGTTGATCTTGTTGGCCAGCGCCGCGGTGATGTCCTCCATCGTCATCTCTTCGCCGGTGGTGCTGTAGGTCACCGCCGTGCCGTTGATGCTGAGGGTGTATTGCGTGCCGATGTCGCCCGGCGTGCCGGTCAATGTCACCGTACGGCTCTGGCGCACGCCGGCCACGCTCGACACCGACGGCAGCGAACTCATCGTATTCACGGAAGCGCTGGAATTGGTCACCGTCGCGCTGGAGGTGACGTTGGTGTTCACCGCGTTGGCCTGGATCGACAGGATGTTGCCTGCCGACGACGCGGTGACGGTCGTGCCAAGCGCCTGATTGATCTTGCCGGCCAGCTGCGAGACGACGTCGCTCACCGTCGAATAGCTCTGGTAGGTGGCGGCGGTCACCGTGTAGCTGATCGGCGTGCCGTTCACGTTGATGGTGAAGGAGTCACCGACTTCGACCTGGGTCTGCGGAAACTGGAACTTGTCGATCTCGCCGGCGCTCGCGGTCGCCGCCGTCGAGGTCTGGGTGACGATGGTGTTGGTGGTGTTGGTGCCGGACACCACGTCGGTGTTCAGCTTGAACGGCGTGCCGGGGTTGCGGGCGGTGACGCGGATGGTCTGGCCCGACGAGGTGGCGAGCACCGACGCCGCCGGCGAGGCGGAGTTGATCTGGTTGGCCAGCGCGCCGGCCAGGCCGGAATATGTGCGGATCGAGCCGATGTTGTCGGAGGTGACCTTCAGGCTGTAGGTGGTGCCGTCGACCTTCACCGAGTAAGTGTCGCCGATGCGCAGGTTGTCCTGGCCGTTGGTGTTGTTGCCGGCAATGGTGATGACGTTGACCTGTGCCACCGCCGTCTGGCCCGGAATGTTCTGGCCGAAGGTCACGGTGGCGGGATTGCCGGAGAAGGTGCCGTCAACCGGCTTTGTGTTCGATCCCGGCGCGTCCAGGACCATGCGCCAGCTGCTGTCCGCCTGCTGCCGCCACTTGAAATTGACGGTGCGCGGGTTGCCCTGGCTGTCGAAGATCTGGATGCTGCTGTCGGGGATCTTCTCACCCGCCTTCGGCGTCGCCGGCAGGTTGGCGGACAGGTCGATCGTGTTGGTCGCCACCGGCTTGTCGATCAGCGAGTTGACCTGGATCGGCGCGACCTGGTCCTTTTGCAGGACGCCGGTCACCGGATCAACCAGCCAGCCGTTCAGGGCATAGCCGGAGCTGTTGACCAGATGCCGGGTTCGGTTGAGCTGGAAGTCGCCGAGCCGGGTGTAGAGGGGGGCATTGTCGGTCGCGGCGCCCGACCGTGGAGCGCCGGTCCGTGAAGCGCCGGGCTGCGGGCCGCTTGACGATGGCGGTACGGCCAGCCTGGAAACGCTGAAGAAGCCCTGCCCCTGGATGGCGGCGCTGGTGTTGTTCGCCACCTGCGTCAGGTTGCCTTGCACGTCGTTCATGAAGGCGGGCTGGGCGACGACGCCGCCCGGTGCATGATGCCGTTGCCCCGATTGCAGCACCAGAGATCGGAACGTCGTGTCCACCCGCTTGTAACCGAGGGTCGAGGCGTTGGCGATGTTGTCCGAAATGTTGCCAAGTGCCTTCGACTGAGCGTTGAGTCCCAGGAGGGCGCTCGATCTCGCTCCGAAGATGCTCATGGTGCTGCCCTTTCATCGGATGGGATCAGAACAGGCGCAGGATCGATTGCTGCGACTGGTTGGCCAGCGAGAGGGCGATGGTGCCGAGCTGCTGGCGGGTCTGCAGCATCAGCAGGCTGGCGCCTTCCTCGTTTTGGTCGGCCAGCGTCAGCTTGCTGGCGCCTTCCGTCAGCACGTCGCTGAACTCCTTGGTGAAGCTTTCGCGGGTCGTGATGATGTTCAGGTTGGTCGACAGCTGCTGAGATGCGGAGCGGATCGTCGCCTTGGCGTTGTTGAGACCAGATACCGCCTTGTCGATGTCGGCGCGGTCCATCCAGTCGTTCTGGGCGGCGTCCAGCTTCAGGCCCTGGCCACCGGTGGTCAGGTTGACCGCGGTCACGGTGATCGAGTTGGTGTTGCGCTCGTTCAACTGAACGGTCAGGTCGTTCGCCGTGTTGGCGTCGGAGATCTGCTTGGTGACGATGTTGGCCGAGCAGTTGGCCGAGGCCGCCTGCTTGATGGTTTTCTCGTCGATGTTGAGACGCACCGTCCCGCTGTCGAAAGTGAAGGCCTGTTCGCCGCCGGCCAGCTTGCCGTCGCCGCGATCGGACATTGCGTTGCGGGTGACCTGGGCACCGTTGGAATTGCTGACCTGGACTTGCAGGTCGATCTTCTTCTGGATGACCGAGACACCGTTGCCCTGGTTGTTGGCCGCTTCCAGCAGCTTGCGGTCGACCGTGAAGGACACCACCGTGCCCGAGGCGAAGCTTTCCGAGATCCTCTTGGTCAGCGCATTGGTGGTGCCGGAGGTCAGCGTGAAGTCGCGCACCACGCCGGCAGTGGTGGCGCCGGTCAGAGTGATCGTACCGCTGGTGCCGACAGTTGCGCTCGCCACGTCCTTGCCCTGAAGGCGGCCGCCGGCGATGGCGGTGCTGATCGACGATTGCAGCTTGGTCGCAACGTTCTTCGCGGCGTTCTGCCCGACGGCGACGTCGGCGGCGCTCGCGGTGTAGTTGAAGGTCTGGCCTCCCACCGTGACGGTGAAGATGTCGCCCTCTTCGATCGTGCCGCCGACATTGATCGTCGAAACCTGGGCCTTGCCCGACGTGGCGGCGGACGACAGGTTCGACTTGATGGTCTGGGTGTTGTCGAAATAGGAGACGGTGCGGCTTTCCTTGCCGTCAGAGACGATGAAGTCGCGGCTGCGGCCATTGGCACCGCGCACCTCGATCTGAACGTCGGAGAAGTTGCCCAGCGAGGTCGACAGGGTGCCCGACAGCTTCAGGCCCGTGAAACCATGGCTGTTTTCCGCCTTCGAGATATCAGCAGTCTTGCCCTCGATCGAACCGTTGCCTTTGATGCGGATCGAGTAGGTGTCGGCGGAGATGACGTTGGTGACGCGAGCGTTGTCGATGCCGGCGATGGTGTTGACGGCGGCGCGGGACGCGCTGGTGCTGTCCATGCTCATGCCGTTGCCGGCGATCAGGTTCTTGCCGCCATAGCTGCTGTCGGCGGCCATCTTATCGATCTGGTCGCGCAGCGTGTTGAACTGGGCGGCCAGCGCCTTGCGGGTGGCGACCGATGCCGCATCGGTGCCGAGCGCGGCATAGGCGGCGGTGGCCAACCCCTTGGCCTGGTCGACATAGTCGGAGATCTTGGTCAGGCCCTTGTCGGCGCTCTTGATCGTGCTGATCGACTGTCCCATGGCGTCCTTCAGCGAGGAGAGGTCGCCGGCCCGTTGCGACAGGCCCTTGGCCGCGAAGAACTCCGTCGGTCCGTCGAGGGCGCTGTTGATCTTGTTGCCGGTCGCCAGGATGTTCTGCTTCTGGGCGATCGTCTTTTGAACGTTCTGCAGCTGAAGCAGATTTGTCCGCATGGACGCGCTGAGAGAGACTTCGTTTGACATGACTTCACCTCATTTAAGGCGCAGCAATTCAACAACGGCCACCCGTTGTCGGTGATGGCAAGTTTCATCGAAGATGATTCAGGAGTTGACCGCGTGGTATTTCTTGGAAATTTACTGAAAATTCCCAATTTTTCGCGCAAATAGTGCGGGATTCAACCTAGCGATATTTTTATCATTATCACTCATCTCAATTTTTTAAGAACACGACACCTCCTGCTGCGAAAGAGCCGTGCTCTTGTTCGATGCGATGCACCGTCAGAACTCACCCGCGATATAAATAAAATTTACGCTAAATACATTTTATATTTGTTGCGTCGGTGAAGTGGGCAGAGGAAATCCGGAATGGGCGAAGATGAAAAATCCGCAGCCCCTTGCCTGCCTTCCTAGTTATTCCAATATGTTTACAATATTTGTCGGATTTTTCCATAATATCCTGACAGCAACCTCCAGACACCTCCCGTTATCAATCAATTGCGATGAGGCATATAGTTCATCAACTCTGTCAATTTCCCATGGAGAGAGCATGGATGTTTTGTGGAGACCGGCGATAATTTTTTGAGGCGAGGATGTTCCACGCCAGCGTCGCCATATGGATGAGCGCCACCACCTGTTTGATCCACGCCGCGGTCGGCCGGTAAAGCCAGTCGCCATACATGTGCGTTCCCAACGCAAGGCACAGGCATATGGCAATCAGCGCCTGCCTTCCGTGGCCGGGGGTTCTGGCGGCGATGGCGGCCTGACCGCCGAGAAGCAGGGCGAGCATGACGTACGACCCCTCCTCGACGCGGGGGTTCCACAGCAGCAGGTAACAACAGCCGAGATGCAGACAGCAGACCGCGGCGATCCGGGTCGGGAATTTGCGCGCCGCCAGCAGCGCCAGGAACAGGGTGGACAGGGCGGCGGCAAGGCGCAGCCCGAAGAGAGACTCCGTCGGTTCGATCAGCCTCAACCGCTTGAGCAGCGCGCCGATGTCGAACCATGTGCCACTGTCCGGCGATGCGGCGACGCGCAGCTTGTCGATCATCGCCACCCATTGCGCCATCGCGTAATCGGGATGAGGATGGAGCATGCCAACCGTCACCCCGATCAGCAGACCGGCGGCAAAACTCAAGCCGGCTCCGGGAAGCGCCACGATGATCAGCACGGCCGGCACGAGTGCCAGGGGCTTCACGAAGACCGCCAAGGCCAGCCAGAAGCCGGCACGCCGATGGTGGCCGTCCGCCGCATCCGCAGCGGCAACCAACAGGATCGCGGCCATCAGCAAGGTCATCTGTCCGCGCAGCAGGTCGATCACCGCCGCCGGAACGGCGAGTGCCAGGACCATCCCGGCGGCTGCGACACCGGCCGCCGGAGCCAGCGTACGGGCGTAGCGCCGCACCGCGAGAACCAGTGCGGCCGAGAGGAAGAGGCGCCATGCATGGCTGTCAAACGGTTGGGGAAGCAGGGCGAAAGGCCCATACACCAGGGTGCCGGTCGGGAAATACAGGAACCCGTGCAGTCCGGGCGCGTAGAGCGGGGAGGCGGTCGCCCAGGCTTCGGCCGCCTGCCGGTAGATCCAGGAAATGCAGCGGTGCGGCTGGATCACGGCGATGATCGAGATCACCGCGGTCATCATCGCCCAAAGCCAGAGCCCGGGGTGAGGCGTGGTGCGACCGGCCGTGACGGGCTGGCTCAGGGTATCGGGCAAGCACAAGGGCAGCCGGAGAGGCTGGGGCGCGGCAAACAGTTTCAGCATGATGGCCGATCGGTGAAGCGTGGTCTTGAGCGGTCACGCCGCGGGCCTCAGGCCGCGGACGGTCCCATGGCGCCCGCCAGGATGAAGACACCCAGGGCGATGACAGCGATGCCGATCAGCGCCGATGGCGCCAGGGCTTCGCCGAACAGCCACCAGCCGCCGATGGCGGCGCCGGCCATGCCGAACCCGGCCCAGACCGAATAGACGAGCGAGATGGGAAAGCGTTGGAGAGACACCGACAGCAGCCAGAAGGACAGAGCGTAACCGATGGCGACGACCATCATCGGGCCGATCCGGGTCATGCCGTCCGCCGCCTTCAGCGCGATCGTGGCGGCGATCTCCGCCAGGATCGCGATGGCGAGAAGCCCATAGGCGCCGGCCGCGGTCATGCCGCCACCGGCTTCGCCTGAACCAAATTCTCCTGTACCATGGGGGCTCCGTCGAACATGCCGAGATCGTCGGCGAACTGGTCGAGGATGGAGAGGTTGGCGGGGGCCGACAGGCAGACGGGCAGATAGTCCGACAGCGTCGGCGGCAGGGCGAAGCCCTCGTCGGTCAGCCGCCGGTTGTCGAAGGCGACGCCGAGCGTGCTGAACTGGTAATAGGCGCGCATCGCCCGCAGCATGGCGACCTTGATCGGCTGGTCGAGACCGAAGACAGCCTGGAACCGTGACCGCAGCGTCTTCCAGTCGCCATCGTCGAACCGGCCGTAGCGGCGGGGGCTACCCTGCGGGTCGCAGCGCTCGAACGCGGCGGCCAGACTGTCCCAGGTCGTGCGCTTCGCCTCGCCGGCCGAGAGATGATAGACGTCATAGGCCAGCGCCGGCTTGGTCAGCAGCCCGACGAGAACCTCGGCGGTCCAGTCGACCGGCACGACATCGATGCCCCCCGCCAGTTCGCCCGCCACCAGACGCAGCCGGTCGCCGGCACGGAACATCCAGAAGATGCTGCTGCTGGGGATGCAGCCGAGCGTCCGGTGCCCGGTGACGATCGACGGCCGTACCATGACGACGGGCAGGTCGGCGAACTCGTGCCGGAGCATCGTCTCGGCGGCGACCTTGGTGCGGGTATACGGAACGAGATGCTGCGCCGCTTCGGCCGGTGCGTCGGATTCCCTGACCAGGGGCGGAGGGTTGCCGCCGCAGATCATCGCGGTTCCACCATAGAGGAAGCGCTGCAGGTGCGGCATGCGCCCCGCCCTTGCGGCCAGCGCCCTGGTGCCCTCGACATTGACGAGATGGCAATGCTCCTGCGCGCGGAAGGAGGTGTCGGCGGCGAGGTGCAGGATGTGGGTCACGGCGTCCAGGCGCCGGTCCTCCAGGCTCGCCGGAACGGTGATGTCGCCGACGACGATCTCGACCCGCAGAATGGCCTCGCGGGCGGCTTCGGCACCCAGGAACCGGACCAGATTTTCCAGCAGCCGGGTGCGGGCCTGCGCCATCCCGTTGCCACGGACAAGGCAGATCCAGCGGATGTCCGGGTCACGGGACAGGCCGTAGGCCAAAGCGGCGCCACCGATGAAGCCGGTCGCGCCGGTCAGAAGAACGGTTGTCATTTTCAATGGGTCCTTGGGGGATTGCCTGTGGGATAGGAGCTGCGTCGCGCAGTGGCGACCTCTGCTGGCCATGAAGCTTCCATCCCTGTGTGCAGATTTCGTGGAGCTTCCATTGAGGCCGGGTCGGTCCGCGAATTTCGCCCCGGCCTTCCCTCGTCTCTGCACGATCCCGACAAACGATGGACCATCCCTCCACCGCAAGGTACCAGCGTGTCCTGCGCGGCTCGCGTGCTCCAAAATCGCGCCGAAAAGCAAAAGGCCGGAGTCCATCAGGATGCTTCAGGATGCATCCGATGGACTCCGGCCAGCAATGCGGCCACGATGGGGACAGACCGGGCCCTGCGACGATGTCAGAAGGCCAGAAGTGTCCTGGCCAGCACCACATGCGTCCGATCGTCGGGAGACCCCGATGCGACCGTCACGGCCTTGTCGCTCCTGGTGTCGAACCGATCGTATTGGAGTTGGAGCCTCAGGCCCGGTGCCACGGTGTAGCCGGCACCCACCTCGTAGATGTTGGCGGTCCGCTTGCCGGGCCGGTTCACTTGCCCGGGGTCTTCGGTTCGGATATAGGCGGCGCCAAGCACATAGGGTCCGCTGACATACTGCGCGCCGATCTGCCAGGTCCAGGTGTCGTCTGTGTAGGCATAGCGCGCATTCTGCCCGCTCTTGCCATAATTCAGATAGTCGCCGCCAAGTGAAAAACCCTCATACTCTACGCGGAAGCCGCCGATATAGCCCCGGAGGTCCCTGAAGGAATCCGCGGCGGCACCGCTGCCGGTCGCCTTGCCCCCCATGTAGGCCGCCGACAGCGTTGCCTTGATCGGACCGAGTGTCGTCTTGTAGTTGGCACCGACCTCGACGATGTCCTGGAAGTTCCCGGTGAATTGCGCCGCCGGGACCGATCCGGTCTTGCTGCGGTTGATATCGGTGTTCGAGCTGTCGTTGCGCGGCGTGTAGCTGCCGCCGACTTGCAGCCCGGCGAACCGTGGCGAGGCGTAGAGGATTTTCGTGGCGCCGGCATCCGCATTGAGCCACGGCCACATCAGGGTGGCGGGGGGCTGGAGCGCATCGCCGACACCGCCGCGGAAATCGCCACCGGTGTAGCGCCCGGTCGCCGGGTCCGTTCCCTGGGCGCCGCCGGCCGGTCCGACCCAGGCCGCCGCATGATCGTACAGACCGAAGGGAAGATAGGCGATGGGCCGGCCGGTGCCGTTGGTCAGATGGGAAATCTCGCCGTCGAAGCCCGGCGTGACGCCCAGCCGAACCGTGCCGAAGGACCCTGACGAGAACAGGTAGCCGCGATCGATGTCGACCGCCCGGCTGCCGAGCGCGCTGCGCAGGCGCAGGTTCGCGCCGTACTCCAGGCCGTTGTCGGCCTTTGCCAGCGGAACGACGGTCAGGCGGAAGCGGTTGCGGGCTTCGGTGGATCGCAGGTTGCGGTCGTTGGTCTGCGAAACGAGGCCAATTTCAAAATAGGCGTCACCGCTCAGCTGGATGTCGAACCGGCTTTGCGCATCGGCCGGTCCGGCGATGCACGCAGCCAGGAGTCCGCACAGAGCAATCGTCTGCGTCTGATTCATGGAAGTATTCCGCCGATGAGAAAGAGGTGGAGGGAAATCCCACGGCGCGCCGACGGAAGAACCGCTGCGGCGATCCTGCCTTGCGAGCGCAAGTCTCCGTTCCGGAAGGTCGTGCATCCGGTTTGAACCGCGCAAAGCCCTGGTCTTCAAATCCGGCAATCGGAGTCGGGATTCAAATCGGATCGGAGAACTGCGCCGACGACCGTGACGGATTTCCGGATGTGATCGATGGCGAGGCCTGGGGCCCATCGGTGGCAACCGGAACCCGTCCGATGCCTGATCCGCATCGGCGTGCATCCGCTTGCCACCCCGTGACTTGCCAGTTCAGCGGGCTCCGTTCAGGGAGACAGTTCTTCCAGAACCCGGCCCTTGGTCTCGATCGCGAAAAGAGCGGTGACGATGGCGCCGACCAGCGACACGGCGGCGAAGGTCGCGAAGACATATTGAACGCCGGCCGACCCCATCAGCACACCGACCAGAATGGGGCCCGTGGAGGAGCCGAGCCGCAGCCATGCGCTTCCCAGCCCGGTACCGAGCGCCCTCATGCGGGTGGGATAAAGCTCCGCAGAGTAAAGGTAGAGCGAGAAGGTGATGGTTTGCAGAATCGCGTAGGCCAGTCCCGCGAGGATCAGCACTTCGAGCGGCGACGTTGCACCGAGGAAGGCGAGCGCCAGAAGCGGCAGCGGGGCGGCAAAGAAGGCGATCATGTACCAGCGCTTGCGCCCGACCCTGTCGATCAGCAGGGCGCAGGCGACCGATGCGACGACGCCGGCGATCGACGTCAGCAGCCCGTACAGCAGGCTGGTTTCGAGCGGCAGGTTGAAGGTCTGGCGATACAGCGTCGGCAGCCAGGTGATCATGCCGTTGGCGACGAGATAGGAACAGAACCACATCGCCCAGATGGTGAAGGTGCGGCGCCGGTAGAAGCTGGAGAACAGCTCGCGCCAGTTGGAGCCGGCCTTCGCACGGGTGGCGACGGGCTTCGGCGGCTCCAGGCTGTGGCCCGAGGCGACGGCGCTCGCTTCCAGCTGGCCGACGATCCGGTCGGCCTCCTCGTAACGGCCCTTGGAGGCAAGCCAGCGCGGCGACTCCCTCATGAAGAAGCGGAAGGGGATCAGGATGATGCCGGGAATGATCCCGACGAGGAACATCGCCTGCCAGCCATAGACCGGAACCAGCGCCCGCGCGATGAGGCCCGCGCCGACGAGGCCAAGCAGGAACATCACCTCGTAGAGCAGAAAGAAGCGGCCGCGCCCCTTCGATCCGATATATTCGTTGATGTAGGCGCTGGCGACCGGCACCTCGCCGCCCGTTCCGATGCCCTGGATGAAACGGAACGCCATCATCGATGCCGCGCCCCAGGCGAACAGACAGGCGACATCCATGCTGACAAACAGCAGGATGGTGAAGAGGAGGACGCTCAGCCGGCCGATCCGCTCGGCGAGCCAGCCGAAGAAGACCGCGCCGATGAGCTGGCCCAGATAGCCCATCGACAGGATCAGGCCGGTCTGTTCGGGCCCCAGGCCCCATTCGCGAACCAGCACCGGCATGGCATAGGCAATGGCGATGACGGTGTAGCCGTCGAAGAAGGTGGCGGCGCCGATGATGTTGCGGGTCCAGAACACCCGCCGGGTGATCGGAAGCCGTTCAAGCCGGGCACTGATGTCGGCCTGTCCATCGAACGTGCCGGGCGCGCTGTCGCGGGGATGGGTGGCGACATCCTCGGATGTCTGCATGAGCATGGCGTTTCCTCTCAAGCCTGGTTTTTCTATTTTTTTTTAATTGCCGGAAGCCCTTGGCTGCCGGAGGCCCCCCGAAGTTGGGTCCGCGGCGGCGATCCCGACGATCCCGGATCGCCGCCCATGGCGGAACAGGACGAAGAAGAGGCCACCGTCATGGTGGCCCCGGCCTTCAAGCGGCGAGAGCGTTCTGGATCACGGTCAGGCCCGACGCCTTCACCGCGGCGCGGATTTCCTCATCGGCGCCATCCCCCAGCGGCTTCAGCGGCTCGCGGACATTGACGTTGTCGATGAGGCCGCGGGCACGCAGGGCATGCTTCAGCGCGACCGACCCTTCCATGTGCGAACCGCGATGATAGACCGCCCGGGTGATCGGCAGCAGCTGCTCGTGATACTTGCGGGCGAGCGGATAGTCCTGCGCCTTGCCGGCGGCGAGATACTCGATCAGCAGTTCCGGCGCCATGTTGCCGTAGCCAACCAGCAGGCCGTCGACGTCGAACATCGTCGGCAGCAGCCATTCGTCATGGCACGACATAATGGCGAGATCCGGGAAGGCGTTCTTCAGCGCCGGGATTTCGTTGTACCAGCGCTTCATGTCGCGGACGCCGTTCTTGGTGGCGGTGACGCCCGGCACGGCGGCGATCTGCAGCTGGGTATCCAGATCATAGTTGGCCTTGGTCACGGCCGGATACTGGAACAGGATGCACTCCAGGCCGGACTGGGCGACCGCCTTGTAACGGTCCACCGGGGCGCCCTTCTGATAGCCGAAGCGCAACCAGCCGTGGTTCGGGTAGACCAGGGCGCCGGTGGCGCCGGCCTCGAACTTCTCCTTGGCCTCCAGTTCGGCGACCTTGGTGCCCTCGCCGGTGATGCCGGCGACGACCGGCAGCGGGGTCGCATCCTTGTAAACGCGGATAAGCTCCAACTGCTCGTCGTGGGTGAGGAAGGTGCCTTCACCGGCATGGCCAAGAATGACCAGGCTCTTCACGCCGGGAATCGAGGCCAGCCACTTGGCCAAACGTGCGTTTCCATCGAAGTCGACGTCGCCGTTGTCCTTGAACAGCGTGACGGGCGCGGGGTTCAGCCCCTTCCAATCAATAGCCATGATTGCAATGCTTTCCCTAGAGGATCGTTGTCTGTGTGGGGACTCCCGGTAACGACGCCGGTTTGAAGGCTCTTGGATCGTTACCGGGAACGTTCCCACGGTATGGCTTGAACAATTAGGGAGTCAAGCGTTATCTTGTTTATCCAGGACGATTCATGAAGGACACGCTGTGTTCACCCGCGATGAGCCACAAGAGAAGCAGAGCCGTGTGACGCTGCATGACGTCGCCGCCGCGTCGGGCGTGTCGAAGTCGACGGTGTCGCGGATCCTCGACGAACGTCTGCCTCGATCCGACAACGAAACGGCCCGCCGTGTCCGGCAGGTCGCGGCGGAGCTCGGCTATGTCCGCGATGTTTCGGCGGCCAGCCTGCGCCGGGGGAACACCGACACGATCGGCGTCATCGTGCCGAGGCTGACGGATACGGTGATGGCGATGCTCTATGAGGCATTGGCGCACGCCTGCGCGCGCACCGGACGCTTTGCGATCGTGGCGACGACCGATGACGAACCGCAGGCGGACCGCGCGGCGGCCAAGAGCCTCCTCCAGCGCGGCGTGGACGGGTTGGTGCTGTCGACGGCGCGCGAGGACGACGACTTTCCCGTCCAGCTGGAAACCCGCGGCGTTCCTTATGTTCTGGCTTTGCGGAGTGACGGCCGCAGCATGTCGTCGGTGGGGGATGACAAGCTTGGCGGTTATCTGGCCACTCGGCATCTTCTGGATCTCGGGCATCGCCGCATCGGCATCATCGCCGGTCCGAACTACGCTTCCAGCAGCCGGGGCCGGCTCGCCGGCTACCGCTGGGCGATGACGGAGGCCGGCGCGGCGATCGAGCCGGACTGGATCGTCGAGTCGACCTTCGGGATCGACTCCGGCGCCGAGGCCGCCGAACGGCTGATGAACTGCGCTGCGCGGCCGACCGCCATTTTCGCCATGAACGACAACACGGCGATCGGCGCATTGTCGGCGCTGGTCAAGCTTGGCCTGTCGGTGCCGGATGACGTTTCCCTGGTCGGCTACAACGACATTCCCATCGTCAGCCGGCTATCGGTACCGCTGACGTCCGTTCGCGTTCCCTTCGACAGGATTGCGGCGGAGGCCCTGGATCTGCTGTCCCGAGGCGCGAAATCGGACAATGACCGTATGCGGGTGTCTCCTCCCACCTTGATTCCCCGCGCTTCGACGGCGCCTTACCGGTCCGTCGCCCGGAAGGCTCGGTCTCAGTAGGCCGTCTTCGGCTTCCATGGTCTGGAATTGCCACGCCGTGGCCGCGGCAGGCGGCCCCTCTGGACGGCCCCTGCGACCGCCTTGTCACCGGCGCCCGTTGTCGGAGGATAAGCCCAGGCCGAATAGCCCGGCATTCAGTTTTTGTTAACACCCCGTGCCGAGCATGTTCGTACGCCCACGGTTGCCCCCACCGCCGATCGGGCTCAACAGGTGAGAGCCCGCCCGGTTCATGCAATCGATCCATCCAGCGACGAGTCCGGCCACGGACAGCGCAAGGCGCGCGCGGTGACCGGCGGGCGCCCCAGGGGCGGAATGCGCGTTGCGCTGTTGGAACCTTTCGCCATTGACGCCGAGTGGGCCGAACGCGAACTGTCCTTGCGCATGCTGTCCGCCCTGCGCGCCAAGGGATGGGAAGCCGCCATCGTCCGCCGGGCGGCCGAGATCGAGACCTTCGACCCCGATCTGGTCGTGTCGCTGCATCCCCAGGTGACGCCGAAGCTGACCGGGCACCTGACCATGGCCTGCGACTGGAATCCGCCGCAGCTTCATGCCTCGCACCGCTTCTTCGCCCGGAACGAACGGTCCTACGACGGTTGGCTCACCGCCAACGAGGGGATGCGGCGACGGATGGCCGACCTGTTCTGGCCGACGGCGCGCCCGCTGGTGACCGCCCCGATGTATCCCAGCTCTCCCGCACTGGCGCTGGAGCCAAGGCTGGCTCCGGACAGCCGTCTGTTCTACATCGGCTCCAACTGGGACGGCCGGCGTTTCCCGCTGATGCTGAGTCTGCTGGCGCAGGAGGGCGTGCTGGCGCTGCATGGCCGCCGCGACCGGTGGGAGCATCTGGCCGATGCCTTCACCGGCGAATTGCCGTTCGACGGGCATTCGGTGATCGAGCGTGCCAATGCCTGCGGGATGGGGCTGTGCCTGCATCTCCAGCCGCATGTCGAAACCGGCATCCCGAACATGCGCATCTTCGAACTGTCGGCGGCCGGAGCGCTGACCATCGCCGGCCATCATCCCTTCATCCTGGAGGCGTTCGGCGACAGCGTCCTTTATGTCGACACCGCCGCCGGCGAGTTGGAAACCGCCGAGCAGATCCTCGCCCATGTCGCCTGGGCGCGGGCCAACCCGGCGCGTGGCCGGGCGATGGCGCGCGCCGCACAGGCGATCTTCCTGGAGAAATTCAGCCTCGAGGTGCTGTTCGATCCCCTCCCCGACCTCATCGCGGAAGCACGGCCCAGGCTTGGCCTGACGCCCGCCGGCAATGGCACGCCGCCAGTTCCCGTCGATCTGGTGCTGCCGGTGGATGAGGGCGGGTGGGACGACGCCGTGCAGCGACTGGAGGCGGTGGCTGGACAGACAGCCGGGCGCGTCGGCGTGGTGCTCGTCCTGCCGGACGGCATGCGGGAGAGCGTGCCGGACGGGCTGGCCCGCCGGCTTGCCTCGCTGCGAATCCTGACGACGGCGGCCGAACAGCCGTCGGGGTCCCGGCTGTGGAGCGGACTGCGGGCGGCGGATGCCGAGTGGGTCGGCATTCTGCCGCCAGGGGCGCGGCCCTTCCCCAACCACGTCGCGACGTTGCTGGCCGCAGCGCGGGACCTCGGCGTCGACGGCGTCCATGGCGGCGCGTTGCAGCCGATGCTGCCGGAAGAGATGGTCGAGCTGTACCAGGCGGAGCTGCGGCCGACCGCCATCGGCTTCGACGCCGTCGACGCCGCCAGCCCCGCCTCCACCGCGGCCACCCTGCATCCGGCGAGCCTGCTGGTGCGGCGGGCGCGTCTGACCCCCCTCCTGCGCCGTGATCCGGAGCTTGGCGACGCTGCCGCCGCTTTCCTGGCAAATCGGATCGCCGCCCAAGCGCCCCTGGGGTGCAGCGGTCTGCTGACCATGCGGGTCGCCGACCGCGCTGAGTCGGGGCTGGCCGCCGAGCAGGAGCGGCTTTCCCGCCTGACCACCCTCACACCCGTGCCCTACGCCGCGATGACCGCACCATCGCCACCGCCGCCGCCGGAGCAGGTGACCTGCTATTTCGACTTCGATCCGAAATTCGCCGCACGCCTTCCGCGCCTGAGCCGGGAGTCGGACTTCGCGGCTCTTCCCGACGACCGGCCCATTTATCTCTACGGCGCGTCGCGCGGCGGGCGCATCCTGCAGATGGCGCTCGGCAAATGGGAAAACCTGACGCTGGCCGGTTTTCTGGACGGGGTGCGCAAGGGCAAGGCCTGGGACCTGAGCGTGACGACACCGGAGGCCGTGGCCGACGCGCTGCGCAATGCGACGGTCATCATCTCCAGCCAATATGTCTCCGAGATCGCCAAGCGCCTGCTGCGGGTCGGCATCGCCGATCCCTACAACGCCTACCCGTTCATCGTGCAGCACATCTGGTCGGAGGCCCAGTCGAAGGCCCGGCGGGAGGAGGCGCGGAGACCGCGGGACACATGCATGCATCCGGTCTGAAGAGCGATGCCGCCGGGGCCGAAGAGGAGTGCGCACATGCGCGTCGGTGTCTACAGAGGGTTTCCCGCATCGGCGGGGGGTGGCTTCCAGTACGAGGCATCCCTGCTGGACGCCCTGTCGGACCTGACCCGGCATGTCCCCTATGATCTGGTTTGCGTCAATCCCGCGGGCGAAAGCCTGCGCGGGATCCTGCAGTCCCGCCATCTCCAGTACGGCCGGCTGCCGATCCTGCCGCTGGGCGACCTGGACATCCATCAGGGGCCGCCCGAATCCTACCTGTCCACAGATGGCGAGGGCGGGCGCCCGCCACCCCCGACGGATGAGATCGTGCTGAATACCGCCATGGGATGGGCCCTGCGCGAGGAAGACGTCGACCTTCTGCTCACCCTTCACCCCTCGCTGATCGGGCCGGAGGCGCTGCTTCCCTTCATCGTGCCGATCCACGACCTGCAACACCGTCTCCAACCGGAATTCCCCGAGGTCAGCGCCGACGGGATCGCCGCCCTGCGGGAGCAGGTCTACCGGACGATCTGCCGCTACGCGACCCTGGTCCTGGTCGATTCCGAGGCGGGGCGGCAGGATGTGCTTCGCTTCTACGGCGACCTGATCGACGGCGACCGCATCCGGGTGCTGCCCTTCTTCCCGCCGGTCCGCCGCTCCCGCCCGCCGACTGAGAGGGACTTCGCCAGGGTCCGGACGCGGTACGGTTTGCCGGAGCGCTATTATTTCTATCCGGCGCAGTTCTGGATGCACAAGAACCACCGCCTGATCGTCGAGGCGCTCGCCCAGCTCGCCGATGGCGGGGACGAAGCCGTCAGGGTGGTGTTCGCCGGAAGCTACACGGAGAAATGGCGGGCGCGGAATTTCATCGATGTGATGGCCCTGGCCGACAGGCTGGGGGTGCGCGACCGCATCCACTATCTGGGATTCGTGCCCGACCGCGACATGCCGGCGCTCTACAGCCTGTCGGCCGGACTGGTCATGCCGACCTTCTTCGGTCCCACCAACATGCCGCCGCTGGAAGCATGGAGCGTCGGCCGGCCGGTCATCGTCAGCGATCTGCCCAGCATCCGCGACCAGCTCGGCGACGGCGCCCTCTACATCGATCCGCGCGACGCGGCCTCGCTGGCCGGCGCCATGCGCGGGCTGTGGCATGACGACGCCCTGGCCGCCACCCTGGCTGCCAACGGCGCCTGCCGCCTTGCCGGCTACCGGCATGAGGATTTCCTGTCGCGCCTGCGGAGCATCCTGGACGAGGCGGTGGACCGTGTCCGCACCCGCCGCACCCCCGCCTATCCGATCGCATGGCCGCAAGAGGCTGGAGGAGTGGGCTGATGGGGTTGTTCAGCGGCCTCTACGGCGACCATGCCGCCGCCCAGTCGGGGACCCGGACCTACGACGACCCGCAGGTGGTGACGAGGCTGGTGGAGGCGCGGTCGGCCTTCCGCTGGGACGGGGTCCTAATGCCCCTGTACCAGCAGCTTGCCGCCGCGCTTCTGGCCGCAGCGATGCGCGGGGGAGGCTTCGACGGCCGGCTGAGCGTCTGCGACTTCGGCGGCGGGCTGGGAAACGGGCATGCCGTGCTGTCCGCCATCCTGGGGGAGGCCGTCCGGCTGGAGTGGGACGTGGTGGAAACCCCGGCCCTGGCCCAGGCCGGCAATGACCGTTTCGCCGGCGGCGGCCTGCGCTTCCATGACGAGCTCGACGCGCTGGAGGGCCGGGAGCACGACCTGATCCTGGTTTCGGGCGTGCTGCAATATCTGCCCGATCCGCAAGCGGTCTTCGCCCGGTTGGCGAGCCGGCCGCACCGCCACATGATGATGAACCGCTTTCCCGTCCGGCAGGGGGCGGAGCCGGCGACGACCGACCTTTGCACGGTGCAGGATCTGGCGCTTCTCCAACCCGGTGTGTCGGTGCCGCACTGGTGCTTCTCAGAGGAGCGTTGGCGTCGCATCATCGGCGCCACGCATGGCACCGTCATGAGCTGGAGCGACGATTTCGACGGGCGGCACCGGCTGGACGACGGCAGCGAGCTGTCGTTCATCGGCATGCTGCTGTCCCGCCATCCCGCCCCGGGGCCCACCCCCGCCCGGATGCCGCAGCCATGATCGAGACCATCGTCCATGACGACCGCACCCTGGCGATCATCGTCCGCGCCGAATTCCGCGAGCCGGGCATCACCTTCTTCACGCCCTCCAGCTTCTCACAGCAGCTTGCCTTCATGCACCATCCCGCGGGAAAGACCATCACGCCCCACCTGCACAATCCGGTGCACAGGGAGGTTGATTACACCCAGGAGGTCCTGCTGATCCGGCGCGGGCTTCTGCGGGTCGACTTCTACGACGGCGGACGGACCTATCTGCACAGCCGGCTTCTGCGGGCGGGCGACGTCATCCTTCTCGCGGCGGGCGGACACGGTTTCCAGGTGATCGAGGAGGTCGAGATGGTCGAGGTCAAGCAGGGTCCATTCGCCGGCGGCGCCGACAAGAGCTGCTTCGAGGGAGCCGGCCCCGAGCGGATCGTGATGGAACAGTGAACGCCGCCGGCCGGCAGGAAAAGGACAAGTCTCCGTGATCGTCGTGAGCGAGCCGTTGCTGAACGGCAGGGAACTGGATTACGTCCGCGAAGCCGTCGAGACCGGCTGGATCTCCTCGGAAGGCCGGTTCATCGCGGAGTTCGAGCGTCGCTGGGCCGAGTATTGCGGCGCGGCACATGGCGTGGCTGTGTCCAGCGGCACCGCCGCCCTTCAGCTCGCCATCCGCGCGCTCGATCTGGAGCCCGGGTCGGAGGTCATTCTGCCGAGCTGCACGATCATCTCCTGCGCGGTGGCGATCATCGAGGCCGGCTGTGTGCCCGTCCTGGTCGACAGCGACCCGGAGACCTGGTGCCTCGATCCCGATCAGGTCGCGGCGAAGATCACGCCACGCACCCGCGCCATCATGCCGGTCCATCTCTTCGGCCATCCCTGCGACATGCCCCCACTGTGGGATTTGGCGGAGCGGCACGGGCTGCATATCGTCGAGGACGCCGCCGAAGCACATGGCGCGGAATACCGCGGACGCCGCTGCGGCGGGTTGGGGACGCTCGGCTGCTTCAGCTTCTACGCCAACAAGATCGTCACCACCGGGGAAGGCGGCATGGTCACCACCAACGATCCCGCCCTCGCCGACCGGCTGCGCTCGCTGCGGAACCTGTGTTTCCGCCGGGACCGGCGCTTTCTGCACAGCGAACTGGGCGTCAATGCCCGGCTGACCAATCTCCAGGCCGCCATCGGTCTGGCCCAGGTCGAGCGCATCGGCGACCATATCGCTCGCAAACGCCACATCGCCGCGCAGTATGGCGCGCGGCTGGCGGGACTGCCGCTCGCCTTGCCGGTCGAGCGCCCCTGGGCACGCAGCGTGTACTGGATGTACGGGATCGTGCTGGACGACGAGGTGCCGTTCGATGCGGCCGAATGCGCGCTCCGCCTGCGCGCGCTCGGGGTGGACAGCCGCCCCTTCTTCCTCGGCATGCATGAACAGCCGGCCCTGCTGGAGCGCGGCCTGTTCCGGGGGGAGCGCTATCCGGTGGCGGAACGGCTGGCACGGCGGGCGCTCTATCTGCCATCCGGCCTTGCCCTGTCCGACACCGATCTGGAACTGGCCGCCGACGCGGTGCGGAGGGTGCTGGCATGAGCGGCATATTCGGACCCGCCTACGCGGCGGTCTATGACGCGCTGTATGGCGAGAAGGATTACAGCGGCGAAAGTGACCTGATCGCGCGCCTGTTCGACCTGCATGCGGACGGCCCCGTCGCAAGCGTCCTGGACCTCGGCTGCGGCACCGGCGGGCATGCCCTGCCACTGGCGGCGCGTGGGCTGCGTGTGACGGGGGTGGACCGTTCCCCGGCCATGCTCACCCACGCCCGCGCGAAGGCGGCGGAGATCACCTCAGCGGCCGTCGCCCCTCCCGAATTCATCGAGGCCGATGTCCGTACGCTTCGCCTCGGCCGGGTCTTCGACGCCGCGATCATGATGTTCGCCGTGCTCGGCTATCAGCAGGACGACGAGGCGCTACTGGCCACCCTGGCCTCGGTCCGGCGCCATCTGCCGCCGTCCGGTCTTTTCCTCTTCGACATCTGGTACGGCCCCGCCGTCCTCGCCCAGCGGCCGGGAGATCGGGTGAGGATGATTTCCCGGACGGACGAGCGGATTCTCAGGACCACGCGGTCGGACCTCGACATACGGGCCCAGACTTGCCGGGTCGATTTCCATGTGCTCAGGCTTGCCGGGGACCGGATCGTCGGCGAGGACCGGGAGACGCATGCCATGCGCTTCTTCTTCGACCGGGAGCTCGGTCTGGCGCTTGCCGCCGGCGGTTTCCGGCTGGAAACGCTCCGCGCCTTCCCGGACATCGGCCGCGAGCCGGACGAGACGGCATGGACCGTGATCGGTGTCGCGCGCGCGCTGCCGTGACGCCGGTCAACCCACCGCCGCGCCAGCACCGGGGAAATAGGCGGACAACTCGGCCCCGAAGGTTTGGTCGGCCAGCCCCCGCTCCTCATCGGTCAGCAGGGTCGCATAGCAGCCGCGATGGCCTTTGTTGATGAAACGGCGACCGCCTTCATAGCTGCGCGCGAGTTCCGGCCGGTAGAAGACGCCGGTGCGCCGGTGGCGGACCTCCTCCGCTTCCAGCGCGGCCATCGCCGCCATTCCGCTGCTTTCGACTGCCATCGCCTGCCGCTCGGCCGGAACCGGCAGGTCGAGGAAGCGCAGAATGGCCGCCAGTTCGCGGCCGGGATGATCGACCAGATCGGTGTAGGTGACGAGATGCACCGGGATCTCGCGCTGGTCGAGCCAGGAGCGGACATGCCGCAGCCAGCTTCCGGCAACCTCGAACCCCTCCCCGCCGGTCGCCAGCCAGCGACGGACGAAGTGTCGGAACGCGGGACCATCGGCCGGGCCACCGTCCACGTCGTCGGTCGCACCGGGGTTCAGGAACCGGCGGTAATCCCACGCCGACATCATGACGTCGATGGGGTGACGGATCAGATACACCGCCTTGGCCGTCCGCCCGACGCCGGGACTGTCTGGTCCGAACGGAAAATGCGACTTGACGATCCGGGGCCCCTGCGGCACTGCGAACCGCAGCGCCGGCCATGCATGAATATCGATCACGTATTTCCTTTCGAGGTCACCGATCTCGGCCACGTCGCCGAACAGGCAATGGAACATCAGGAACCCGAGATATGTCACTCCCGACTTCGGGAAGGCCGAAAGGCTGATCACGTCGCGCATGGATCGACATCTCCCTGTATCGGATTCCCACTCGCCCCAACGCACATCAAGAGAAAAATAAATGATCCATAACAACTTTTGGTGACGGCAACTTCTCGGCTGGATTTTGCGATGGCTTGCGCATCCACAATCTCAGGTTTTCAAATATTCCGCATGAAGATCGCCACCGGCGGCATCTCCTGAAATTTGATTATGCGGGCTGAGTTGCTCTGATGTACTAGAATTGTTATATCCATCAGCATTTTGGTGCCTAACGTTGCGGCGAAGGGGGGCGAGGACGCGGATGATCCGACCGGCATCGTCATTCCCAGACGACAGGACTGAGGAGAGCAGGTTCGACCGGATCGCCGTTGGAAATTGGCGGGAGGAGATCCGCCGGTCCACCCTCTCCCACTATCATCACCGGATGGGGGTGGCGCATGAGGCCTCGGGAGACCGCGATGCCGCCATCAAGGCGTTCGAGCTTGCGGTGGCGGTGGATCCCGGACGTTGCGCGTCCGTCCTGCGACTGAACCGCCTGCTGCGGGACGCGGGCGACCCGGTGCGCGCGGGATCCGTTCTGGCCCATGGAATGCTGGCCCGTGGCGGCGACCCCGATGCCCTGGCGCGGGCGCTGATCGACGAAGCGGAGGCCGCCAGGGATGACGGAATGAGCGACGATGCGCTCGCCCTCGTCGCCCATGCGCTTGCCACCAGTCCGCATGCCGCCGCCGCCCATCTGCCCGATCTCGTCGTCGAGGCGGCCGGCCTGCTGCGTGATCGCCAGGAGGAGGCCGTACGCTGGTGCGATCTTGCGGCCCCCCATGCGCAGGACCGTTACAGCCTTCACCATCAGCGGGGCTTTTCCCTGCTGCTGCTGAACCGTCCAGACGAGGCGAGGCGGGAGCTGGCGGTTTCGATCGCCCTGGCGCCGGAGCGGATGCCGTCCTGGTATGTGCTCGGCCAATATCACCGGCTCCGCTTCGAAACCGAAGCCGCGCTGGCGGCCTACCGGCGCGTTTGGGAAAGCGATCACGATCTGCGCTGGTGGGCCGGCCTGATGATCGCGCAGACTCTGCTGCTGGACGGCCGCCTTGCTGAGTCGATGGCCGCCTGCGACGCCGTCCGCCTGCGGAATCCCGCCATGGGCTGGGCGCGCATGATCGGGGGGCTGGTGCAACTCCATGCCGGCGACCTCGACGCCGCCGCCCGCGCGTTCGACCGGGAGCGTCTGAACCATCCCGATACAGGCAGAGCGCGCGTCTTCCGCGGCATGCTGAGGCTCGCATTGAGCCGGCCGCAGGAGGCATTGGAGGATTTCGACGGCAGGCCCGGGGACTTCACCTGCCTTGCCATGTCCCGCCTCGGACGGGCGCTGGCTCTGCTGGAATTGGGCGACACGGCGGAGGCCAGCCATCTGGTTGGCGCTGCCGCGCGGGAGGAGGGCCAGTGGGTCGCCGCCACGCTGCGGCTGCTGGGGCCGCTCGGCCAGGCGCTGGCACCGCTGCTCGCCGCCGTCGGGAACCACGCCCCGGCCGGAGCCGCCGGCCATGGGGGGCCGAATTGACGATGGACGCACTCCCCTCCCCGGCCGCGGCCATACCGGCCGACCCGACGGTGCTCGACACGCCATTCTCGGTTTTCAACATCGAGCTGACCAACCGTTGTCCCTTCAAATGCGTCATGTGCGCGCGCACCGGCAACATGACGCGCCCGCAGGGACTGATGGACTTCGGCCTGTTCCGCAAGGTGATCGACGAGTATGTCCGGGAGAACCCGAAGCACGCGACACAGGCCGATTGCTGGCTGCATCATTTCGGCGAAAGCCTCGTCCATCCGGACTTCGACCGCTTCATCGCCTATGCCTCGGCGCGCGGCGTGTTCACCGCCCTGTCGCTGAACCCGCTGATGCTGAAGCGGCCGACGGCGTTGGCGCTGCTGCGTGCCCGTCCCGCCAAGCTCTATCTGTCGCTCGACGGCCACGACGACGCGTCGTTCGAGCGCATCCGCGGCGTCGCAGCTGCCTATGACGCCTCCGTCCACAACCTGCTTGATTTCCTGGCGCTGAAGAGGTCCTTCAAGTCCAAGGTCCAGGTCATCGTGTCGATGATCGATTTCGGTCTGAACGGCGACAGCATCGCCCGGATGCGGGACTATTGGTCCAACCTCGACGGCGTCGATGCCTTCTTCGCCAAGGAGTTCGTGACCTGGGACGGCAATGCGCCGGACGTGACCTGCCTTGCCAGCGAGCGGCCGCCGCAGCGGGACCATGTCACCTGCCGCTTTCCCTGGAGCAGGATGACCGTCACCTGGGACGGTGACGTCGTGCCCTGCTGTTACGACCACGACAAGCGCTATGTCCTGGGCAATGTGGCGAAGCAGTCGCTGAAGGAGATCTGGAACGGCGGGCCGATGCGGTCGCTGCGCCGGGAATTCCTCGACAACCGCGTCTCCAATCCCTTGTGCCGCAACTGCGATTACCTCCGGGCCTGACCCGCGTCCGCCGCCACACGCAAAGCCAAGCTACACAAGGCAAGCTACACTAGGAAGGACACCGCCGATGCCTGCCGAGTTGGAGGATCTGGTTCCTCTTTTCCGTGCCGGACGCGCCCTGGCCTGGGACCATCACCGCCAGCATCAGCGTTGGGCGGAGCGTCAGCTCATGCTGACCGCCCGCGCCCTGGGCGAGTCCCTGCGGGCGCGCAAGAGCATTCCCCACCTGTCAGACGTCGAGTTCACGGTTTTCTCGCAGACCGGTGAGGACGGCATCATCGAATGGCTGATCCAGAACCTCCCGATCCGCTCCGAAAGCTTCATCGAGTTCGGCGTGCAGGACTATACGGAGAGCAACACCCGCTATCTGATGCGCAACCGCAACTGGCGGGGGTTCGTTCTCGATGCGAATGTGACGCATATCGAGACGATCCGGAACGACGACATCTATTGGAGGCACGATCTGGTCGCGATGTCGGCTTTCATAACGAAAGAGAACGTGAACGAACTGCTTTCACGCAACGGCGGTGGCGGTGGCGGTGGCGGCGAAGTCGGCCTGCTGAGCATCGACATCGACGGCAATGATTACTGGGTGTTCGACGCGATCGACGTGGTTCGTCCGGACATCGTGATATGCGAATACAATGCGGTCCTGGGCGACCTGCATGCCCTGACGATCCCCTATGATTGCGCATTCCAGCGCTCCATCGCCCACCCGTCCTGGCTTTATTTCGGGGCCTCGATCCGGGCGCTCGAACAGGCGGCGGCGCGCAAGGGCTATGTTCTGGTCGGCAGCAACGGGGCGGGGCACAATGCCTTTTTCGTCCGTGCCGAGCTAGCCTCGCATCTGTCCATCGCGGATCGGAGCGCCCGCCCCTCCCTCTTCCGGGAATCCCGGGCCGAGGACGGCAGCCTGTCCCATGTGGGGGGAGTGGAGCGGGCCGCCCTGATCGCCGACATGCCGGTACTCGATCTGGAGACCGGCCGGACGGCACCGCTCGCCGGCCACGGTCAGCTCTACAGCCGCGACTGGCAGACCCGGATGGGAGGCCGTCGTGGCTGACCGCCCGCTTGCCCCAACCGCTTCACGAGAGTGAAGGCATCGGTTGGCAGATTGCGCCGGGTGCCGGTTCCCGATCGGCACGAGAATGCCCTCACTTGCGGTCCAGCGGGAACAGGGCGGTGGGCAGATGCAGCAGCCTCAAGGCCCCCTCGTAGAGCCGGACGACGGCTGGCGTCAGCATCCGATCGACGATGGGGCGTGCCGGAATGACCAGCAGGGACGCGGTGGCGGAGATCAGAAGCGCGCCCGCCATGTCCAGGGGAAAGTGAACGCCGAGATAGATGCGCGCCCAGGCCACGCCCAGTCCGAAGGCCATCATTCCCCATCCCAGCCGCTGCCATGCGCCCCGCAGCAGCAGGCTGATCCCGATCGTCCACATGAAGGTCGCATGGTCGCTGGGGAAGGATGAATTCGCGGCATGCGGGATCAGTTGATGACCCAATCCGATCATGAACGGACGCGGGTGATGCCAGAGGGCGCCGATCGCCGCATTGAGCAGCGCCGCCGTCAGCAGGGCACAGCCGGCACCGACCAGCGCGGCGCGTCCGTCGCGCCGTCCCCACACCCACAGTGCCGCGATCAGGGCCGCGACCAGCACCACCACGTCGTCCGCCAGAAAGCGGGCCAGCATCAGAAGGCCGGCCGGCGGATCGGGCGGAGCGTTCAGCAGAAGGAAAAGATGTTGGTTCAGAGCTTCCATACGTGAGGTCCGATCATTTCGATTCGATGACAGGCAGGGCAGACAGATGGGCCGTGACGTCCGCTCGCGCGCGGGCGCGAACGGCCAGGACGGGTGCATTCGGCTGAATTCGGGAGATTGATCAGGAGTGCCGTCAGTCCATCTGCCTGCGGACCCGGATCCCGAATTTCTTCACCCTGTGCCACAGGCTCCGTTCCGTGATGCCCAGCCTCTTGGCGGCATTGGCCTGGACGCCGCCGCTTTCCTGCAAGGCATCGGTCAGGAACTTGCGTTCGATCCGCTCCAGTTCGGCATCAAGGTCGGCCGGCAGTCTGGCGGCCTGGGCCAGCGGCGGCCGGTCCTCGAAGATATAGGTCGGCAGATCGCTCACCTCCACCATCGATCCCCGGGCAACGATGACCGCGCGCTCCACGCAGTTCTGCAGTTCGCGGATGTTTCCCGGCCAGTGATAGGCCATCATCGCGGACAGCGCCGGACGGCTGAAGCCGGTCAGCCGCTTTCCCATCGATTTCGCGTGCCGGCCGAGGAAATGGCCGGCCAGATCCTCAAGGTCGTCGCCGCGCTCGCGCAGGGCCGGAAGGCGGATCGGAAAGACGTTCAGGCGGTAATACAGATCCTCGCGGAAGGCCCCGCGTTCCACCTCGCGGCGCAGATCGCGATGGGACGCCGCGATGAACCGGACATCGACGCTCAGGGTCCTGGTGCTGCCCACCATCTCGAAGCTCTGCTCCTGGATGGCGCGCAGCACCTTCACCTGCAGGGGAAGCGGCATGTCGCCGATTTCGTCCAGGAAGAGCGTTCCGCCATCCGCGGCGGAAAAGCGCCCTTCCCGATTGGCGACCGCTCCGGTGAAGGCCCCCTTCACATGGCCGAACAGCTCGCTTTCCAGCAAATTGTCCGGGATCGCCGCGCAATTCACCGCGATGAAGGGTTTGTTCCTCCGCGGGCTGTTGTCATGGATGGCTCGGGCGACCAGTTCCTTTCCGGTGCCGCTCTCGCCTTGGAGCAGGACGGTCGCCCGGCTGTCGCAAACCTCCGTGATCTGCCGGAGGACCGCCCGGAACGCATCACTGGTCCCCACGAGGCTGCCGAAATCGTATTTTTCCCGCAGCTCTTCGCGCAGGCGCCGGTTATCGGCCTCAGCTTCCTTAAGTTTCAGCGCGCGCTCGATGGTCGCGACCAGATCGTCGATCTCGAAGGGCTTCGAGATGTAATCGAAGGCCCCCTCGCGGACCAGCGCCACCGCATCGGGCACGGAGGCATAGGCGGTGACGATCACCACCGGTATCTCCGGCCGTGCCGACTGGAGCGCGGCGAGAAGTGCCCGTCCATCCATTCCCGGCATGCGCAGATCGGTCAGGATCAGGCTGACCCGGTTGTCTTCCAGCCAAGCCAGGGCGGCAGCGGCGGACTCAACGAAATGTGCCGGAAATCCACGGGCTTCGAGGGCCACCGCCGTCACTTCGGCCAAACGCACCTCGTCGTCGACGATCAGGATCACGATGGCTCCTCCTCGATCTCGGGCATCAGGGGCAGCCGGAGGACGAAGGTGCTGCCGACGGCGGGCGCGCTGACGAACCGTATGCTTCCGCCATGGCGTTCCAGTATGTCCTGCACGCGCGCCAGCCCCAGCCCGGTTCCCCGCCTTTTCGTCGTGACGAAGGGCTCGAAGATGCGGTCGCGCAGGTCTTCCGGAATCCCGACCCCGGTGTCGCCGACACTGACGACCGCCTCATCCCCCTCGCGCAGGGCCGTCACGGTCAGCGCCCCGCCCTCGGGCATCGCCTCCATCGCGTTCAGCAGAATGTTGAGGAGCGCCTGATGCAATTGGGCGGCATCGCCCTGCACCGGCAGCCTCCTGGCTGGCAGTTCCACCTGCGGAAGGATCTGCCGGCGGGTCATCTCGCCGGCGGTGAATTCCAGGATGTCGCGCAGTTCGGCGGCGAGATCGACGGCCTGCCGCATGGCGGCCTTGGGCCGTGCATAGTCCAGCAGTTCCTGCACCAGGGCCTCCATGCGGCCGACCTCGTCCAGCACGAAGCCGATCAGCCGGTCGGTCGCCTCGGGCGGCTGCGATTTCATGCGCAGGACCTGGCTGGAGGTCTTGATGATGCCGAGCGGATTGCGGATCTCGTGCGCGATCACCGCCGCCGCCTCGCCCAGGATCGCCAGCTTCTCGCGCCGCCGGACCAGCTCCTCGCGTTGCCGCAGCGTATCGAGCTGTCCGGTCATGCTGTTGAAGCCCACGGCGAGCTGTTCCAGTTCCCGGCCGCCCCGGACCGGCACGCGCGCCGAGTAATCGCCTTCATGCACGCGGCGCAGGGCCTGGGTCAGGCTGTTGAGGGGACGGGAGATCAGCTTGGACAAGGACAGGGCGACGATCAGGGAGATCACGCCCGCGACCACCACCAGCAGGACGAAAAGCTCAAGGGTGCGGACGTGGGACAGCAGGGAGACCTGGTCCGATATGCGGCAGGCGACCACCCCCATGAGACTGCCGTCGGTATCGCGGAGCGCCGCGAAGCCGGTGGCGAAATTGTCCGATGCAAACATCCTGGTGGTGACGCTGCGCGCCCCGGCGGCAAGCTGCTCCAGAACGGTCGGCGGAAGCTGGACATCCTCGTCGCGGCCGGCGCTGACGATGGCGGCCTTCCCGTCGGAAATCGCGAACACCTGGACCTTCAGCGACGGGCTGGCGCCGGCGATGTTGATCATCGTCCCGTCCCAGCGGTCGCCGACGAAGACGAAATAGGTCTGCCCCTCATGCTGGAACCGTTTGGCCGATCCAAGCAGCAGAACCGGATGGCCCCCGTCGTCGACAACGAAGAAGCGGCTGCGTTGCCGGCGCGGCAGCCACGCCCCGTCGCCAAGCAGGCCATGGGCGAACAGGATCTGCCCGTCGGCACGATAGACCGCGACGGCATCGTAGCCGACCGAGGTCAGCAGGCCGGTGGACATCTCCATCAGCCTCTTGTCAAGGTTGCCTGCATCGTTGGCCAGACTGGCCGCGACGATGGATGCTGCCTGCCTCGCCTCGTTCTGCTCGTCGGCCGAACGCTGGGTGACGAAGATCGCCGCATCCTGAAGCCAGCGCTCCATGTTCTCGCCGAACAGGCCGGACACGAGATCCGCCATCACGAGGCTGGCGAGGAGCACGGGAAAGATGCTCACCGACAGGAAAGCGATGACCAGCCGCCAGCGCAACGTGAGGGCACCGAACATCGAATAGGCGCGCCTGCCCCCGTCGCAGGGCTTCACCGCCGTGCCTCCCCCGGTCGCCGTCATGGTGACTGCGGTCGTTGCGGCCTGTCCGCCGCCCGCTCACGCCGAAGGCGCAGATCGGGATCCCAGCGGTCGAAGGCCAACCAGGGCGCGGCCAGACGGATCAACCGGTCGAGCAGACGGTTGCGGCAGCGCACGTAATTCGTGGATGGCACCAGGGCACTTCCAAAGCGCAGCTTCGCGGCATAGGCGGTCTGCCCCGTCTGCAGCGTCGTCCGTCCGGTCCCGATGGCCCAGCGCACGTTCTCCATCCAGCTCACCGCATAGAGATTGTGGTCGCGCGCCAAGGGATAAGCCATGCCGAGGAACTTGTCGATCACCCGGTTCCGCTGGAGGAAGAGGAGATTGAAGGCGGCCAGACGCTCCCCCACCCAGTACAGCACGAATTCGACCTGTCCGGGCATGGCCTCCGCCACTGCACGGAAATATCCCTTCGGCAGCTCCTCGAACTCGCCGTAGCGCAGCTGGCTGTTGGTGCGCGTGCTGTCATAGAGCGTCTCGATCCGGTCGGCCACGTCGTCGATCCGCTGGCGATGCTCCACCCTGACCGCCGCCCGGCCTTTCAGCTTCCGGCGCAGATCCTTGCGGGTCGCTACCGAGAGGGTGGCGAGATAGCCGGCTTCGTCGAGGCCGGCCAGATCGAGCTGCGCCACCGGCAGCCCGGCGACGGCGGTGAAACGCCGGGCTGCCAGCAGCGGCGTCAACCAAGGTGCTTCCGGAGCCGATACATCCTTGAACACGATCAGCAGGGCGCCCGAACGTGCCGCTTCCTCCTCCAGCAGGGCAAGCATCGCCTCGACGGCGCGGGCACGCTCCTCGGGCGTCAGCCCCGGCCGGACCGACAGGTGGCAGCGCTCCGCCAGCGGCGAGCCGACACCCAGCATCCCCCACCGCATCAGCCGGGGAAAGCAGCGGTCGAGCAGGCGTCCGACTGTGGCCAGCCGTCCCTGAAAGGGGGTGTCGAGCCGGTATTCCATGCGGAAGAGCGGAAGACCAAGAACAAGCCCCTGCTCGTCGAAGACCGCGGCGGCGAGATCGTTGCCACAGGCCCGGTAATAGTCCCAGCCTTCGGCCTCCCCCGGCTGGCCGGCCGCCCAGCCGTCGGCCGGCAGCGCCACGATGCCCGGAACGATCCGTGCCTGCAACCCGCCCTGTTCAGCCATTGCCGCCCTCCCCGCTCTGATGGAGGTGCAGGGCGGCATCCGGACCGGCGGCGAGTGCTGCGACGAACGAGGCGGTGCGCCGGGCGACGAGATCGCGCTGCCGGTCGACCGTCACCAGATGGTAGGAATCCTCCAGGATCAGCGCCTCCACCCGTCCGCCCAGACGCTCCTGCAGATGAAAGGCGTTGGACAGGCCGGCGGTGTCGTCCTCCCGTGCATGGACCAGCAGCGCAGGTTGCCGGATGTCGGGCAGCAGCGGGCGCAACTCGGCCGTCAGACGCCACATTTCCCGGATGGCGACGGCGGGCGTGGACAGCAAACCGGCACCATTCGGATCGCCGCTCTGCATCGCCCGCAGCACCAGCGCCCGGATGCGCGGATCCTTCACGCCGTAGGGCTCCCTCTCCACGAAGGCGTAGCGCTCTCCGAAGGGCAGGTGGATCACCAGCTTCAGAAGAAAACTGTAGAAGGGAATCGCCCAGCCGTCGTACCACAGCGTCGGCGCCAGCATGACGAGGCCCCGCACGCGCTGCGGCTGCGCCCAGGCCAGACGGGCAGCGAGCAGGGCGCCCATCGACAGGCCGCCAACGGCCACCAGATCGCAGACCGTCTCCAGCCGGTTCAGGCCGGCCTCCACGCTGGCGTACCAGTCGCGCCAGCCGGTCGCCGTCAAATCCTCCGCTGTGCCGCAATGGCCGGCGAGCTGGCAGCACAGCACGGTGATCCCGGCCTCCTGCAACCGGCGGCCCAGGGTCTTCATCTCCACCGGCGTGCCGCCCAGCCCGTGAACCAGCAGCATGCCCGGACGATTTCGGCCGATGCCCGCCCCTTGCAAAAAGATCGTCCGGTCCGCCGTCATGATGTCCAAAGCCCCATTGCCGCCATCTCGTCGGCGGCCTGCATGATCCGCAGGTTGGTGGTGTCGTTGACCGCCGCCGTGACGCGGGCATCGGGTTCCGGCAGACGCGGCCGGTCCGTCGCCGACAGCAGGGTGCGGAAAGGATCGGAGAAGACGGGGCGCGAATAATCGCCGCAGACGTCCATCCCGAGAATCCGCCGGCGTTCGGCCAGCCGCCACACCAGCGCCAGCACCGCATCCAGCGTCAGGCCGCCCTGGTCCCAGTTCGTGACCGCCTCCGCCGGGATCAGCGCATCCTTGTCGAGCGAGATCCACAGCGGCAGAAGCGGAAGCCGGGCGTCAAACCCCTTCATCACCTCGTCCCAGGGTTTCCCTTCCAGGCAGTCCCAGACGATGCGCCCGTCGCGGGTCGTACAGCCCGGCCCCTCCACCGGCCGACCCCACAGGCGGCTCGGCGCCGCGCGCCAGGGATGAACCTCCAGCCTGCCCTGGCGGATCGCCTCCAGATTGGCGAAGGCCAATTGCGGGCGGACGAAATCGTCGCTGGCCGGGCCGATGGTGACGACCCGGTGCACGGACGGCAGCTCCAAGGCCCGATTGACCCAGGCTCCGCAGTTCCAGGTGGCGGGCCAGCCGGTCCAGTCGGGATGGTTGTCGATGTGCAGCACCAGGACGGGACCGGACAACATCTCCAGGAAAAGCGTTGCAAGATGATGGAAATCGCCTGACCCGTAGAAGATAAGCGGCGGCAGGCCATGGGCGATCGGGTCGGCGATCGGGTCCGCCATCGGACAGGCCCCGGCGATCCGCTCCCGCAGGCTGGACAGCGCCGCCTTTCCCGCGACGATGCGCAGCCGGGACGCAAGGTCGCGCGCGTCGATCCGCGTCATCGATCGACCGGCCAGACGCCGTTGCATGCCGGGCTGGGCGGTGAGCGAACCGTCCAGATCGATCAGCAGGGAGCGCACCGGCGCTGTTCCGGCATCGCATTCCATACGGTCGAGAGGCAAGTCAGGCACGGTGGCGAAGTCCATTCCGCACCTCGCCGGTGGCCACGGGACGGACCCGGTCCAACCAGTCCTCGAAACGCGGGGCAAGGTCGCCGAAGCCCGAAAAAGCGGTGTGGGGGATGCCGGTCTCCCGGCAATGGTGCGCAAGCTTTCCCTTCGCGAACACCGCGTCCGCTTGCTCCGCCGCGCAGAAATCGGAACGCCCGTCCCCGATGAGCGCGGCGACACGACCATCCGCAGCCTTGCCCGGAGGAACAGAGAAGCGGCTGCACTTGCAGTTCCCGGCGGCACTCGCGCAGTCAGGCCGGGCATGGGGAAACTCCAGCTGCCAGCGGTCGTCGCCCTGCCAGCGCAGACGGTTGGACAGGACCGGCACATCGAACTCCAGCCGGCGCAGAACGCTGCGCGCCACCCGGTCCAGCCCGTCCGACAGGACGGTCACCGCAATCCCGTGCCGGCGGCACAGCGCCATGAAGGCGGGAAAATCCGGATCGACCTCGATTCCGCCGGCGAACCCGTCAAGATCGGCCGGAAGTGCGCGCAGCAGCGCGACCTGCCGGGCCATGCAGTCGCGTGAACCGATCTCGCCACGCGCCCAGGCCTCCTCCACCGCCTCCCAAGCGGGATCGGCGAAACGTTGCAGGATCAGGTCGGTGGTGTCCTCGCGGGAAATCGTGCCATCGAAGTCGATGAACAGGGTGATCGGCTGGTGCAAGGCGATGGTGTTCCGTTGTCCGCACGCCGGGCGGTGGGCCGGCGTCGCCAACCCTCCCGATAGCAAGCGGCGGGCCACGAGCGAGCCGCCAGCGGGAGATGGCCGGAAGCACTGGCTTCGCGTCACCGGGCATCCGCCTCCCGCCGGAACGCGAGCTACAAATTTTGTAGCTTCCCCCGCGTTTTGATGATCCTGGCCACTGGCAAGGCGTCGCGGTCCGTTACCGGACATAGTTGATACGGCAGGGCGGCCAGAACCCCTGCGGTCCTTGCACCGCAAGGGATCGAGGGCATCCGACGTTGCTGCGGTCGGCGGTCGGCGCCGTCCGCTGCGACGGTGGCGGTCAAGGTGGAACGCTGGATGCAGAGGAAGGCTGGCCGGTCTCTTCCGGCGAACCATCAATTGGCCACAGCAGGCAGTCTTTCGATGACGTCAAGCTATCAGCAGCCGGACCGCACCCGACGGAGCGCGGCCCTGTTCGAGCAGGCCCGCAGCCTGATCCCGGGCGGTGTCAACAGCACGGCACGCGCCACCTGGTCCGGCTGGGATCCCTATCCCCTGTTCGTGGAGCGGGGAACCGGGTCGCGCGTGACCGACGCGGACGGCAACGAGTACATCGACTATCTCCTGGGGCTCGGGCCGATGCTGCTCGGCCACCGGCCGCCCGCCGTCACCAGGGCCGTGGTCGAGTGCATCGAACAGCGCGGCACCGTCTTCGCCCTGCCCAGCGCCGACGAGATCACGCTGGCCCAGAAGATCGTCGCCGCCGTGCCGGGCCTGGAGCGGGTCCGGCTGTGCAACACCGGGACGGAGGCGGTGCTCTATGCCGTCCGTCTCGCCCGCGCCTTCACCGGTCGCCAAAAGCTGATCCGCTTCGAGGGGATGTATCACGGCTTCTCCGACGGGGTTTACTGGAGCAAGCATCCCAAGCTGGAGACCGCCGGCCGCGACGACGCGCCGGTGGCGGTGCCGCAGGGTCCGGGGCTGCCGCGCGGCGTCGGCGACTCCCTGATCATCCTGCCGTGGAACGACGTGGAGGCGCTGCGCAGCACGCTGGAACGGGAGGGCGACCAGATCGCCGCCGTGCTGAGCGAGCCGATCATGTGCAACACCGGCTGCATCCTGCCGGAGCCGGGTTATCTGGAGGCGATGCGCGAGCTGACGCACAAGCATGGCGTCCTGATGATCCTCGACGAGGTCATCACCGGCTTCCGCATCGCGCGGGGCGGCGCCCAGAGCCATTACGGCATCACCCCCGACCTGTCGGTCTTCGCCAAGGGGCTGGGCGGCGGCTTCCCGGTGGCGGCGATGGGCGGGCGGCGCGACGTGATGGCGCTGGTCGAAAACGGCACCGTGTCGATCGCCGGGACCTACAACGCCAACATGATCGCGGTTTCCGCCGCCAACGCCACGTTGGACGAGCTGGCGAAGCCGGGCATGTACGAGAGGCTCCATGCCGTCTCCGACCGGCTGCGCGAAGGGCTGGACCGGCTGGTCCGCGACCTGCGCATCCCCGCCCATGTCGTCGGCCTTGGCCCGGTCTTCCAGCTGTGGTTCGCCGACAAGCCGATCCGCAACTACCGCGATGCAGTCCGCCATGCCGACCATGACGCCTTCCGCCGCTGGTGGGAAGGGATGCTGGGCCGCGGCGTGCTGTTCCATCCCGGCGCCTACGAGAACCTGTTCGTCTCCTTCGCCCACAGCGAGGAGGATGTCGACCGGACGCTGGCGGCCGCCCGTGAAACGCTCACCGAGATGATGGTCGCGTGAGACGGCTGACAGCCTGCGCCCTGGCCGCCGCCGCGTTGACCGGAGTGGCGGCCGGCACACCCACGGTGGCGCTCGCCGACAGCGCCGCCGCGGGGCCGGCGGCGGGCGGTTCCACCCTGGCGCTCGGCGCCGGGGTGGTCGCCCAGCCCGCCTATCCGGGGGCCACCCGCACCGACTGGTCGGCGGCGCCCTATGTCAGTGCGGAGTTCGGCCAAAGCCTCGCCATCGACTCGCTCGACGGCGTCCGGGTGACGGTCCTGCATGAGGGCGTCCTCAGCCTGGGCGCCATCGCCCGATACCAGCCGGGACGGTCCAGCCGGTCCCTGCCGGCCCGGCTGCGCGGTCTGAACGGACTGTCCGACACCGCCGAACTGGGCGGTTTCGCGACGGTCGAAAGCGGCCCACTCTCGCTCGATCTGATCGGGACGGAAGAGGTCAGGCACGGCCGGCGCGGTGCCGTTCTGGAAGCCCATGCCGCCCTGTCGCTTCCGCTGGGCGATCCGGCGGCGCAGCAGGGCTTTTCCCTGGGTCCCTTCGTCAAGGCGGCCAACCAGTCCTACCTGCAACGGAATTTCGGCGTCGATGCCGGGCAGGCGGCGGCGACCGGCCTCGACGCCTTCAGCCCGCATGCCGGCGTCGATTTGGCGGGACTGGAAGCCAATGGCGCGGTGACGCTGATCGACCGCTGGTCGGTCCGGGGCTTCGCCAGCTGGGGCCGGATGCTCGGCAGCGCCTCCAACTCCCCGATCCTGCGGGACGGGGGCCGCAGCAGCCAGCTGTCCAGCGGCCTGTTCCTGGTCTTCACGCCATGAGAATGTTGCCTGTGAGGTTCCGTCCATGACCGGTCTCGCCGTGATCGCCTGGCTGGTGAACATGCTCTGCGACACGCTGGGGCAGCTGTCCTTCAAGGCCGCCGCCGCCCATCCCGGCGATGGCTGGGCGCGCTGGCGGGGAATGGCGTCCGGTCCCTGGCTGTGGGCCGGGATCGGCTGCTTCGTCGTCGAGTTCTTCGCATGGCTCGCCTTCCTGTCGCTGGTGCCGCTGTCCACCGGGGTGCTGCTTGGTTCCATCAACATCGTGCTGGTGATGGTCGCCGGACGGCTGCTGTTCGGCGAGCGGATCACCCGCCTGCGCTTCGCCGGAATCCTGCTGATTGCCGCTGGGGTGACCGCAGTGGGGGCGGGAAGCTGATGCGCCGCGCAATCGCCCTTGGCTTCCTGTGCCTGCTCGGCTTCGACGCGATGGGGCAGCTCAGCTTCAAGGCGGCGGCGCTTGCCGCCCTGCCGATGTCGCCCGACGCCGACTGGATCCTGCGGGTGCTGGCGGAGCCGGTGCTCTATCTGGCCTTTCTCGGCTATCTCGGCGCCTTCGTCACCTGGATGTCGCTGCTCAAGCATGCGCCCATCGGCCCCGCCTTCGCCGCGTCGCATCTGGAGGTGGTGGCGGTGATGCCGCTGGCCGCCCTGCTGTTCCATGAGGCCATCGGCTGGCCGCAGATCGTCGGCGCCGCTGCGATCCTGGCGGGAATCCTGTGCCTCGCCTTGGAGGAATCCGAATCGGAGTCGGGTATTTGATATAAATTCACTCCTTATAAAACAGTGCGCGGCACGAATTGTCCTGCCTTGCGCCACCAGCCATGCGGATGCGATGACACCTGGAGACCACCCGCCGCCCTTCCCACCCGGCTCCCTGCTGTTCCACGCCGACCGGCTGCTCGGCCGGATCGTCGGGGCCGGGCGCTGGCTGGTCTTCGCCGTCACCCTGCTGCTGTTCCTGCAATGGCCGCTGCGCGACCTGTTGCAGGCCTATTCGCGCGAGGCCAACGATCTGGCGCAGTGGCTGTTCGCGCTCTACGTCTCGATGGCCGTGCCCTATGCCACGCGGGCCGGCACGCATCTCGCCGCCGACAGCCTGGGGCACCGGCTGCCGAAGGCGTTGCGGGCACGGATGAACATGCTGGGCGCCCTCCTGGTGCGGCTTCCCTGGTCGCTGTTCATCCTGGTCACCGGCTGGGGGATGATGTCCCGCTCCGTCCTGCAACTGGAAACCTTTCCCGACACCTTCAACCCCGGCTATTTCGTCGTGAAGGCCGGTGCCTGGCTGATGGCCCTGCTGTGCCTGGCCCAGGCCCTGCTCGACATCGCCCGAGGGAGACATTGAGCATGGAGGCTGCCGGCCTGGTGATGCTGGTGCTGGTCGCGGCGCTGCTGACGACCGGCCTGCCGGCCTGGGTGGTGCTGATCGGCGTGTCGCTGTCCGCCGCAACGGTGGGGGTGGCGACCGGCGGACTGGACGGGGGGCTGCTCGTGGCGCTGGCGCCGCGCCTCGTCGGGCTTTTGGAAAACGACCTGCTCCAGGCGCTGCCGCTCTACGTGCTGATGGGCGCGCTGCTCAACCGCCTGCCGCTGGCGGGCATCCTGTTCCGCGCCGGAACGGCGGCGACGGGCGGGCACCGGTCCGGTCCGCTCGTGGCCGCCATGGGGCTGGGAGCACTGCTGGCGCCGATGAACGGGTCGGTCGCGGCCAGCGTCGCCACCTTGTCGCGGGTGGTTCTGCCCCGCCTGCGCGCCCATGGAGTGCCTGCCGGCAAGGGGTTGGCCGTGGTGTGCGTGGCGAGCACGCTGGGGGTTGTCGTCCCGCCGTCGCTGGTGCTGATCCTGCTGGGCGACGCGATGATGCGCGCCCACACCGAAGCCGCGAACACCGTCGGCCGCGTCGCCGGGCAGATGGTCCGCGTCATCAACACCCAGGACGTCTTCCGTGGCGCGCTGGCCCCGGCCGCCCTGTTCCTTCTGCTGTGCCTGATCCTGTCCTGGTGGAGCGGCCGGCGCCAACCGGCTCCTGAGACCGTGGAAACGCAAACGCTCGCCGCCGAGCCGCCGCTGGGCATCGCCGGCTGGGTGACGGCGGTGGCGACGCTGCTGTTCGTCGGCGGGCTGCTGGCGGCGGTCGCCGCAGGGTACATCTATGCGGTCGAGGCGGCGGCGATGGGGGCGGTGACGTTGCTGGTCTTCGGGCTTGCCAGCCGCTCGCTGGACCGCGACGCGATGGAGGCGGTGCTGCACGACACCATGGCGGTGACCGGCGCCCTGTTCGCCCTGTTCGTCGGCGCCACCAGCTTCACCCTGGTGTTCCGCGGCTTCGGCACCGACCGCCTGCTCGACGGGCTGGTCGCCGCCCTGCCCGGCGGGGCGGCCGGGGCGACGCTGGGCGTCATGGCGATGATCGCGGCCTGCGCCTTCGTGCTGGACGCCTTCGAGATCATCTTCGTCGTCATCCCGGTGCTGATGCCGCCTTTGCTGGTTCGGGTGCCCGATGCCGTCTGGGTGTCGGTGCTGGTGCTGCTGACGCTTCAGGTCAGCTTCCTGATTCCGCCGCTCGGCTATGCGGTGATGATGGTGCGCAGCGCCGCCGGGGCCGGCGACATGATGCGCGGGCTGATCCGCGCGCTGGCGCCCTATCTGGCCGCCCAGGCGGTGGTGCTAGGCATAACGCTGGCGGTGCCGTCCTTCGTCCATGTGATGGAGCCGCCGGACGATCCCAACGCCACCCCGGCGCTGAGTGACGAGGACGCCAAGGACCAGCTCCGCTCCATGATCCCGGTGCCGCCGGAGAACGATTGACCATGCCGGACGGCGGAACCTCAAATCGCATCGTTCATTGCATCACACAATACCGAGATATTACCCCCCACAGGCTTTCGTCAGCTCATCGCCAGCGGCATTCAATTCCAGCCGGATTTCTTCGGCATAGTCCGCGGTCAGCCGGGTGACCGGCCCGGATATGGCCAGAGCGCCGAGGAGGCCGCCGCCCGGCCAGAACACCGGGGTTGCCAATGCGGCGGCATGAGGATCGGGTTGGCTCTCTCGACGCGGAACAGGCAGAACCGCTGTTCACCGCGCCTCGTGGAGAAGGAGGCGGTCTCCCCGGTCGAGCGCGCCAGCTGCTCCAACACGGGCGTCACATGGTTGGCAAGGCCGAGGGCATGCTGATAGCAGGCGGCGAGCCGCATCACCTCCGCATCGAGGCGGTAGCCACCGTCATCGACCCAGGACCGATCGATCGTTGCGCCCTGCCCGGATCGCATCCATCTGGGCGGTTTCGACGTCGTGCTTCTTCTTGGTCCCGGCGTAGATCGCCTCCGCATCCGAGAGCGGGACGCAGACGAGGCCGTCGTCGTCGCCGAGCATCAGGTCGCCGGGAGTGATGATCATGCCGTCGATGGAAATCGGCACGTTGATCTCGCCGGGGCCGTCCTTGTAGGGACCGCGATGGGTGACGCCAGCGGCGAAGATCGGGACGCGGCCTTCCCGCAGAGTCGCCGCGTCACGGATCGCTCCGTTGATGACGATGCCGACGCCGCCGCGCTGCTCGGCGTGCGCCACCATCAACTCGCCGATAAGAGCACCTAATAAAACGGCGTTTGATCTGTTGAGAGGTGTATGGCTTCCCCTCTGGTATCCGACGCCCTTTGGGCGCTGATTGAACCATTGCTCCCGCCAGAGCCGCCCAAGCCGAAGGGCGGGCGGCCTCGGCTGGACAACCGCGCCGCGCTGACCGGCATCCTGTTTGTGCTCCGCACCGGCATTCCTTGGGAACTGCTGCCGGTGGAGATGGAGTGCGGTTCGGGCATGACCTGTTGGCGCCGACTGCACGACTGGCAGCAAGCCGGCGTCTGGGAGCGGCTGCATCGCGTGCTGCTCGACCGGCTTGGCTACGCCAACGCCATCAACTGGGATCGCGCTGCGGTGGACAGCGCCAGCGTTCCAGCAAAAAGGGGGGCGAGGAGACCGGGCCGAACCCGACAGACCGCGGCAAACCGGGCTCCAAGCGCCATATCCTCGTCGATGCCAATGGCATCCCCCTCGCCCTGAGGATTTCGCCGGCCAACCGGCATGACAGCAAGTTTCTGGAGCCGCTGGTCGATGCCGTGCCGGCAATCCGCCAATGTGCGGGCCGGCCACGGCGCCGACCGGCCAAGCTGCACGCCAACAAGGGCTACGACTTCGCCCACTGCCGGCAGGCGCTGCGTCGGCGGGGGATCGTTCCACGCATCGCCCGGCGTGGCATCGAGAGCAGTGAGCGCCTTGGCCGACACCGATGGGTGGTCGAGCGGACACTCGCCTGGTTTGCGCGGTTCCGCCGCATCGCCGTCCGCTATGAACGGCGCGCCGATATCTTAACCGCCTTCCCCCATATCGCCGCCGGCCTCATCTGCTGGCGTTTCGTCCAGAGATGGTTCTGTTAGGCGTTCTAAGACAGGAACCTGCTGCGGATGTCGGGCCAACTCCGCCATCTGTTCGGCTTCCTGCACGACCCCGACCACCCCACCTCCCGGTGCTTCGCCCGCCGCCGATTTCCGCCTGTTCCGGACAGCGCCTGCCCGACGCGGATAGAGCAAGACGCGAACCCCGCCTACCCTGCGCGAACACCGTCGTGAACACCACCGGCGGACAGAAAAGCCAAGCAAACGGGAGGGTCAGGGGATGAGCAATCCGCGCAAGTTCACGTCCGCAATCGTATTTGCAACAGGACTCATGGTGTCGGCCACCACCCAGGCGGCCGACACGGTGACGCTGAAGATCGCGCATTTCCTGCCCGGCGTGGCGCAGGTGCAAAGGCAGGTTCTGGAGCCGTGGTGCGACGATCTCGGCCGGGAGTCCGGTGGCCGCATCCGTTGCCAGTTCTATCCCGCACTGCAATTGGGCGGCACGGCGGCCCAACTGGTCGATCTCGCACGCAACGGCGTGGCGGACATCGTCTGGACGGCTCCCGGCTATTCCGCCGGGCGCTTCCCCAAGACCGAAGTGCTGGAGCTTCCCGGCATGCTTCCGGTCGGTGGCCTCGCGGGCGGGCGGGCGATCTGGACCTTCTACCAGGCGCATCTCCAGGACGAATACGCCGCCTACAAGCTGCTCGCCCTGCATGCCGACGGCGGCATGACCGTCCACACCGCGAACAAACCGGTTGCCAAGGCGGCCGATTTCGCCGGATTGAAGCTGCGCGCGCCGAACCGCACCATCGCCCGCACCCTAACGGAGCTTGGCGCCACCCCGGTCGCGATGCCGCCCGCCCAGATGACCGAGGCCATCTCCAAGGGCGTGGTCGACGGTGCGTCCGCGGTCTGGGAGGTGATCGGCCCGACCAAGCTGGACGAGGTCACCCGCTTCCATCTGGAAACCTCACCCGACGAGCCCGTCCTGGGCGCCACCGTCCTGGCCCTGCTGATGAACAGGAAGAGCTTCGACGCCATGCCGGCGGACTTGCAGGCGATCCTTGAGAAGAACAGCGGCATGGTCCTGGTCGAGCGCTTCGGGCGGGCCTGGGACGCCACCATCGCCACGACGCGCGACAGAGTGAAGGCACAGGGGCAGTCGGTCACCGTGCTGTCGCGCAGCGCCTATGACGAGGCGCTGAAGAAGCTGGAGCCGGTCACCACCGAATGGATCGCCCAGGCATCGGCCAAGGGCATCGACGCGGCCTCCCTCGCCGCTGCGGCCCGTCAGCTGGCCTCGCAGCCGCACTGACGGCCCCACCGATTTCGGCGCACCACCAACCATGAACAACGAGACCGGACATGAGCACCGCCCCCCGCTATTTCGAACAGCCCGCCCGTTTCAGCCCGGCCGAATGGCAGGCCCGCGTCAAGCTGGCCGCGGCCTACCGCATCTTCGACCATCTCGGCTGGTCGGAACTGATCTACAACCACATCTCGCTCCGGGTTCCGGACGAACCCGGCCACTTCCTCATCAACCCGTTCGGCCTGCATTATTCGGAGGTCCGCGCCTCTAACCTCGTGAAGGTCGATGTGGACGGAACCATTGTCGGCCATTCTGACTGGCCGATCAATCCGGCCGGCTTCACCTTCCACGGCGCCATCCATGCGGCCCTGCCGGACGCCCACTGCGTGATGCATGTCCATACCACCCAGACGCAGGCGGTCTGCTGCCTGGAGGACGGGCTGGCCTTCACCAACTTCTACGCCGCCCAGCTGTACGGCAAGATCGCCTACCATGAATTCGAGGGGATCACCGTCCATCTCGACGAAGGGCGGCGCATCCTGGCCAGCGCCGGCGACAAGCCGGTCCTGCTGCTGCGCAATCACGGCCCGGTGGTGGTAGGATCCACGCTGGCCCAGGCCTTCTCGCTGATGTGGCTGGTCAACCGCGCGTGCGAGATCCAGATGGCCACCCATTCTATGGGCCGGGCACGGCAAATCCCGGTGGCGGTTCTGGAGAAATGCGTCGCCGACAGTCTGAATTTCGATCCTAAATATGGGGCCGGCGAAGATGCCTTCTCGGCACTCACCCGCATCATCGACCGCATCGACCCGACCTACCGGTCGTGACGGACAAAGTCCAAGGAACCCGCTCCAAGGACCTTGACTGATTAACATGTTAATCGCTTCATTGTTCGCATGCTCCACAAGGGGGGTTGCGAACAATGAGCGGATGCGGTCGGGACGAAACGAGCCGGTCGGCCACCGAAGCCCGGCTGCTGGGGCTGGAGGCTGAACGGGCCTTGGCAACTCAAGCCGGCGACCAGGGGGAAGACTGGATCACCAGCGACCCCGACTGCGCCTCGGAGCGTCTGTTCCGCAACTACACCCCGCACCGGATGCGGGTGATCGGACCGCCGCGCGATTTCCGCATGCGGCTGCGGGTCGGCTGGTCGGGAGGCATGGCCCTGCTGCGTTTCAACACCGGGGTGGAACTGTCTCAGATACCGACCGGCCGCTTCATCCTGGTGACGACGCAGGTCAGCGGCTGGTCCGAGATCGACACGCAGGGGCGGAGCTTCAGCGGCGGACCGGGATTGATAGTGGTCGATTCCGCAAGATCGCCGGTGAGGAAGCGCTTCAGCGCCGACAGCGAGCGGCTCCATCTCCGCCTCGGCACTGCGGCGCTGGACGGCCTGTATGAACGGCTGGTCGGCACCCCCCCTGTCCGGCCGCTGGAATTCGCCCCCTGCATCCGGCCGGGAACCGCCATGCACGCCCGCTGGCAGTCGGTGGTCCGGATGGTGCTGTCCTGTACCGCACCCTCCGCCGGACCTGATCCGGCCCCGGCTCTGCCCGACCTTCTCCGCAGACAGCTGGAGGAGACCGCGATGCTGATGCTGCTGACCGGGCATGAGCATAGCGGGGCGGGGCAGATGGCGGGCACACCCGCCGCCCCGTCCCCGCGCCATGTCAGGGCGGCCGAGGAGTTCATGCGCGCCAACGCCGGGGAGCCGCTGACCCTGGCGGAGATCGCCGAGGCGGCGGGCGTCAGCATCCGGACCCTGACCGCCGGCTTCCGCAATTTCCGCGACCTGTCCCCGATGCAGCAGTTGCGGGACATCCGCATGGCCGCCGCGCGGGACGATCTGCTGCAAGGCCCAAAAGCCGGGAGCACGCGAGCCGGGGGCGCTGGAACCGGGGGCGTGGCCGATATCGCCCTGCGCTGGGGCTTCGGCAATTTCGGACGCTTCGCCGGCGACTACCGCCGCCGCTACGGCGAGACGCCATCGGAAACGCTGCGGCGCCGCCGATAGTCATCATCAGGATAACCCGAGCAACGGAGACGGGACGTCGATGAAGACCTGCATCATCGGGGCCGGCGCCATCGGCGGCCTCATCGGCATCCGTCTGGCCCAGGCCGGCTGCGACGTGTCGGTCCTGGCGCGCGGCGCCACCGCCGACGCCCTGCGCACCGGTCCCTGGAGGCTCGCCACCGCGGATGGGGAGGTCACGGGGTCCGTCCGGGTGGCCGATGACCTGATGGCGCTGGGACCGCAGGATCTCGTCGTCATCGCCGTGAAGGGACAGTCGCTGCCCGGCCTCGCCCCGTCGCTGGCGCCCCTTATCGGGACGGAGACCATGGTTCTGCCGGCGATGAACGGCGTGCCCTGGTGGTTCTTCCGCCGCTTCGGTGGACCGCTCGCCGGGATGCCGTTGGACAGCGTCGATCCCGGCCGGCGGATCGCCGCCGCCATCGCCGATGAGGCGGTCGTCGGCTGCGTCGTCCATGCAACCTGCTCGGTCGCCGAACCGGGTCTGGTGCGCCACGGTTTCGGCAACCGGCTGATCGTCGGCGAACCGGACGGTAGCCTGTCGCCCCGCCTCGGCAGGCTGTGGGACTGCCTGACCGCGGCGGGGTTCGAGGTCCAGTCCTCCCCGCGGATCCAGACCGACATCTGGTACAAGCTGTGGGGCAACATGACGATGAATCCGGTGTCGGCGCTGACCGGCGCCACCTGCGACCGGATTCTCGACGATCCGCTGGTCAGCGGCTTCTGCCTGTCGGTGATGGCCGAGGCGGCCGAGCTGGGCCGCCTCATCGGTTGCCCGATCGAGCAGAGCGGCGAGGACCGCAATGCGGTGACCCGCCGGCTCGGCGCCTTCAAGACGTCGATGCTCCAGGATGCCGAAGCCGGCAAGCCGCTGGAGATCGACGCGCTGCTGGGGGCGGTGAAGGAGATCGCCGGGCGGCTGGGACAGGCGACCCCCAACCTCGACGCCCTTCTCGGCCTGACCCGGCTGATGGCGGGCACCCGCGGCCTCTACCCGTCAATGGATTGATCTTCCGACGCGGCCGGCGTGCCAAGCGACGCACATCGCACTTGACTGTTTAACATGTTAATGTTTAACTCGTTAACAGCATCACGCACCATCAATGAACAACGCGCCGACAAGAGGACGGGCGGCCCCTTCGGGCCGCCCAGTCCCCCGCGCATCGGTGGAGGAAACCCCATGCTGAAAACGATCCGGCCGGCGGCGCTCGCCCTGGCCACGCTGCTGCCGCTTGCCGTCTCCAACCCTGCGACCGCCGCGGACGGCGTCTCGCTGAAGATCACGCATTTCCTGCCGCCGGGTGCGCCGGCGCAGAAGCAGGTGATGGAACCCTGGTGCAAGGCCCTGGGCGAGCAGTCGGGCGGACGCATCACCTGCCAGTTCTATCCGGCGATGCAGCTCGGCGGCACGCCGGCGCAGCTGGTCGATCTGGCGAAGAACGGCGTTGCCGACATCGTCTGGACCGCCCCCGGCTATTCGGCCGGTCGCTTCCCGGTCATCGAGACGATGGAACTGCCCTTCGTCGTGCGCGACGGGCTGTCGGGCAGCCGGGCGGCCTGGGACTTCTACCAGCGCCACGCGGTGGAGGAGTTCGCCGCCTACAAGGTGCTGGCGGTCCATGTCGACGGCGGCGTCGCCTTCCACACCGCCGGCAAGCCCATCGCCGCGGTGGACAGCCTGAAGGGGCAGAAGCTGCGCGCCTCCACCCGCATGGTTTCCAAGCTGCTGACCGCGCTGGGCGCCACCCCCGTCAACATGCCGCCCGCCCAGGTGACGGAAGCGATCTCAAAGGGGATCGTCGATGGCGCCATGGGTGCCTGGGAGGTGGTGACGCCGACCAAACTGCAGGAAGTGACCAGGTTCCACACCCAGCCGCCGGCCGGCCAGCCCTACTATTCCACCACGGTCCTAGCGCTGCTGATGAACAGGGAGCGCTACCAGTCGCTGCCGGCCGACCTGAAGGCGGTGATCGACCGCAACAGCGGCCCGGCGCTGGTCGAGAGCTTCGGCCAGGTCTGGGACCGTGTGACCGCCGACACCCGCGCCCTGGTCGCCAGGGACGACGGCACCATCCAGAACCAGAATCCCGCGGATTACGAGGCGATGCGCGCCGCCGCGGCGCCGGTCGAAGCCGAATGGCGCCAGGACATCGCCAAGCGCGGCATCGACGGCGCCGCCCTGGCGGCCGACGCCCGCGCGCTCGCCGCCCGCTGACCCCTTCGCGGAGACCGTCATCATGCATGAACCCATCGCAAGCCCGGACTTCCGGCCAAGGAGCGCGGGCGAGCGCGCCCTGCTGCTTGCGGCGAAAGGCTTCGCCCTGGCCGGCGGCGGCATCTTCATGGCGTTGATCGGCATGTCGCTGCTGTCCATCTTCGGGCGCAAGCTGGCCAACCTGCCGATCACCGGCGACGTGGAGCTGATGCAGGTCGGCACCGCCGTGGCCGCCTGCGCCTTCCTGCCGCTCTGCACCATCCTGGGCGAGAATCTGCGCGTCGATTTCTTCACCGAAACCGCTCCGGCCTGGATGCGCCGGCTGCTCGACGCAGTGGCCGACCTGCTCCTCGGCGCGCTGGCTCTGCTGCTGGTCTGGCGAACAGGCCTCCAGGTGATCGACATCCGCGAGGCGGGAGAGGTGACGCCGCTTCTGGGCCTGCCGGTCTGGATGCCGATGCTCGCCATGCTGCCCAGCCTCGTCCTGACGGCGCTGTGCGCGCTGAGCCGCGGCTGGCGCGACCTGACATCCAACGAACGACAAACGGCCGGCACGGCGGAGGTGGCACGATGAGCGGGACCGCGATCGGACTTGCCGGCTTCGCCGGGTTGATGGGCATGCTGGCGCTGCGCGTCCATATCGGCGTGGCGATGTTCATCGCCGGTACCGCCATCTACCTGACCATCAACGACGGCCAGACCGCCGCCCTGCTGTTCACCCTCAACAACCTCGCCTTCGCCCGGCTGTCGAACTACGACCTGTCGGTCATCCCATTGTTCCTGCTGATGGGCCAGTTCGCCACCCATGGCGGGCTGTCGAAGGCGCTGTTCCGCGCCGCCGGCGCCCTGATCGGCCATTGGCGCGGCGGTCTGGCGATGGCCTCCACCGCCGCCTGCGCCGCCTTCGGAGCCATCTGCGGATCGTCGCTGGCGACCGCGGCCACCATGGGTCAGGTGGCACTGCCGGAATTGCAGGCGCGCGGCTATTCCGGGAGGCTGGCGACCGGAACGCTGGCGGCCAGCGGGACGCTGGGCATCCTGATCCCGCCCTCGGTGCCGCTGGTCGTCTATGCGGTGCTGACGCAGGAATCCATCGGCAAGCTGTTCGTCGCCGCGGTGGTTCCCGGTGTCATCGCAGCACTCGGCTATCTCGCGGTGATCGCGCTGATCGTGCGGCGCAACCCGGCCGCCGGCCCGGCCAGCGCCCCGCTGCCCTGGTCGGAGCGGCTGCGCGCCCAGCTCGGCGTGCTGCCTGTGCTGCTGGTCTTCCTGGTGGTGATCGTCGGCATCTATGACGGCTGGGCCAACCCGACGGAGGCCGCCTCCATCGGCGCCGCCGCCTGCGGCCTGATCGCCGTCGCCTCTGGCGGCATGCGCTGGCCGCAGCTGATCGCCAGCATCCACGGCACCGCCCAGGCGACCGCCATGATCTTCGTCGTGCTGATCGGCGCCGATCTGCTGAACTCCGCGCTGGCGGTGTCGCAGATGCCGGTGGAGCTGGCCGCCTGGGTGCGCGACAGCGGCATGCCGCCGCTGCTGGTCCTGTTCAGCATCATCGGCATCTACATCCTGCTGGGATGCGTGATGGATTCACTGGCGATGATCCTGCTGACCATCCCGATCTTCTACCCGGTGGTCATGGGCCTCGACTTCTTCGGCATGGACGGGACCGACAAGTCGATCTGGTTCGGCATCCTGGCCCTGATGGTGGTTGAGATCGGGCTGGTCCATCCGCCGGTCGGCATGAACCTCTACGTCATCAACCGGCTGGCGCGCGGCGTGCCGATGCGCGAAACCGCCTGGGGCGTCATGCCCTTCCTGGCGTCCGACCTGTTGCGCATCCTGCTGATCGTCTTCGTGCCGGGCATCTGCCTGTGGCTCGTCCATGCCTTCGGAGGCTGACACCATGCAAACCGCTTCCCCCCATGGAATGGCCCGGGGAATGGTCTACGGGGTGATCCTGAACGACCGCCCCACCCTGGACCGCCTCGGCCCGGCCCTGTCGCAGCCGCCCTACGGCGCGCCGCCGAAGGCGCCGATCCTCTACATCAAGCCCTACAACACCCATGCCGGCAACGGCGCCACGGTGCGACTGCCGCGCGGGGCGGAACGGATGGAGGTGGCGGCGACGCTGGGCCTCGTCATCGGCCGCGACGCCACCGCCCTGGACGAAGCCACGGCGATGGACGCGGTCGCCGGGCTGCGCCCGATGCTGGACGTCAGCCTGCCCAACCCGTCGGTCTACCGGCCGCCGGTGCGCGAACGCTGTTTCGACGGCTCCTGCCCGATGGGCCAAATGCTGCCCTGCGCGGCGGTGGCGGGGCCGGAGGCGCTGACCCTGCGCACGCTCGTCAACGGCACCGTGGCGGCGGAACGCAGCCTGTCCGATCTGGTCCGTCCGCCGGCCCGGCTACTGGCTGAGGTGACCGGCTTCATGACCCTGCGGGCCGGCGATATCCTGCATCTCGGCATTGCGCTGAACGGGCCGCAGGCTGGGGCCGGCGACCGCGTCCGGCTGGAGATCGACGGCTTCGCCCCGCTGGAGATCGTCATCGAAGACGCCGCGGCGGAAGGAGAAACGCCATGAAGCGCGCCCGCATCCTGCTGGACGGCACGGTCCATGCGGCCGTGGAGGAACAAGGACGGCTGCGGCTTTCCGACGGCCGGCTGGTCGCCCTGGATGGAGATGGCCCCGAAGCGGTCACCTGGCTGCCGCCGGTGGAGCCACGCACCATCTTCGCCCTCGGCCTCAACTATGCCGACCACGCGAAGGAACTGGCGTTCAAGGCGCCGGAAACGCCGCTGGTCTTCCTTAAGGGGCCGAACACCATCACCGGCCATCAGGCCCGCACCCGGCGCCCGGCCGACGCCACCTTCATGCATTACGAATGCGAACTGGCGGTGGTGATCGGCCGCACCGCCCGCGACGTGCCGCGCGACCACGCCTACGAGGTGGTGGCGGGCTACAGCGTCGCCAACGACTACGCCATCCGCGATTATCTGGAAAACTACTATCGCCCGAACCTGCGGGTGAAGAACCGCGACGGCTGCACGCCGCTCGGCCCCTGGCTGGTGGACGCGGCGGACGTGCCCGATCCGATGAGCCTCCCGCTGCGCACGCTGGTCAACGGCCGGGTGACGCAGGAGGGCAGCACGCGCGACATGATCTTCGACGTGCCGCACCTGATCGCCTACCTGTCGTCGATCATGACCCTGTCGCCGGGCGATGTCATCCTGACCGGAACCCCGGAAGGGCTGGCGGACGTGGTGCCGGGCGACATCGTCACGACCGAGATCGAGGGCATCGGCAGCCTCGTGAACCACATCGTCCCCGACAGCATCGCCGCCGACCGCTGACACCCTGTCGGACGTCCATCACCAAGCCGGGACGAACCGGCCGCATTCCGGAGGAAAGCATGGGCAAACTCGCACTCGCCGCCAAGATCACCCACGTCCCGTCCATGTATCTGTCGGAGCTGGACGGCCCGCACAAGGGGTGCCGCGACGCCGCCATCGCTGGTCACAAGGAGATCGGCCGTCGTTGCCGCGACCTCGGCGTCGACACCATCGTGGTGTTCGATACCCACTGGCTGGTCAATTCCGGCTACCACGTCAACTGTGCCGCCCATTTCGAGGGCGTCTACACCAGCAACGAGCTGCCGCACTTCATCAAGAACCTGCCCTACGCCTATGATGGCAACCCGGCGCTCGGCCATCTGCTCGCCCGGACCGCGACGGCGGCCGGGGTCAATACCCGGGCGCATTCGGAAACCTCGCTGACGCTGGAATACGGCACGCTGGTGCCGATGCGCTACATGAACGAGGACCGCCGCTTCAAGGTGGTGTCGGTCTCCTCGCTCTGCACCGTCCACGACCTGAAGGACAGCGCCACGCTGGGCCGCGCCGTCCGCCGTGCCATCGAGGAGGAATACGACGGCACCGTCGCCATCCTCGCCAGCGGCTCGCTGTCCCACCGCTTCGCCCAGAACGGCGTGTCGGAGCAATACCTGCACAAGATGTGGGACCCCTTCCTGGAGCAGGTCGACCTGCGCGTGGTCGATCTGTGGCAGCGCGGCGACTGGGCGACCTTCACCGCCATGCTGCCGATGTATGCCGAGAAATGCTGGGGCGAGGGCTACATGCACGACACCGCCATGCTGTTCGGCGCGCTGGGCTGGGACCGCTACGAGGGCAGCGTGGACATCGTCACGCCCTATTTCGCCTCCTCCGGCACCGGCCAGATCAACGCCGTATTCTCGGTCTGAGGCGGGAGACGGACCATGCCGCATCTGACCGTCGAATACACCGGCAACCTCGGCGCCCAGGCCGACATCCCGGCACTGCTGCGCAAGGCCAACGCCGTGCTGATCGCCCAGGGCGGCGTCTTTCCCACCGGCGGCATCCGATCCCGCGCCATCCGGCTGGACGATTTCTGCGTAGCGGACGGCACGGCCGACGACGCCTTCGTCCACCTGACTCTGAAGATCGGCGCCGGACGCGGCGCCGAGCAGAAGAAGACGGCTGGCGACGCGCTGTTCGCCATGGTCAGGGACCATTTCGCCGCGCTCTTCGCCAGCCGCTTCCTCGCCCTGTCGCTGGAAATCCAGGAATTCAGCGAAGCAGGCACCTGGAAGCACAACAACATCCACAGCCGCTACAAGGCCGCTTGAGACGAGGCTTTCCCCATGCTCAGTTCCGATGCCGTCCGGGCCGCCGCCGCGCGCCTGCACGAGGCGGAGAAGACCCGCGTTCAGACCCGCCAGATCTCACTGGACCACCCCGAGATAACCATCGAGGACGCCTATGCCATCCAGCACTGTTGGGTGGCGGCGAAGATCGCCGGGGGGCGCAAGATCATCGGCCACAAGATCGGCCTGACCAGCCGGGCGATGCAGCAATCCTCGCAGATCGACGAGCCGGATTACGGCACCCTGCTCGACGACATGCTGTTTCCCGACGGCGGCGAAATCGCCATCAACCGCTTCATCGCCCCGATGGTGGAGGTCGAGCTGGCCTTCATCCTGAAATCGCGGCTGGAAGGTCCGAACGTCACCCTATTCGACGTGCTGTCGGCCACCGACTATGTCGTGCCGGCGCTGGAGATCATCGACGCCCGCTGCCACCGCGTCGATCCCGACAGCAAGCGTCCGCGCAAGGTGATGGACACCATCTCCGACAATGCGGCGAATGCCGGCATCGTCATGGGCGGCCGGCCGATGCGGCCGCTGGACACCGACCTGCGCTGGGCCGCCGCCCTGCTCTATCGCAACGGCATGATCGAGGAGACCGGCGTGGCGGCCGGCGTGCTGAACCATCCGGCAAACGGCATCTGCTGGCTCGCCCGCCGCTTCGCGCCGCATGGCGTGGCGCTGGAACCGGGACAGGTCGTGCTCGCCGGATCCTTCACCCGTCCGGTGCCGGTCAAGGCCGGCGACACCGTCCATGCCGATTACGGCCCCTTCGGCTCCATCGCGCTGCGCTTCGTGTAGAGATTCAAGGAGGGCTTCGATGACGAATCCTGAAAACGCCTTCAAGCGGGCGCTGGCGGCGGGGCGGCCGCAGTTCGGCCTGTGGCTCGGGCTGGCCGACGCCTATTGCGCGGAGATCGCGGCAGGGGCCGGCTTCGACTGGCTGCTGATCGACGGCGAGCATGCCCCGAACGACCTGCGCGGAATCCTGGCGCAGCTCCAGGCAATCGCCGCCTATCCCAGCCATCCCATCGTCCGCCCGGTGGTCGGCGACGCGGCGATCATCAAGCAGATGCTGGACCTCGGCGCCCAGACCCTGCTGGTGCCGATGGTGGAGACGGCGGAACAGGCGGCGGCGCTGGTCGCCGCCACCCGCTATCCGCCCGGCGGCGTCCGCGGGGTGGGCAGCGCGCTCGCCCGCGCCTCGCGCTGGAACCGCATCGGCGGCTATCTGGACGAGGCCGATGGCGAGATCTGCCTGCTGGTGCAGGTGGAATCCGCCCGCGGTCTGGAAAACCTCGACGCCATCGCCACGGTGGAGGGGGTGGACGGCGTCTTCTTCGGCCCGGCCGACCTGTCGGCGTCGCTGGGCCTGCGTGGCCAACCGGGGCATCCGACAGTGCGCGCGGCAATCGAGGACGGCATCGCACGGACCCGCAAGGCGGGCAAGGCCGCCGGCGTGCTGGCGACCGACGAGACGCTGGCCCGCGCCTATCTGGCGGCCGGCGTCCTGTTCGTCGGGGTCGGAGTGGACACCACCCTGTTCGCCCGCGCCACCTCGGATCTGGCCGCCCGCTTCCGCCAGCCGCCATCCGGTACCTCTCCAGCGACGACCGCTCCGGCGCCCGGCGGCTACTGACCGCCCCCTACTCCTCGTCGCCGTCGCCGCCATCCGGACCGCCCAGGCAATCGGCCAGTTCGTCAAGCAGCCCATACAGCGTCGCCAGCCGGTCGGCGCCGAAAGCCGCGGTGATCTCGGCATAGCGCCGTTCGCTGTGGGGGGCGATCAGCGCGATCATGTCGCGGCCGGACGGCGTTATGGAAATCTGGGCTGCCCGCAGATCCTTGTCCTCGATCCCGCGCTGGATCAGCTCGCGCTTTTCCAACGTTCGCAGGATGCGCGACAGGCTGGGCATGCTGATGCTGCTGACCCGTGCCAGTTCGCCTGCGCGGAATCCGTCCGCCGTGGTAAGGGCGCGCAGCACCCGCCACTGCTGTTCGGTCAGGTCATGTTCGTGCAGCAGCGGACGGAAGCGCGCCATCACCGCCTCGCGCGCCTTCAGCAGCGCCATTGGCAGGGACCGGCGGAAGGCCCGCATCTCGCCGCCGGCGTGCCCGGCCGCCTCTGTGGGGTCCACCGCCGTGGGTGCTGTCGCCGCGGCTTTTCTGGAAGGTCTGCCCAAGGCTTCGGCCTCATCTGGAAAGAGTCGACGCATGTCTGGAGGTTTCCCGCACCATAGCGCGGCGGCCCTGCGCAGGGAAAGCGCTTGACAGCACCGCAGCCCGATTTATATAACATGTTAAATATTAACAAATCAAGTTTTGTGCCGGAGCACACCGCCCTTTGCGCACCGGCCTGCCATACGCCGGCTCACCACGGCTCCGCCCGACAAGCGCCAACCAAACCCTGGAGTGAAACGCCATGGCATCCGTTTTTGAAACGAATCTCGCAACCGCGGAACGGCTCCTGCCCCGGTTCCGGGACCGTCCGCTCGGCCATTTCATCGACGGGCGGGAGGTGCCCGGCCAGTCGGGCAAGCTGTTCGACAACCTGTCCCCAATTGACGGCGGGATCATCAACCGGGTCCATGCCGGCAATGCCGCCGACGTCGATGCCGCCGCGACCGCGGCGCTGCGCGCCTTCCCCGCCTGGGCCGCCCTGCCGGGCACCGAGCGCAAGCGCATCCTGCACCGGGTTGCCGACGGCATCCTGGCGCGGGCGGAGGAGATCGCCGTGCTGGAAAGCCTGGACAGCGGCCAGCCGATCCGTTTCATGAGCAAGGCCGCCGAACGCGCGGCGGAGAATTTCCGCTTCTTCGCCGACCGGGCGCCGGATGCCGCCAACGGCCTGTCGCTGCCGGCCAAGGACCATCTGAACTTCACCGTCCGGCAGGCGCTGGGACCGGTGGCGGTCATCACGCCCTGGAACACGCCCTTCATGCTGTCGACCTGGAAGATCGCCCCGGCGCTCGCCGCCGGCTGCACGGTGGTCCACAAGCCGGCGGAGTGGAGCCCGCTGACCGCCATGCTGCTGGCCGAGATCATGGCGGAGGCCGGGGTGCCGGACGGCGTCGCCAATCTGGTCAATGGTCTGGGCGAGGAGGCCGGCAAGCTGCTGACCGAGCATCCGGCGATCAAGGCGGTGGCCTTCGTCGGTGAATCGACCACCGGCAGCCACATCATGGCCCAGGGCGCTCCGACGCTGAAGCGCGTCCACTTCGAGCTGGGCGGCAAGAACCCGGTCATCGTGTTCGAAGACGCCGATCTGGACCGGGCGCTGGACGCCGTGGTGTTCATGATCTACAGCCTGAACGGCCAGCGCTGCACCTCATCCTCGCGCCTGCTGGTGCAGAGCGGCATCCACGACGTCTTCGTCGAAAGGCTGGCGGAGCGTGTCGCCCGCATCCGCGTCGGCCATCCGCTGGATCCCGCCACCGAGGTGGGTCCGCTGGTGCACGAACGTCATCTGAACAAGGTTCTGGGTTACTCCGCCATCGCGCGGGAGGACGGCGCGACGGTGAAGGTCGGCGGCGTCCGCGCCGGGGAGGCCGGCGCCGGCGGCAACTACGTCCGTCCGACGCTGTTCACCGGCGCGCACAACCGCATGCGCATCGCCCAGGAGGAAATCTTCGGTCCGGTCCTGACTGCCATTCCCTTCAAGGACGAGGCTGAGGCGGTCGCGGTGGCGAACGATGTCGCCTATGGGCTGACCGGCTATGTCTGGACCAGCGACGTCGGCCGTGCCAACCGCGTGGCGCTGAAGCTGGATGCCGGCATGGTGTGGATCAATTCGGAGAACAACCGTCACCTGCCCACCCCCTTCGGCGGCATGAAGGCCAGCGGCATCGGCCGTGACGGCGGCGACTACAGCTTCGATTTCTACATGGAGACGAAGAATATCTGCGTGGCGCTCGACACACACATGGTGCCGAAGCTCGGCGCCTGAGTCACCGCGCTCATGCGATGGAGACCGGTGCGATGCGGCGGATGATCCCTCCGCCGCATCGCACCGGGGATTCTGAAGTCGGCATAGCGAAAAAGGGTTGCGCGGACCTGCCGATCAACCGTGCGATCGATCATGTGATCAGCGGCGCGCTCACCGGACGATCACGGCCAGGCGACCGGCGACTGCCGGGTGCCGTCCGGTCGAAGCGTCTGATGGGCGCGGTCGAGCGCTTGGACAGACTGTCCGTCCGGCCGCTCCCGGTCGGCGGGACGGGACCGGACGATGCCCAGTTGTTCGCCGAGCTGGTGCGACGCCTGACGGAACCAGACATCCGCCGAACCAGGATTGAGATCGGCGAATGACAGGATGGCGAAGACGACCCCGCCCACCATCGCCGTCCGTGCCAGCAAACGTTCGCTCATGGCTGCATCTCCACAGCAATTCCGATGCCCAGACCTTAGCGGCGGGATCGACGGAGTTGTGTCGAGTTGGATCGAGTGCTGGCGACTCTGGTGGAGACGGAATGGAGGGCGACTGTCTTTGGACCTGCGCCGCGCGTCAGCCGCGGAACAGATCCTCGATCGTCTGGCGCAGCCGGTCGAACCAGGAGCGGTCATTCTGGTCTTGCTGCGGCCGGCTGCCTTGCGCGCGCGGGGAATCGTCGTCGTTCGTCGGCCGGCTGATCGAGAAATTGAAGCCTTTGCCGGAGAAATTATACTCGGCATCGCGCCCGCCCCGTGCCCCAGCGGCAGGGGCATTGCCGTAGTCGTGACTGGCGGAGACAGCCCATGCGGGAGCGCTGACCGGCAGGCCCGCGATGGTTCCCGCAACGATGGCAACGGCGATGGCGATCAGCCTCACGATCATGGCTCCCGGCTTTTGCGTCCGACAGGCTGGCGGCACCCGACGTCCTGTAAACACTAGACCAGGGATTTGTGGAGTTGTGTCGAGTCCTGCCGTGCAGCGATCTCGGCAACGATCTGTGGCAGTTCGATCACAACGGACAAGCCGTGCGGCGCCAGATTGGACGCGGCGACGGTGCCGCCATGCAGCAGAACGGCGCTGCGGCAGATCGCCAGACCGATGCCAGTGCCGCCGGTGCGGCGGTTCCGGGCGTCGTCTGTCCGGTAGAACGGGTCGAACAGGCGCGGCAGTGCCGGTTCGGGCACGCCAGGCCCCTGGTCGGCGATGACGACGCGGCTCCGCCCCGCCTCACTGGTGCAGGACAGGCTGATGCGGGCGCCGGGCATCGTGTAGAAAACGGCGTTGCGCACCACATTGCCGATCGCCCGCCCCATCAGGCTGCGGTCGCCCCGCACCGGAACCGGCTGGTCGACGGAGTCGAGCGCAAGGTCGCCGGCCCGGTCCGGCATTTCAAAGGCGATGTCGGCGGCGACGTCGGCCAGCAGATCCCCCAGATCGAACCGTTCGTCGGGCAGGCTGGCGCTGGCGGAATCGAGCCGGGCCAGGGTCAGCAGTTCTTCGACCAGACGTGCGATGTTGTCGATTTCCCGCCGCATGCGGTCGAACTGCCGGGGAGCATGGTCACCAGCCTCCCGCTTTCCCAGTTCCAGCGCGATGCTGAGGCGCCCGAGCGGCGATTTGATCTCGTGCGAGACATCGCCGATCAGACGCCGCTGGGCGGTGACCAGGGCGCCGATCCGATCGGCCATCAGGTCGAACTCGCGGACCAGATCGGCGGCCTCGTCGCGGCGGCGGGCGAAGCGCGGACCGACGCGGGCCGACAGATCGCCCTTCGCCAGCCGCCCGGCGGTCCGCCGCAATTGGGAGATCGGACGCGACAGATAGCGGGCGATGGCATAGCTCAGCGCGAGGCAGGCCGACAGTTCCACCAGCAGGAGGATCTGCATGCGGGAGCGCCGGTCCTCGGCCGGAGACGGCAGGTCGCCGCCGGTCTTGGACCGGACGGTCAGGCAATAGGCCCCGCCATGGCCGCGGGCGAGGATGCGGGTTTCGCGCTCGCCGTGCGGGCCGCAATCCGTGCCGGTCCCGCCGCCGGAACCGGTGTCCGACGCCGACAGGTTGAGGTGCAGAAGTGTACTCTCCCCGCTGCTGGCGAGGAAGTTGTCCACCGCCTCCGGCCCGAACCGTTCGTAAAGCGCAACCGCCGTGTCGGCATACAGCTGAAAGGCGTTGTCCACCGCCTGCTGCGATTCCGGCAGGTAATAGGTGACGAGCGTCAGGATGGTGCCGACGGACAGCAGTTGCACGACCACCGACCACAGCAGGATCTTGGCGAACAGGGACCGGGCCAAGGCTCAGCGTCCGGCCTGGATCGACAGCACATAGAGATAGCCGGCGTTGCGGACCGTCTTGATGCGTTCCTCGCCCCCGCCGTCGGGATCGAGCTTGCGGCGAAGCTTGCTGACCAGACCGTCGACGTTCCGGTCGAGCTTGTTGCTGATCTGGCGGCCGAAGGCGGCGAGCGACAGGTCGTCGCGGCTGACCACCTGTCCGGGCTGCCGCAGGAACCGGTCAAGCAGGTTGAACTCCGCCGTCGTCAGCTCCAGCGCCGCCGCCCGGCACCAGGCTTGCCGTGCCGCCGGATCCAATTCGACGTCGCCGACGCGGAGCCGGGGCGTCGCCGTGTCGGCGTGAGAGGAAATGGCCGCTGACGTGCCAACCGGTTCCGGACCCGTCCGTTCCGCCCCCGTCCGGCGTAGCACCGCGCGGATGCGGGCGACCAGTTCCCTCGGGTTGAAAGGCTTGGAGACGTAATCGTCGGCGCCGATCTCCAGCCCGACCACGCGGTCGACGTCATTGTCCTTGGCCGTCAGCATGATGACCGGCACGTTCGACAGGCGGCGGAACTCCCGCAGCAGGTCGAAGCCGGACGCGGCCGGCAGCATGACGTCGAGCAGGATCAGGTCGGCGCTTTGCGGCATCAGCGAACGGAACATCCGTCCGTCATGGGCGGCATCGACCCGGAACCCTTCCGGTTCGAGATACTCCTTCATCATCTCGACGAAGTCGACGTCGTCGTCGACCAGAAGCAGGCGTGGAAGGGTCGTCGTCATCGCACCGCCAAAGCCGGGACGGGATGCGGCGCCCTGAAGATTTTCCGTCGTGAACACTGTGCGGGCTCCGGTTGGCAAAGGGGGCGTCCATATACGGTTCCCGGCGGCCGAACCCGGCGGTGCGCCGCCGCCGGACTTCAGGTCGTCGTTGCCGCCGCCCTCGGCGCGAACCAGCCGGCGATCCAGCGCGACAGGTCGTCGACCAGAAGGAACAGGGCGGGGATGACCAGCAGGCTGAGGATGGTCGAGGTCAGCAGCCCGCCGATCACCACCACGCCCATCGGCTGGCGGAAGCTGGGATCGGCGCCCAACCCCAGCGCGATCGGCATCATGCCGGCGCCCATGGCGATGGTGGTCATCAGGATCGGGCGGGCCCGCTTATGGCAGGCGTCGATCAGCGCATCCACCCGACCCAACCCATGGTCCCGCCGCGCCATCACCGCATATTCCACCAGCAGGATCGAGTTCTTGGTGACGATGCCCATCAGCATCAGCAATCCGATGACGGTCGGCATGGAGAAGCTCATCCCCGCCACCAGCAACGCGAACAGGGCGCCCCCCACCGACAGCGGCAGCGCCGCCAGGATGGTCGCCGGTTGCAGGAACTCGTGGAACAGCAGCACCAGCACCGCATAGATGCAGAAGATGCCGACCGCCATCGCGGTGCCGAAGCTGCCGAACAGCTCGCTCATCCGTTCCAGCTCCCCCTGCTCCACCAGATGGACCGAGGCGGGCAGCGCCCTCATCGACGGCATCGCCTTGGCTTCCCGCATCACCTCGCCCAGAGCACGGCCGGCCAGTTCCACCGACAGGGTGACGTTGCGCGAGCGGTCGATGCGGTCGATCTGCGACGGTCCGCTGCCGAAGCCGATCCCGGCGACGGAGGCGAGCGCCACCGTTCCGTTGCCGCCCTTCACCCGCAGCTGGCCCAACGCCGACAAGTCGGTGCGGACCGCCGGGTCGAGCCGCACCCGCACGGCGATCTGGCGCTGCGGCAGGTTCAGCTTGGCGATCGACGAGGAATAGTCGCCGTAGGTCGCCATCCGCACCGCGTCCGCCATGTCCTGCGAGGTCACGCCCAATGCCGCCGCGCGGGCGAAATCCGGCCTGATCTGGACCTCCGGGCGCTGGAGGGCCGCGCCGGAGGTGACGTTGCCGATGCCGGGCAGGCGGCGCAGATCGGCCTCGACCGCGTCGGCGGCCTGTTGCAGGGCGGTCGGGTCGTCGCCGGCCAGCGTGATCTGCAACTGTTCGCCGTTGCCGCCGCGCCCGACCTCGATCCGCCCGCCGGGAAGGGTGCGCAGCAGGCTGCGCATCTCCGCCTCGATCGCCGCCTGGCTGCGGCGCCGCTCCGACCGGGCGACCAGATCCACCGTCAGGGACGCGGTGCGCGGGCTGGTCGTGGTGGTGGCGTCCATGCCGCCGCCGCCCATCGTCGCCGTGCCGACCGCGGTGAACACGCTCCTCACCTCCGGCATGCGGCGCAGCAGCGCATCGGCCCGCAAGGCGAGGCCGGTGGTGTCGTCCAGTTCGGCGTCCGGCGGCAGGGTCAGCGTCACCTGGCTCTGCGCGTCGTCCTGGGCCGGCAGGAAGCCGGTGGGCAGCAGCGGGATCATCGTCACCGACAGGGCGAGAAAGGCGAGTGCGGCGAAGGCCGTCCGCCAGGGATGGCGAAGGCAGGCCCGCACCGCGGCGAGATAGGTCAGCATCAGCCGGCCGTCGCGCTCGTTCGCCGGGTGTGCCTTCATGAACTGTGCCGCCATCATCGGGGTCAGCAGCCGCGCCACCAGCAGCGAGGCGAGCACAGCCACCGCCGCCGTCACGCCGAACTGTCGGAAGATGCGGCCCGGAATGCCGCCCATGAAGGCGGTCGGCAGGAACACCGCCACCAGGGTGAAGGTGGTGGCGATCACCGCCAGCCCGATCTCGTCCGCCGCCTCCATCGCCGCGTCGCGGGCCGATTTGCCCTGAAGCATATGGCGGGCGATGTTCTCCACCTCGACGATGGCGTCGTCCACCAGGATGCCGACCACCAGCCCCAGCGCCAGCAGTGAAACGATGTTCAGGCTGAAGCCAAGCAGATGCATGACGCCGAAGGCCGGCAGGATCGACAGCGGCAGGGCCACCGCGGCGATCAGCGTCGCCCGCCAGTCGCGCAGGAACCACCAGACCACCACCACCGCCAGGACCGCCCCTTCCAGCAGCAGATGCATCGAGCCGTGGTAATTCTCCAGGATCGGCGTGACCGTGGTGCTGGCCTCGGTGATCGTCACCTCGGGGTGGGCGGCGGCGAAGGCGGACACCGCCTTGCGCGCCGCCTCCGCAACGCCGACGTCGGAGAAGCCCTTGCTGCGGGTGATCTGGAAGGCGATCACCGGCTGGCCGTCGAGGAAGGCGCGGGTGCTGCGGTCGGCATGGGCGTCGCTCACCCGCGCCAACTGGTCGAGCCGGATGTGCCGCCCGTCCGCCAGCGGGACGGCGATGGCGGCGACCTCCTCCACCGTGCCGACGGCGCCCAGCGTGCGCAGGGACTGCCGCTTGCCGCCGACCTCCGCCTGCCCGCCGGAATTGTCGGCCTGCACCGATTTCAGCACGGTCGCCACGTCGGCCGGCGTCACCCCCAGCCCGGCCATCAGCGCCGCATCGAGATCGACATGGACCTCGCGGGCGATGCCGCCGATCCGGCTCACGCCGGCCACGCCCTTGGCCGACAGCACCGCCTTGGTCACGTCGTTGTCGATGAACCAGGACAGGTCCACCTCGTCCAGCCGGTCGGAGCGGACGCTGTAGGTCAGCAGCCCGCGGGTTTCCGCCGTCACCTTCGACACGCTGGGCGAGGCCATGCTCCCCGGCAGGTCGGCCTTGACGCCGTCCACCGCGTTGCGCACCTCGTTCAGTGCCTCCTCGCCGTTCTTGTCGATGTCGAAGGAGACGCTGATGGAGACGGAGCCGTCGGTGATGGTGGAGGTGATGTGCTCGACCCGGCTCAGCGAGGCGAGCTTGTCCTCGATCTTGCGGGCGACCTCCGTTTCCAGCTGCGCCGGTGCCGCCCCCTCCAGCGAGGCGCTGACGGTGACGGTGGGCAGGTCCATGTCGGGGAACTGCTGGATGCCTAGCCGGTTGAAGCCGATCAGGCCGAGCAGGCTCAGCAGTATGAACAGAAGCAGCGACGGAACCGGGTTGCGGATCGACCAGGTGGACAGGTTCATGGTCAGCGTTCCCCGGTAACGGGTGCCGGCAGGGCGGCGACGTCGGTCGGGCCGCGTCCGGCGCCGGCGGATGGCGGCGTCGCGATGGTGACGGTCGCCCCGTCGGACAGGAAGGCGCCGCCCGATTCCACCACCTGCGCGTCGGCGGACAGGCCGGACATGATTTCCACCCGGTCGGCCTGCCGTCGTCCGGTGGCGACGATCCGCCGCGTCACCCGGTTGTCGTCGCCGATGGTGAAGACCTGCGACCGGCCGTCGCGCAGAACCACGGCGGATTGCGGCAGGGTCAGCGCCGGGCTGTTGCCCAGGTCGATGCCGCCGCTGGCATAGCCGCCGGCCAGCGCGCCGCTTCCGGCGGGCAGCGCCACATAGACGATGCCACGGCTGGTGCCGCTGTTGAGCGCCGGGGCCGCCTGCCGCACCGTTCCCTCCACCGTCCGCCCGTCGGGCAGGATCACCCGCGCGGTCTGGCCAAGCCGGACCTGCGGCACCTGACGGGCGTCAAGCTCCGCCTGCCACTCCACCCGGCTTTGCCGTTGCAGGCGAAACAGCTCGGTCCCCGCCGACACCACGCTGCCCAGCGTGGCGGAGCGCGAGGTCACCACCCCGTCATCCACCGCCCGGATGCTGGTCCGCGCCAGTGTGATCCGGCTGCTGTCCAGATCGGCCTCCGCCGAAGCGAGGCTGGCCTTGGCCGTCTCCTCGGTGATCAGATAATCGGTCACCTGCTGGTCCGACAGCGCGCCGCTGCCCTTGACCAGCCGGGCGCGTTTGGCGTTCGCCTGGGCCTGGGCGAGCGATGCCCTGGCCTGGGCCACCAGCGCCTCCTGCTTGCGGATGTCGGCCTGCACGCTGTCCTGCGCCAGCCGCGCCAGCTCCTGTCCGCGCTTGACCTCGGTGCCGACGTCGGCGAACAGCTGGGTGATGCGCAGGTTGCCGGTCTCGGCGCCGATCACCGCCTCCTGCCACGCCGCCAGGGCGCCGCTGGCCGGCAGGGTCCGCGGCCAGTCCTCCCGGCTTGGAACGGTGGCGGTGACGGTCAGCACGCTGTTGCGCGGGGCGGATTGCGTGACGGTACCCTCCTGCGCCGTCCCGCTCTGGGGTCCGGCCGGGGCTCCCGACTGTGTTACGGCCCACGCGGCGGCAAGGCCGGCGATGGCGGCCAGCCCGAGTCCGGCCGCAAATCCGATGATCTGCCTGCGGGTGAGGAGGCTCACGATGCGTCTCCGCTTTTCCGGGTGTCTGCTGGGGCGGCCTGGACGGGGCCCCTGGCCGGCGTTCCCGCCTGCCAGCCGCCGCCCAGCGCCTTGTAGAGGGCGATCCAGTATTCGATCTGGTCGCGCTGCACGGTGATCAGGGAAATCTCGGCGTTCAGCGCGTTGCGCAGCGCCTCCTCGCGGTCGAGCAGGCTGGCGCCACCGGCCCGCCAGTTGCGGTCGGTCGCCTCGAAATATGTGCGATAGCCCTGGGCGGCGGTGCGGACGTCGCCGGTGCGCCGGGTGGCGGCGTCGAGCCGGACCAGCGCCTGCTCCACATCACGGATGGCGGTGCGCACCCCGCTGCGGTAGGCGGCCAGCTGGTAATCGTAAGCCGCCTGCGCGCTGTCCACCGCGGCAGCCCGCTTGCCGGCGTCGAACAGCGGCGCCGTCAGCGAGGAGCCCAGCAACCATGTCGTCATCAGGCTGCCCAGCGCCGTGCCGGACCGCGCGATCTCGCCGCTGAAGGACAGGCTGGGATAGCGGTCGGCCTCCGCAACGCCGATCTCCGCGCTGGCCGCCGCCAGTTCCCGCTCCAGCGAAGCAAGGTCGGGCCGTTGCGCCAGCGCCGCCGCCGGCACGCTGTCGACGGCGAAGCCCTCCGGAGCGGGCAAGGGCGGGGGTGCGTCGGCCGGCTCCCGCATCCGGCGGCGCAGGTCGGCTTCCTCCAGCCCGGTCAGCGACACCAGCGCCTTCACCAACAAGTCGCATTCGGCCTGCTGCGCGACGGCGCTGGCGCGCAGGCTGGCGGCGCTCGCCTCGGCCAGCGCCCCGTTGATCGGAGAGGTGAAACCGGCCCGCATGCTGGTGGCGGTGGCGTGCGCGGTGTCGGCCTGCGATGCCGCCTGATCGGCATAGGCGCGGGCGAGCAGCCGGCAGGCGCGGTACTGCACATAATCGTCGGCGACCTCGGCGGCCAGCGAGACGCTGGCGTCGTGCCAGTCGTCGGTCCGCGCCTCGACCCGCGCCTCGGCGGCCTCCTGGGTGCGGCGCAGCTTGCCGAACAGGTCGAGTTCCCACGAGGCGTCGAGCGTCCCGGACAGCGTGTTCGTGGTGGCGGTCCCGCCCAGCGCCGACTGCTTCGCCCGCTGCGCCGACCCGCCGGCAGTCACGGTGGGCAGCCGGCCGGCGCGGTCCTGTGCCACCGTGGCGCGCGCCTTGGCAATCGACGCCCACGCTTGGGCCAACGTCGGGCTGTCCGCCTCCGCTGCGCCGAGCAGTCCGGTCAGCACCGGGTCGTGGAAACTGTCCCACCACCCCACCAGCGATGCGGTGCCCAGGCGGGCCGGCAGCGGCGCCGACCATGCGGTCGTCGCCGCCACCGGCGTGCCATAATCCGGCCCGACCGCGCAAGCCCCCAGCATCAGGACCGCGGCCAACGCCGCGGCGTTTCGAAACAGACTGCCCATCCCGCACAAAGATCCATCAGCATATCGGTCGGCCCGATATAGCGCGGCCTCGTGTCAAGCTGGGTTAAGTGAGCGTAAAGTTGGGTAAAAGTCGCAGGATACCGCTTTTCCGGAAGTTCATCGCCGTTGACAGCCCCGCCTTGCCGGATCGAGTGTGTGGCATGATCAAGGTCTTGCTTGTCGACGACGACGTCGAGCTGACGGCGATGCTCGTCGAATATCTGGCGCAGGAGAACTTCGAGGGCCATGCCGTCCACAATGGCGAGGACGGCGTGGCCGCGGCGCTTGGCGGCGGCTATGCCATCGTGGTGCTGGACGTGATGATGCCGCGCCTCAGCGGGATCGAGACGTTGCGCCGCATCCGCCAGTCCAGCCGCGTTCCCGTGCTGATGCTGACGGCGCGCGGCGACAACATCGACCGCATCACCGGTCTGGACCTCGGCGCCGACGACTATGTGCCGAAGCCCTGCACCCCGGGCGAGCTGGTGGCGCGCCTGCGCGCCATCCTGCGCCGCACCGAGCCGCAGCCGGCACCAGCGGCGGCCGGCGCCACCGTCGAGGCCGGGCCGCTGCTGCTGTGCCCTGGCAGCCGCACGGCGACGCTGGACGGCCGGACGCTCGACCTGACCGGCACCGAATTCAACCTGCTGGAGGTTCTGGCCCGCGGCGCCGGCCATCTGATCAGCAAGCAGGAGCTGTCGCAGCGGGCGCTCGGCCGCCCGCTCAGCCCGTTCGACCGGCGCATTGACGTCCATGTCAGCAGCATTCGGCAGAAGCTCGGCACCCGCGGCGACGGCCGGTCCTGGATCCAGACGGTGCGCGGCATGGGCTATCAGCTGGTGACCGACTGACCATGGCCAATCCCGTTTCCCGCCTGCTCCGCCCCGGCCGGGGCGGTCTGTTCTGGAAGCTGTTCCTGTCGCTGTGGCTGGCGATGCTGCTGTCCTTCGTCGTCGGCGTCTTCTACCTGCATCTGGCCGGCTATCGCGATGCGATGGACAATCTGGACTCGGTGCGGACCGGGGTTCTGCTGTCGACGGCGGAAGGCCTGCTCAAGCGGTCGGGCACGGACGCCGCCGTGGCCACCATCGCCGATTGGAACGCCGATCCGGCGGCCCCCCCGGTGGCCCTGCTCACCGATGACGGCCGCCGTCTGGTCGGCTCCCCCGCCGCGCTGACCGGTTATAGCCGCAGCGTGCAGGCCGATGACGGCCGCCGTTTCACGCTCGTCACCGCACTGGACTCGGTTTGGACGCTCAAACCCCAGCCGTCCATCCTGATTCCGCTGGTGTCGGGCGGCCTGGTGGCCTTGCTGTTCAGCAGCGTGCTCGCCTGGTATCTGTCGCGTCCGCTGCGCACGCTGAGCTGGGCCTTGCATGCCGTGTCGCGCGGCGACTTCACCACCCGCGTCCGCCACCGCATGGGCGGGCGGCGCGACGAGATCGCCGCACTCGGCAGCGATTTCGACCGCATGGCCGACCGGCTCCAGCAGCTGGTGGAGGGGCGCCAGCGCCTGCTGCACGACATCTCGCACGAGCTGCGCTCGCCGCTGACCCGCATGCAGGCGGCCATCGGCCTGCTGCGTCAGAATCCGGGCAAGACCGCCGCCATGGTCGAGCGCATCGACCGCGAGGCGGACCGGCTAGACGCCATGGTCGGGGAGCTTCTGACCCTGGCGCGGCTGGAGGTCGGCTCCGAGGTGATTTCCCGCGAGCGCGTCGATCTGATCGAGCTGCTGGCCGCCATCGTCGACGATGCCGCCTTCGAGGCGGAAGCCTGCGGCCGCGGCGTCCGGCTGACGGCCGACGGTCCGTTCGTCTGCACCGTCGCGGCCGAGGTGCTGTGCCGGGCCTTCGAGAACATCATCCGCAATGCGGTGAAGTTCACCGCCGAGGGCACTGTTGTCGAGGTCACGGCCGCCACCGGCCAGGGAGGCCTGCGGGTCAGCGTCGTCGACCATGGCCCCGGCGTGCCGGAGGACATGCTCGACAAGATATTCGAGCCTTTCCTGCGCCTGGATGCCACGGCCCCGGCGACGGCGGGTTTCGGTCTCGGCCTCGCCATCGCCCGCCGCGCCGTCGAATCTCACGGCGGAATGGTCATGGCCACCAGCGCCCCGCAGGGGGGGCTGGCCATCGAGATCGGGTTGCCGCAAGACCTTCTGGCCGACGCCCCGACCCGCGCACCGCTGATGCAGGACTGACCGTCCCCTCCCCGCATCCAGTTCCGGCAACCAGTCGGGCGCCGGCTCAAGGCTACGGTCTGACCAGCATGGCGGCAGGCCTGACGAAACTCCTGCGGCCATGCTTGAACCCCATGAGAGGGGGCGCTATGCCGCCGAAGGCATCGGCCTCGTCATCGGCATCGAGCACGATCAGGTCCGCCCGCCCGCCGACCATGATCCCGTAATCCGCGATCCGCATCAGCCGGGCGGCCCCGGTCGAGATCATCTCCAGGCAATCGCCGAAGCTCTCGGGCCCCAGATGCATGAGGTTGGCGTAGAGATTGCCGATCCGGAGCAAAGAGCCGTCGCCGAAGGGCGTGAAGGGATTCAGGACATTGTTGGTGGCGACCGAGACGGTGACGCCGCCTTCCGCCAGCAGGTGGACCGGCGCCACCCCGCGCGGCGCGCGATGGCCGGCATCGCGCCCATTCAGATAGAGATCCGTCGCGGGCAGGGCCGTCACCCCCACCCCGGCATCGGCCAGAAGGGCGATCATCCGCGCCAGTGCGGCATCGTCGATAGCCGCGAGCTTGGTGGCGTGGCCGACGGCGACCCGCCCCTGCCAGCCCGCCGCCATCGTCCGTCGGCAGATTTCCTCCAGATGGGACCAGCTGGGGTCGAGATCGAAATCCAGATGGAAATCGAGATCGACGTCATGCGCCACCGCCAGGGCGAAGATCCGCTCCATCTGCAAGGACGGATCGGCATCGGTGTAGGGACAGCCGCCCAGCAGATCGGCCCCCTCCGCCAGGGCCTGGGTCAGCAACCCTTCGACCGCCGGGTCGTGGGTCATCCCCTCCTGTGGGAAGACGCAGATGGACAGATCGACGGCGAAGGCATACTCCCGCTTGAGCCGCTTCATCGCCTCGAAACTGCGCAGCCCAACCAGGGGATCGAGTTCCACATGGGCCCGCAGGAACATGGTGCCTTGCGTGATCGCGCGTTCCAGGGTGCGGGCACCGCGGGCGTAGACATCCTCGGTCGTGAAGGCCCTCTTCAGGCCGGAAACCGCAGCGATCGCTCCCCTCAACCCGCCGCCGGCATCGCGGCAGCGGCAGAGCAGGCAGGACTTGTCGAGATGGATGTGCGTGTCGACAAGCCCCGGCAGGACGAGGCGCCCGCCGACATCCTCATCAAGGGCAGCGGTGCCGGCCAGGGCGGGGCCGATGGCGGCGATCCGTCCGTGACGGACGGCAATGTCCTGCAAGCCCTCCCCTTCCCTCAGGCGGGCGTTGCGCAGGAGGAGATCGAAGCTCTGGTTCTGCGTCATCTCAAAATCCGGCGTGTCGTTTGCATGCGAAAATCGCATGCACTTTTGATACCAATGTGAAGACACTTACGGAGGCCCAAAATGAACGAGACGACCGAACGCGATCTGCAAGCCGTGAAGGAGTATCTGGCGGCGTCGATGGCCCCCGATCCCGTACGCGCGGCCAAATACGTGGCGCCGGGTTTCATCTGCCGCTTTACCGGGCATCGCGTCTTCGACACCCCCAGCGGGCCGACTGGCTTCAACGCCGCCCGCTACAAATGGGTGAAGAAGCGGATCGAGCGCTATGACGTGGTGCCGGGGGAAACGGAAACCATCGTCTACAGCCTCGGCTACCTGTACGGCGCCTGGCCGGACGGCACGCCCTTCGACAACAACCGTTATGTCGACCGCTTCCTGGTGCGGGACGGGCTGATCGTCGAAACCGATGTCTGGAACGACAGCGCCGAATGGATCCTCGATCCCTCCTGCGCCCGCTGACCCGGAACCCGCCAACCGCTGACCCTGGCGCCCTTATTCGGTATAGGGCGCCAGGATGTCCATGAGGTCGCGGCTCCTGGCGCCGGAGCTTTGCAGCAGCGCGCGGGAGGCCACGGCCTCCAGATGCTCGTCCATCAGGGCGCAGGCCTTGTCGGCAGGGCCGGTCCGGATCGCCTCGATCAGTTCCAGATGCTCGTTGACTGCGCATTCCGACGAATGGGGCCGGCTGAAAACGGCCAGCGACAGTCCCGCGCGGTAACAGATCTCCGTCACATAACGGATAAGAACCGGCTTTCCGGTCATTTCCGCCAGCCGGACATGGAACTCCGTCGCAAGGCGGATCGAAATCCCCTCGGCACCGTGCCGGGCCTGATGTTCGGCCTCGACGATGGCCTTCAGCTGCTTCACCTGGGCCTCGGTCAGCTTGCCGGCCAGATGCCGGACGACCTGACGCTCCAGATCGACGCGGATGTCGAAGATGTCGCGGGCATCCTCGAAGGAGGGCACCGCGACCACGGCGATGCGGTTGCGGCGCAGATCGACGAGCCCCTCCGCCGCCAACTGCCCGAGCGCGCTGCGGGCGATAGTCCGGCTGACGCCGAAACGTTCGCCCAGCGAATCCTCGGGCAGCCGGTCTCCCGGCGACAGCGCCCGCTCGATGATCGCACGCCGCAGGGCCGTGCAGATCGCCGCGACACGGTCGCCTCCGGTTTTCCTTGAACGCTTTTGCTCGCGCTTTTCCTCGGTCATCACTGCCCCCGCCTGCTCCGCCTTCCATAAGCGAGGCCGGATGGGAATGCAACTCGCCAGATGCCGCATTTGAATGCAGGGGCGACACCACACTGCATAAAATAAATGCATGCAAAAACTGTATGCACTTTTATCGGCGCAATGCCTGACCTCTCTCCCATGAAGCTTAAGCTGTCAGGAAAACTGGCGCACTCGTTGCATACAGTTTCACCGATCCGTCACGAGGTGCGCCGCATGTCCCCATCCCACGCCAGCCAGCAAGGCCACTCTTCCATCGCCCCTTCCATTGCCCCTTCCATTGCCGTCGAGCTTTCGCAGGCCGCCGTTTCGTTCGGCAAGCCGGGCAGGACGGTCGCAGCCTTGCAGGAGACGAACCTGCGGATCGCCGAAGGTGACTTCGTCGCCCTGGTCGGCCCGTCGGGCTGCGGGAAGTCGACGATCCTGCGGCTGACGGCCGGCCTGCTGAACCCGACCCGGGGGGCCGTGATCGTCGGCGGGCGCGAGGTGGGGGCCAAGGCCCTGCGCATCGGCATGGCCTTCCAGAACCCGACCATGCTGCCCTGGCTCACCATCGAGCGGAACGTCATGCTGCCGCTGAAGATCGTACGCCCCTTCCGCGCCGACTACCGTGCCAAGCGCAGGACGGAATACCGCGACCGCGTCCATGCCCTGCTGGCCGATGTCGGGCTCGACAAGTTCGCCAACCATTACCCCTGGCAGCTGTCGGGCGGCATGCTGCAACGCGCGAACCTCTGTCGCGCCCTCGTCCATGAACCGAGCCTGCTGCTGCTCGACGAGCCGTTCGGCGCGCTCGACCAGTTCACCCGCGAGGAGCTGTGGGGGACGATGCAATCGCTGTGGCTGAAGCGCAGGCCGACCGTCCTGCTCATCACCCACGATTTGAAGGAAGCCGGCTTCCTCGCCTCGCGCATCTGCGTGATGAGCGCGCGTCCCGGCCGCATCATCGACGACAGCGCCGTCGATTTCCCCCGGCCGCGCACGGTCGAGATGACCTTCGACGCCGATTTCGTCGCCCTCAACCAGCGCCTGCGCGATCTCATCATCGATGCGCGCAGCGACACCGCCATCCGGGGGGCCTGAGCCATGAGCTACGAGCTGCGCCGCCGTCTGTGGGCGGCGATCCTCATCCTCGGCTTCTTCGCGGCCTGGGAGATCCTCTGCCTCGTCCTCCAGGTCTCCGATCTGGTCCTGCCCCGCCCGACCCAGGTCCTCGCCACGCTGGCCGCGCGCTTCGGCATCCTCTGGCCCCATGTGCTGCAAACCCTGTGGACCACCATGATCGGCTTCATCCTCGGCGTCACCGTCGGGGTGGTCATCGGGGCGGCCATCGGCGTCTCGCGCACCGCCTACGACACGGTCTATCCCCTGCTGATCGGCTTCTCCTCGATCCCCAAGGTCGCCGTGGTGCCGATCTTCGTGCTGTGGTTCGGATCGGGCGCTACGCCGGCCATCCTCACCGCGCTCGCGATGTGCTTCTTCCCCATCGTCGTCAACATCGCGACCGGCCTCGCCACCACCGAGCCGGAGCTGGAGGACGTCCTGAAGTCGCTCGGGGCCAGCAGGCTCGACATCCTGTGGAACGTCGGCCTGCCCCGCACGATGCCCTTCTTCTTCGCCTCGCTGAAGATCGCCGTCACCTTCGCCTTCGTCGGCAGCGTGCTGTCCGAAACCGTCGCCTCCAACAAGGGCATCGGCAACGTGATGATGACGGCCTCCTCGAACTTCGACGTGCCGCTCGTCTTCGCCGGCCTCTTCCTGCTCGCGACCCTCGGCATCCTGCTCTACGTCGCCTTCTCGCTCGTCGAGGCGCGCGTCACCGGCTGGGCGACCCGCCGGCAGGGCTTTGCTTCCGCCTGACCATTCCCCCGAAACGGAGCCTGCCATGTTGAAAAAGCTTCTCGCGACGCTTGCGCTCGGCCTTTGCCTGAGCGGGCCGGCGTTGGCCGACACCCCCATCAAATTCACGCTCGGCTGGAAGACCCAGGGCTCCGACGCGCCCTTCCTGCTGGCCTTGCAGAAGGGTTACTTCAAGGCCGAAGGGCTGAACGTCACCATCGACCAGGGCGAAGGGTCGGCGGCCACCGTGACCCGCATCATGTCGGGCGCCTATGACGCCGGCTTCGGCGACATCAACGCCATCATCCAGAATGCGGCCACCCGACCCGGCGACGTGCCGGTCATGGTCTATCAGCTGTGGAACAAGCCGCCCTTCGCCATCGTCTCGAAAAAGGCGACCAACATCGCGACACCTGCCGACCTCCTCGGCAAGAAGCTGGGCGGCGCGCAGGGCACGCCGACGACCCGCCTCGTGACCGTGCTCGGCGCACTCAACAAGGTCGACATGACCAAGGTCGCGATCGAGAACATGGGACCGAACCTGCAGGAGCCGATGCTGATCAAGGGCGACATCGACGGCGCCCTGGTCTTCAACATCACCAGCTGGTTCAACCTGATCAACAACCGCCAGGATCCGGCCAAGGACTACAACTGGCTGCTGTTCGGCGACTTCGGCCTCGACCTCTATTCCAACGGGATGATGGTTTCCCAGAAGCTGATCCGGGACAACCCGGCCGCCGTCGCCGGCCTCGTCCGCGCGGTCAACAAGGCGGCGGTCGAGATCGGCGGAGATCCTGCGGCCGGGCTGAAGGCGGTCCTTGCCTACGACAATCTGGCCAAGGAAGACCTCGAACGCGCCCGCATGATCTTCTCCTACGAGCATCTCATCCTTTCGCCCGAGGTCGACAGGCTCGGCCTGGGGGATGTCGACGACGCCCGCCTCGCCCGCTCGATCGGCATCGTGGTCGAAGGCTATCAGCTGACCGCCACGCCCACGCCGGACCAGGTCTTCACCCGCCGGTTCCTGCCGCCACTGGCCGAGCGCAGGCTCGCCTACAAGACCAACTGATTGCACGGAAACAGGCCCGGCCGGACCGACGGCCGGGCTCCAGTCGATGGGGGAAGAGATATGAACGTCGCCCGGCCCGGAATGGTCACCAGCCCGCATCCCCTGGCCTCCGAGGCCGGAGCCGCCGTTCTGGCGCGGGGCGGCACCGCCATCGAAGCGGCGGTCGCCGTCGCCGCCTGCCTGTCCGTCGTCATGCCGCATTTCTGCGGAATCGGCGGCGATGCGGTCTGGCTGGTGGCGGACCGGCAGGGACGGCAGCGCTGCTTCCTCGGCATCGGTCAGGCGGCGGAAACCCTGCCCGTTTACAACGCCGCCATTCCCCTGCGCGGCCCCGCCTCGACAGTCACCTCGGCCTGTGCGGTCGACAGCTGGGGCCATGCCCTTTCCTACAGCGCCGCTCACTGGGGCGGCACCCAGCCTTTCGCAGACCTCCTCGCCCCCGCCATCGCCCTGGCGCGGGACGGCTATGTCCCCAGCCACTCACAGCATTTCTGGTTCGACTTCCGCCGCGACGAGATCCCGCAATGGGGCAGCTTCGTGGATCATTTCAGCGCTGTCGCCGGCGCTCCGTTCACCCAGCCCGGCCTCGCCCGCAGCCTCTCCCTGCTGGCGGAGGACGGTCACCGGTCCTTCTATGACGGACGGCTCGGCAAGCTGCTGGCCGAGGGATTGGCCGCCGCCGGCTCCCCCCTCGGTGCCACGGATCTGGCGGCGACCCGGACGCGGGAAGAGACACCGGCCAGCCTGGACTATCGCGGGCTGACCCTGCTGGCCCCACCGGCGCCGACGCAAGGCCTGTCCACGCTGGCGATCATGGGCATTCTCGCCCATTTCGATCTGGCGGCCCTGTCCCCCACCAGCCCGCTGCGCTATCATCTGCTGGTCGAAGCGGTGAAGCAGGCCTTCCTCGACCGGCCACTCATCGCCGATCCCGATTGGTCGGAGCCGGCGCCCTGGAACTTTCTCGACCCGCAGCGTCTCGCCGCCAAGGCTGCCGCCATCGAACCGGGGCGCGCGCTGGACTGGCCCCACCCCTACCGCCATGGCGACACGGTCTTCTTCGCCGCCACCGACGAGCAGGGACGCTGCGCCAGCGTTCTCCAAAGCACCTATTTCGACTGGGGCAGCGGGATGCCGGTCGGTGACACCGGCATCCTCTGGCAGAACCGCGGCGCGGCATTCTCGACCGTTCCCGGCGACCGCAACGAGATCGCACCCGGCAAGCGGCCCTTCTACACCCTGAACCCCGGCATCGCCCTCAAGGCTGGAAATCCCCATCTTCTCTATGGGACACAGGGTGCCGACGGTCAGCCACAGACCCTATCCGTGCTGCTCACCGGCCTGATCGACCACGGCATGACGCCGGAAGAGGCGCTCGGCCAGCCCCGCTTCCTTCTGGGAAAGACATTTTCCGACAGCCGGGACAGCCTCAAGATCGAGGCGTCCCTGGGCAAGGCCGCGATCGAGGTGCTGGCCGCCCTGGGGCATGAGGTGGCGCCGCTCCCGGCCCTGTCGCCGATCTTCGGCCAAGCAGGCGCCATCAGCCTCGCCGATGCGGCCAGCCCATCCGGCGCCCATGATCCGCGCGGCGAAGGCAAAGCGGTTCGGCCCCGGACGAACCGCTGAGTGCGCGGAACAGGCGTCACCCCTTGCACCGCCTTGGCAGGGGCAACCACGATCATTCCGCGGCGATCATTCCGCGCCCAAGAGCCGGCCACAGCGCGAAGCGGCGAGCTGGGAGACGATCGCGCAGCAGGCGAGGCGGGCGTCCATATCATCCGCATTTCCGGTGAGGAGGATCGGGACCTCGGCGCCCTGCAGGATGGTCGCCTCAAGACCGAGAACGCGCAGACTGTCGGGAGAGCGGGGCTGAGTCTTCATGAGCGCATTCGCCGCGTCCCCGTCATCCACGCCTCCCACCATGATCGCTTCGACCTTGCCGGTGTGGGCCAGGGCGGAGGCCACCTCCGCCGCGGCTTCATGGTCGACGCCGATCAGGTGAAACGGCCTGATGTCGAGGTGGCAGAGGGCTGCCACCGAACAGATTCGCGCTGCGGGGCCGATCAGAACCGGTTCGATCAAGCCGGCTTCGGCTGCGGTCACCGTGGATGTCAGTGTGTCCGCGTCGCACGGATCGACAACCGCGATCCGCAACGGCGGCAGGCCCGCGCATTTGGCACGAAGGGCCTGGTAGCTGCGGCGACGGCTCGCTTCGCTTGGCACCTGTCCTCCTCTCTCGACGGAGATCGTGACCTCCACGCTGCCGCTGGCAACGACGGTGCCATCACCGTCGGTGCAAGCGCAGGCCAAGGAGATGCCCCGAGAGGTTCTATCGACAACGGTGACGGTTGCCGTGATGACCTCCTCCAGCCGGACAGTCCGTTCAATGTCGAGATGCAGGGTCCGGCACAGTCGGCCGCCACCAGGCAGGATGGTTGCGAGCACGCTGCAAACCAGGGCATGGAGCCATGGATCGGAGACGGACTGCACCCCGGCGGAGCGGTTGCCGGCCGTGGTGCCACGATCGAGCTGGATGACGTCGTCAGCCAGGATACCGCACAGCGCGGCCTCCATCGCGGTGAACCGGCACGACTGGCTGGCTGTCTGCCCGATGACCGTCTCGCCAAGGGTGACGCTGACGGCCCCGGCATGGCCGTCAACGAGGGTTGCGGTTTCTCTTGAGTTCATCTCGCGATCCTCCGATCGGCAGCTCGGTGCGTGCGGCGTCAGGCCGCCCAGTTGGTGCTGTCGCTGTCCTGCGCCCGGCGCGAGGGCAACGCGACCACCTTGACCGCAAGGCCGCCGCAGGAGGTCTCGCGGTATTTCGGATCCATGTCCTTGCCGGTCTCGAACATCGTCTCGATGACCTTGTCGAGCGAAACGAGCGGTTCGCTTGTCCGGTGCAGGGCCATGCGCGTCGCATTGATCGCCTTCATGGCGCCCATGGCGTTGCGTTCGATGCAGGGAATCTGCACCTGCCCGCCGACCGGGTCGCAGGTCAGGCCGAGATTGTGCTCCATGGCGATCTCGGCAGCCACGCACACCTGTTCCGGACTGCCGCCCATCAGGTCGGCCAAGCCGCCGGCCGCCATCGAGCAGGCGACGCCGACCTCGCCCTGGCAGCCGACCTCGGCGCCGGAGATCGAGGCGTTCCGCTTGTACAGCGCGCCGATGGCGGCGGACGCCAGGAAGAAGCGGACACAGGCATCGTCGTCCAACGGCTTGATGAAATTGTGATAGTAGGCGAGCACCGCCGGGACGATCCCGCAGGCGCCATTGGTCGGCGCGGTGACGACACGGCCGCCCGCGGCATTCTCCTCGTTCACCGCGAAGGCGAACATGTTCACCCAGTCGACCACATTCATCGGATCGCGCGACAGCGCCTCTGACGACGCCAGCTGGCGGCGCAGCAGGGCGGCCCGGCGGGGAACCCGCATCGGCCCCGGCAGCACGCCCTCGGTCGTCATTCCACGGTCCATGCAGGCCCGCATCGTCTGCCAGATGGTGGAGAAGTAATCGCGGATTTCCTGGTGGCTGTGCAGGCTGAGTTCGTTCTGCAGGATCAGGCCGGAGAAGGACAGGCCGGCCTTGCGGCAGTGGGCCAGCAGATCGGCGGCCGAGGCGTAGGGATAGGGAAGCTCCACCTCCGCTTCGCTCTGCTTGCCGAAATTCTCCTCGTCGACGACGAAGCCGCCGCCGATGGAATAATAGGTCTTGCAAAGCAGGAGCCGGTCGCCGTCGAAGGCCTGGATCGTCATGCCGTTCTCGTGCCGGGGCAGGTTGGACCGGTGAAAGGTGATGGCGGTCGGCGGAAAATCGACCGGCCTGCCCTCCTGGCCCAGCGGCAGGCGATGCGAATTGCGCACCTGCTGGAGAAAGGCGGGGATGGTGTCGATGGCAACGCTGTCCGGCAGGTTCCCGGCAAGGCCCAGCATGAGGGCGACGTCGGTGTGATGGCCTTTGCCAGTCAACGCCAGCGAGCCGTAGATGTCGACAGCGACGCGGGTGGTGGCGTCGATGCCGCCCAGGGAACGCAGATCGTCCACGAACTGCCTGGCTGCCCTCATCGGTCCGACGGTGTGCGAGCTTGAGGGGCCGATACCGACCTTGTAGAGGTCGAACATGCTGATCATGGCTTGCTTCCTTCCTGTGGACGGCCCTGAAAACCTTGAGGGGGTGCTTGAGCGGTTCCGCTTCGCTGCCTCCGGCGGCGCCCGTCGCCTGGACGGAGCGCTGCTGGAGGCGGAAGCGGTGTGGGCGTCAGAGGCTGAGCAGGGAGTAGAGGATGGCGGAGATCGCGACGCTGCCGATGAACATCACCACCACGTTGCCCGGCTGGCCGGCATATTTGCGCATCGCCGGCACCTTGCGGATCGCGTACATCGGCATGATGAAGAGCAGGGCGGCAATGATGGGACCGCAGAGGGATTCGATCATGCCGAGGATGCTGGGGTTCAGGGTGGCGGCGATCCAGACGGCAGCGACCATGAACAGGGCGCTGAAGCGGTTGATCGCCTTGTCGTCGACCGGTTTGCCCTGGCCGCGCAGATGCTGGGAGATCAGCCCGTTCAGACCTTCACGGGCGCCGAGATAATGGCCGAAGAAGGATTTGGTGATCGCCACGAAGGCCACGGCCGGGGTCAGCAGCGCCATCAGCGGGTTGTCGAACTTGTTGCCAAGATAGGACAGGATGGAGATGTTCTGGGCCTTCGCGTCGGCCAGTTCCTGCGGGCTCAGGCTGAAGACGCAGCTGAAGACGAAGAACAGGACGACCAGCACCATCATGACGACCGCGTATTTCTCGATGCGGGTGGTCTGGGATTCAGCCTCTTCGCCATAGTGGTTCTGCTGAGCGACGACGAACCGCGAGATCGCCGGGGAGTGGTTGAAGGAGAAGACCAGGGCCGGGATGCTGAGCCACAGCGTCAGGCTGAACTGTCCGGCGGTCGGGACCTGATCGAGGATCGCGCCGTTCCAGTCGGGGGCCAGATACAGGCCGATGCCCATCAGCACCACGACGAAGGGATAGACGAGCCAGCTCATGACCCGGACGACCATCTGTTCACCCAGCTTGATGACGGCCATCAGCCCGAGGATCAGGCCGAGCGACAGCAGGATGCGCGGCGGCGGAACCATGCCCAGCTGATGCACCATGAAGCTCTGGACCGTGTTGGTCAGGCCGACGCCGTAGATCAGCAGGATCGGCAGGATCGTGAAGAAGTACAGCAGGGTGATGAGCTTGCCCGCGGTGCTGCCGAAATGCTCGGTCACCACCTCGGTGATGTCACTGCCCGGCTTCGACGAGGACAGGATGAAGCGGCACAGCCCCCGATGGGCCAGATAGGTCATGGGGAAGGCGATGACCGCCATGACCGCCAGAGGCCAAAAGCCACCAAGGCCTGCGTTGATGGGAAGGAAAAGCGTTCCCGCACCAATGGCGGTTCCGAACAGCCCAAGCATCCACATGGTATCATGCTTGGTCCACGGCAGTGGAGGATTGCCGAGTCTTGTGGATTCCGTTGAGATGCTGACCATTTTGTGCCTCCAGCATGCCTTCCATCGTGGATTTTCAAGCCATCACGGTAAGGCCGCGCTTTGTTGACCTGGAGAAAGCCTATCAACACCCCGCTGGCAATTCCCGGCTGAACTCAGGAGCGGTGGAATAGCGAAATGAGCGGCGGAATGGAAAAATGAGCGGAGGCCGCCGGAGGGGAACGGCGGGATCCGGCGGCGAGCGGCGGAGCCGTCGGCGCGTTTCGCCGCATCTCCGGCCCGGTCCCTGCCGCCGCTTCTCCCTGGCCTTTCGCCCGGGAATGGGTCAAACCAAGCGCCTCAACCGAGCAGAATCCGTTTGTACGCCTGCCCGCACCGGACGGCCCGGACGCGCAGGTGCAGGGAGCCTTGACCGATGCAGATTGATCCCGTGGGCCTCTCGCTGGTCCTTCTCCAGCAGATGTGCGTCTATCTGGTGGTGGCCTATCTCCTCAGCCGGACGAAGATCTTCATTCCGCTGACGCACGCCACGATCCGGCCGCCGCACAAGCTGGCCTGCTACGTCATTTTCTCCCTGTTCTGCATCATGGGGACCATCCTGGGCATGCCGGTGATCCAAGCCATCGCCAACACGCCGGCGATCGGTGCGGTGCTCGGCGGTCTTCTCGGCGGTCCGCTGGTCGGGCTGGCGGTCGGCATCACCGGTGGACTGCACCGCTATTCGCTGGGCGGGGCTTTCGCGCTCGCCGCCGGCATCGACATCGTCGTACAGGGGATGCTGGGCGGTCTGATGCACCGCCATCTCATCCGCAAGGGCAAGGCCCGCACCCTGTTCGATCCGGTCAAGGCCGGCACCCTGACCTTCGTCGGGGTGCTGCTGGAGTTGCTGATCGACCTTGCGGTGGCCAAACCCTTCGACCAGACACTGGAAATCGTGAAGCTGATCGCGATACCGGAACTGATCGCCAATTCACTGGGGGCCGCGCTGTTCATGGGCATCCTGATCGACCGCCGGGCCCTTATCGAACGGCAGTCCAGCCTGTTCTCGGCCAAGGCGCTGGCCATCGCGGCACGCGCCGACGGCGTGCTGCGCCGCGGCTTCAACCAGGAAAACAGCATGACCGTCGCGCGGATCATCTATGAGGAGACCGGGGTGGGAGCGGTGGCGATAACGGATCGCGAGAAGATCCTGGCCTTCATCGGCATCGGCGACGACCACCATCTTCCCGGCACGCCGATCTCGTCGCTGAACACGCTGGAAGCCATCGCGCACAACGAGGTCACCTATGCCGACGGCAACGAGGTGGCCTATCAATGCTCGATCAGCCCGACCTGCCCGCTGGGGGCGTCGCTGGTCATCCCGCTGGTCGGCGAGGACAGCCACGTCATCGGCACGATCAAGCTGTACGAGCCCAAGACCAAGCTGTTCTCCACCATCAACCGGACGCTGGGCGAGGGAATCGCGAAGCTGCTGTCGAGCCAGATCCTGGCCGGCCGCTACGAACAGCAGAAGGCGCTGCTGGCCCAGGCGGAAATCAAGCTTCTGCACGCCCAGGTCAATCCGCATTTCTTGTTCAACGCGCTGAACACCATCGCCGCCGTCACCTGCGACGAGCCGGAGAAGGCCCGTGACCTGATCGGCGACCTGTCCACCTTCTTCCGCATGAACCTCAAGCGCCCCAATGAGATCGCATCGCTCGCCGAGGAGGTCGAGCATGTGAACGCCTATCTCCAGATCGAACGGGCGCGCTTTTCCGACAGCCTGACGGTCGACATCGACATCCCCGACAGCCTCGGCCGCGTCCGGCTGCCGGCCTTCTCGCTTCAGCCCGTCGTCGAGAACGCGATCAAGCATGGCACGTCGCAACAGCTCCGTCCGGGCCATGTCACGATCAGCGCCCGTGAGGACGGCGATGCGCTCGTCATCGATGTGCAGGACAATGCCGGTCTTTACGAGCCGAAGCCGGCCGGACAAGGGCTCGGCATGAGTTTGGTGGACCGCCGCATCAGGAACTGTTTCGGTCCGTCCTATGGTGTTACCGTCGCGTCAGACCGGGATGTCTTCACCCGCATCACGATCCGGGTTCCGCTGGAGGCAGCGTCCAAATGATCACCGTCCTCATCGTCGATGACGAGCCGTTGGCCCGCAAGGAGCTTCGCCGCGTCCTCTCGAAGGCTGACGACATCGTCATCGTTGCGGAATGCAGCAATGCCATCGACGCCGTTGGTGTGATCAACCGGGAAAAGCCCGAGGTCGTGTTCCTCGACATCCAGATGCCGCGGGTGAGCGGCATCGAGATGTTGAGCATGCTCGATCATGAAAAGATGCCGCACGTCGTCTTCCTGACGGCTTACGACGAATATGCCGTGCAGGCGTTCGAGCAGCATGCCTTCGATTACCTGTTGAAACCTGTCAACCAGGCACGCCTCGACAAGACGCTGGAGCGGCTCCGCCGCGACCGGGGACCGCAGAACATCGCCCAGCTTCCGGGGGCCCGCCAGCTCCGCCAGCTCCCCTGTTTCGGACAGCACCATGTCCAGCTGGTGAGGATGGAGGAGGTCGAGTATGTGGCTTCCGGCGTCAGCGGCGTCTGTGTGTTCACCATCGACGGCAGCGAGCTGCCGACCGAGTTGCCCCTGCACATCCTGCAGGAGCGAACCTCTCTCCTGCGCTGCCACAGGCAATATCTTGTGAATACTGATTTCATCGAGAAGATCAATTTTCTTGAGAATGGCTTGGCCGAGATCAAAACGAGACGCGGGCAGAACATTCCCGTCAGCCGGCGCTTCTTCCCGCAAATCAAGGAACGGCTCGGTATCCTTTGATCTGAACGTCGGAGTCGCGAGCTGGAGCGGATTGCCGCGCGGCGGCGGCAGGCTTCGAGAGGGGGTTTCCTCGGCAATCCGCTTGGTGGCTGGTGCGCGACCACGCGGTGACCTGCAGCCGGACAAGCGCGGTGGCAATGTCCGCTCGCATCGGATCGACGAATACCGGGACCTCATTCTGGGCTGGATCGAAGAGAAGCACGACCTGACCTTGGCAGAACTGGCCGAGCGTCTGGACAAGGCGATGGGGTATCGGCCGCAGCCCAGCGTGCCGGAAATCCGGCGCCAGCTCGTTCGAACCACCTTCGGTAGCCGTATCCGTTGCCCGTGCTGCCGCGCCCTCTTCTCCCGATACCCACGTCTATAGGGGTGGCAGAGTAGCGCTGGAGTTCACTGCCATGCTGCCCTCAGGCGACCGTCGCCAGTTCGGGCGCCAGACGGCGGGCGTCGGCGATCAAGGCCGCGGTCAGCGGCGGCTGTGGATCGCGCCGGGCGACCACCAGGCCGATCAGGGTCGACAGCTCCGGCGCCACGATGGGAATGGCCCGGATCGTGGGGGGAAGCAGCAGCGACTCCGCCATGATCCGCGGCATGATCGTCGACCACATGCCGGTGCAGAGATGATTGGTCAGCACCACGATGGAGTTGGATTCAAGCATCGGCTCAGCATGCACTCCGGCTTCGGCAAAGGCGCGGTCGATGATCCGCCGGTTCTGCATGGTGGTGTTGAGCAGACAGAGCGGCAGGGTGGCCGCCTCCTCCCAGGTGACGCTGTCGCGCGTGCCGAGCGGACCGTCGGCCGCCGTGATCAGATGGTAGCGCTCATGATAGAGCGGCACCTCGTCCACATTGCCCAGCGGTTCGTTGTCGAGATAGGTGATGCCGGCTTCGGCCTCCAGATTCTCCAGCCTGGACAGGATCTCGGTGGAACTGTGGGAGGCGATGGTGATCTTGATGCCAGGATGCATCGACCAGACGGTGGCGGTCAGCCGCTGGACCATCGGCAGCGCCGTCGGCACCACGACCAGCCGCAGCGTGCCGGTCAGCCCCTGCTTCATCGTCTCGACCTCGGCGCGCATCGCCTTGTAGTCGCCGACGATGCGCCGCGCCCAATCCAGTACCCGCTCCCCTTCGGCGGTGAATCCGATGAAACGGGCACCACGGTCGACCAACGGCACTCCGAGGGTCGATTCCAGCTGCTTGATCGCCGCGGACAGATTCGGCTGCGACACGCCGCAGACCTGCGCCGCACGGCCGAAATGCTTCTCGGTCGCCAGAGCGATCAGAAACTCAAGCTTCTCCTGCATGTCGGGCCTCCTCCCACCACGTCTTTCGAAGCGTGGATCGGGAACTTATCGATCACGACCCGAGCAACATCATTGATACGAGTCACATGTCGGCGTCGCCGCGCGGGCTGCCGCAGCGGCAATGCGACGCATCGTAGGCGCACAAATCTTTTTCAGTCAGGACACCTCCATCTCCACGAGCCGGAACGCCTCGCCCGGCGGCTGGTCGATCCGCAGATCGGCCCCCTCCAGGAAGGTATCGCGGCTGAGCAAGTCGAAGGCGTGACGCAGGGCATCCGGCTGTACCCGGCTCTGCTGCCCGACCGACAGGCTGACCCGGACCACCCTGGCGAAAGGGCTGGTCTCCCGCGCCTTCATCGCCTGTTCCAGCAGGGATTGGCAGAGAGCGATCTCATGCATGGGCTGAAGCCTTATGAAAACCGTCAGGGTTCCCTCCCATGACAGGGTTAGGGTGAGGGGATCGCACGGCGCCCTTTACCGAGAATCCACGCCACGCATCCTCCTCACCCCTACCCTCTCCCCGGGGGGAGAGGGGGAGACATTACGCGAAGGCCGGGGCCTTCTTCGCCGCACGGGTCACCGCGTTGCTGAGACCGCCCTTCAGCTTCGCGTATTCCTGCTGGACGTAATTCTCGGCCCAGACCTGATCGGCGATCGCCTCGACCCGGACGGCGGCGTATTTGTATTCCGGCGTCTTGGCAATGGGATCAACGGCGTGGATGGTCAGCTCGTTGCAGGCACCGATCCACCACTGGTAGGTCATGTAGACGGCCCCCTTGTTGGTGCGGTCGGTGACGCTGGCGCGGGTGATCACCTTGCCGCGGCGCGACGACACCCAGACCAGCTCCTGGTCACGGATGCCCAGGGCCTTGGCGTCCTTCGGGTTGATGGTGACATAGCCGGGCTCGTCGGCCAGCGTCTGCAGGGCGGCGCAGTTGCCGGTCATCGAGCGGCAGGAGTAATGGCCGACCTCGCGCACCGTGCAGAGGATCAGCGGGAACTCCTCGGTCAGCTGGTCCTGCGGCGGACGCCATTCGGTGGCGAACAGCAGGCCCTTGCCGCCCGGCCGCTGGAAGACGTTGCCCTCATAGAGATACTTGGAGCCGGCCGAGTCGAGGTCGCGGCACGGCCACGGAACGGCACCCAGCCCCTCCATCTTCTCGTAGGTGACGCCGTAGAAGATCGGGCACAACTCGCGCAGCTCGTCCCAGATCTGCTTGGTGTTGTCGTAATGCATGGGATAGCCCATCGCCGTGGCGAGCAGGCTGATGATCTCCCAGTCATGCTTGACGTCGCCCTTGGCATCCACCGCCTTGGTGAAGCGCTGGAAGCTGCGGTCGGCGGCGCTGAACACCCCCTCATGCTCGCCCCAGGAGGTCGCCGGCAGGATCAAATCGGCAAACATCGCCGTCTTCGTCATGAAGATGTCCTGGACGATGACGAACTCCATCGCCTCGAAGCCCTTGCGCACCTGGGTCAGGTCCGGCTCGGTCTGGGCCGGATCCTCGCCCATCACATACATCGCCTTCAGCTTGCCGGTCTCCGCCAGATGCGGCACGTCGGTCAAGCGGTAGCCGATCTCGCCGGGCAGCGAGTCGACACCCCAGACCTTGGCGAACTTCTCGCGGATCTCCGGGTCGGTGACCTTCTGGTAGCCGGGGAATTCGGTCGGCAGGACGCCCATGTCGCAACTGCCCTGCACGTTGTTCTGGCCGCGCACCGGGCCGACGCCGACATTCGGACGGCCGAGATTGCCGGTCAGCAGCGCCAGCCCCGACAGCCCCTTTACCACATCGACGCCCTGGCCCCATTGGGTGACGCCCATGCCCCACAGGATGGTGGCGGAGGGGGCGACGGCATAGATGCGCATCGCCTCGCGGATGTCGTCGGCCGGCAGGCCGGTGATCGCCTCGGCGTATTCGGGGGTGTATTTGTCGACGATCTTCTTGTACTCGTCGAAGCCCTCGGTGTAATTGGCGACATACTCCTTGTTGTAGAGCCCTTCATTGATCAGGACATTGGCGAAGGCGTTGACCAGCGCCATGTTGGAGCCGTTGTTCAGCGGCAGCCACAGATCGGCCAGACGGGCCGTCTCGATCTTGCGCGGATCGCAGACGATGATCTTGGCGCCGCGCTCCTTCGCCCTGATGATGCGCTTGGCGATCACCGGATGACTGTCGGCGACGTTGTAGCCGAAGACCAGGACGCATTTGGTGTGCTCGATCTCGGGGATCGAGTTGCTCATGGCGCCGTTGCCCAGCGTCACCTGCAACCCGGCGACCGAGGGGCCGTGGCAGACGCGCGCGCAATTGTCGACATTGTTGGTGCCGAGAACCGCGCGGGTGAATTTCTGCATCACATAATTGGTCTCGTTGCCGGTGCCGCGCGACGAGCCGGTGGTCATGATCGAGTCGGGGCCGTATTTGGCCTTGATCTCACCCAGCTTGGTCGCGGCGTACCGGATCGCCTCGTCCCACGACACCGCCTCGAACGCGGCGTCGCGCGAGCGGCGCAGCATCGGGTTGCGCAGGCGCGGCGTCAGCAGCTTGGTGTCGTTGATGAAGTCGTAACCGAAATAGCCCTTGAGGCAGAGTTCCCCTTCATTGGTGACGCCGTTGAGGGGCTCGGCACCGACGACCTTCCCGCCCTCGACCAGCAGATTCAGTTTGCAGCCCGTACCGCAGTAGGGGCAGACCGCCATATGCTTTTCCATCTCGACCTCGGTGTTCGCTCGATTGTGCCGGCTGTGCGCCGGCCGCAGTGATGGGGTGGTGACCGTGGATCAGGCCGCGACTTCGGCGGCTTCCAGCGCGGCGCGCTCGCGGCGGCGGCGCAGGGTCTCGTCCATCGCCTCCCGGTCCATCAGGGTCAAGGCGCTGGTCGGGCAGACCGACACGCAGGCCGGGCCGGCGTCGCCACGCTCGATGCACAGGTCGCATTTGTGCGCCTGCGCCTTGACCCCCAGGCTGAGCGTCAGGCCGGCGAATTGCCGGACCGCCGGCACCGTCACCACGTCCATGACGCCGAACGGGCAGGCCAGCACGCAGTTCTTGCAGCCCAGGCAGCGCTCCTGCTCCACCTGCACGCTGTGCTGGCGGTAGACGATGGCGTTGTTCGGGCAGGCGTTGACGCAGGGCGCGTCCTCGCAATGGTGGCACATCACCGCGGTGCTGACGTCGGCCGTCTTCACCATGCGGATGCGCGGCTTGAAGGTTTCCGGCGCCAGTCCTTCGACGCCGGCCCCCTCGGAATGGGCAAGCGCACAGGCGACCTCGCATGTGCGGCAACCGATGCACTTGCTCGGGTTGGCAGTGACGAATCTGTTCATTCCCGTCGTCCTTGTTGGCAGCCGGAGGGGGCCGTCGGACGGCCCCGCCCCGGCATCGCTTCACTGTTCCCTGGCGTTACGCGCCGGTTGGCCGCTGCGGGCACCGGTGGCTTCACGTCCGATTGAAATCGCTTATCGCCCGATCTTTAAAAGTAATCGATGCCGATAAGCTGATCCTATCGAGTATATTCTCTTTCTTATCAGAGTTTCTGGGAAGCCATTCGACAGTCAAAACGATCTCTGGCGCCCGGTCTTTGTGTCGCGCACCTTATACCCACTTTTTTTATGTGTCTAGTTGACATCGCTTCTCCTGGAGGAATAGCGTAGCCAAGTCAACGGCGATCATAAAAAAGACCGCCATTTTGACAAAGATTCGCAACAGCTGGCTCTCCTTCTGCCACACCGCCCGTGACAACAGGCGGCGTGGGGGCGTGCGCGAGCCAATACTGTCTTCTTATTGGACGATCAGTTTTTCTTATTGGGCTTTCCCTGTTACCGGGTTTTGCCAAGAAACTCCTGATCGACCGATTCGACGCACCCGCCCGGGAAGCCGGAGGTCTGGACATGAATCGCTTCGTTATCGCGGAACCGAGAAAATGCATCGGGTGCAACACCTGCATGGCGGCCTGCACCGAGGCACATAAAAAACAGGGGCTGCAGGCGCATCCCCGGCTGACCGTCATGCGGATCGGCGACGACACCGGCCCCGTCCTCTGCCATCAGTGCGAGGACGCGCCCTGTGCCCGCGTCTGTCCGGTCAACGCTATCACCCATGCCGCCGACAGCATCCTGCTGGATGAGCAGGCCTGCATCGGCTGCAAGATGTGCGCGTTGGCCTGCCCCTTCGGCGCCATCACGCCCAGCGGCACTGGCATCGCCGGGGTCGCCGGCATCGCCACCGCAACGCCCAGCCACTCGGCGGCGCTCGATCCGCTGCTGGCCTGGGACATCGGCGTGCGCAGCGTGGCGGTGAAATGCGACCTTTGCGCCTTCTCCGGCGACGGCCCGGCCTGCGTGCGCGTGTGCCCGACCGCCGCCCTTTACGCGGCCGACGCCGATGCCACCCGCCAGGCTGCCGCCGTCAAGCGCACGCTGGCCGCGGCGGCACCGGTCAGTCCTGAAACGCCGCTCGCCTCGCTGGAGGGGCTGGACCCATGATTCCACTCTCCCTGCTCATCATGTCGCTGCTGCTGTCCTGCGGCGGCGCCATCCTCTGCCTCCTCCTGAAGCATCGGGAGGGGGACATCCGTCTTGGCGGCAGCGGCGTCGGCATCGCCGCGGCACTTGCCGGGCTCGGCGCCGGGCTGACGGCCATCGGTGCCGGCCAGCCGGCCGTGCTCGACGCCGCCGGCCCCTACCCCTTCGCCCATTTCGTCCTGCGGCTCGACCCGCTGGCCGGCCTGATGATCGCGGTCATCTCGCTCTTGTCGCTGGTCGCCTGGATCTACGGCTTCGCCTATGTGCGCGAATATGCCGGGCGCGGCGTCGGGGCGATGGGCTTCTTCATGAACGCCTTCATCGCCTCGATGATGCTGGTGGTGGCGGCCGACAACGGCTTCTGGTTCCTCATCTTCTTCGAGATGATGTCGCTGGCCTCCTATTTCCTGGTCATCTTCGACCAGGACGACGAGGCGGTGGGCGCCGGCTTCCTCTATTTCCTGGTCGCCCATGGCGGCTCGGTGCTGATCATGGCCGCCTTCTTCCTGATGGCGAACCAGGCCGGCAGCTTCGATTTCGCCGCCTTCCGCGCCCATCCGCTGCCGGCCCCGCTGGACAGCGTCGCCTTCCTGCTGGCCTTCATCGGCTTCGGCGCCAAGGCCGGCATGATCCCGCTGCACATCTGGCTGCCGCGCGCCCATCCGGCCGCCCCGTCGCACGCCTCGGCGCTGATGTCGGGCGTGATGATCAAGATCGGCGTCTTCGGCATCGTCAAGGTCGGCGTCGACCTGCTGGGCGCCAGCGCAGGGCCGGCGATGCTGGGCTGGGGCCTGCTGGTGCTGGCCTTCGGCGCGGTGTCGTCGGTGCTGGGCGTGGTCTATGCCCTGGCCGAGCACGACATCAAGAAGCTGCTCGCCTACCACTCGGTCGAGAATATCGGCATCATCCTGCTGGGCGTCGGCACCGGCATGATCGGCATGGCGCTGCACCAGCCGGTGCTGGCGGTGCTGGGCCTGATGGCCGGCCTCTATCACCTGCTGAACCATGCGGTGTTCAAGGGCCTGCTGTTCCTCGGCGCCGGCTCCACCATCTTCCGCATGCACACCAAGGACATGGAGGAGATGGGCGGGCTGGCCCGCAACATGCCCTGGACCGCCCTGTCCTTCCTGGTCGGCGCGCTGGCCATCTCGGCGATCCCACCGCTGAACGGCTTCGTGTCGGAATGGTACACCTATCAGGCGCTGTTCGCCGCGGCGTTGGACGGCACCCCGCTGGTGAAGTTCGCCGCCCCGATCGCCGCCGTCATGCTGGCGCTGACCGGCGCGCTGGCGGTGATGTGCTTCGTCAAGGCCTACGGCATCATGTTCGCAGGCGCACCGCGCAGCCATCATGCCGAGGAGGCGCGCGAGGCGCCGGCCGCGATGGTCGCCGGCATGGTGGTGCTGGCCGTCGCCTGCGTGGCACTCGGCCTGCTGGCGCCGCTGGTGGCGCCGGTGATGGGCCGCATCGCGGCGGCGACCATCGGCACCGCTCCGGTCACGCTGGCGGTCGGCGCCACCCTGCTGCCGGGCGACGCCCGGCAGGCGACGCTCTCCACCCCGCTGATCGCCATCCTGCTGATCGCCATGGCGTTCCTGCCGATCGGGTTGAAGGCGGCCTTCGCCGCCAAGCGCGGGGGCGACCGCAAGGTGGCGGCCCCCTGGGCGGCCGGCTATCTGCCGGACCATCACATGTCCGCCAGCGCCGGCGGCTTCGCCCAGCCGATCCGCATGTTCTTCGCCCCGCTCTACGGCATGCGCCAGGCGATCGCCGGGCGCTGGACCGGCATCGCCCACGGCTTCGAGCGGGTGGTCACGCTGGCACGGCGCACCGAACCGCTGGCCGACCGCAGCGTCATCGCCCCGATCACCGGTGCGGTCGATGCAAGCGGCAAGTGGCTGCAAGTCATCCAGGCCGGCGATTTCCGCATCTACTGCCTCTACATCGTCGCGGCGCTGATCGTGCTGCTGGCGCTGGCCGTCTGACGGGAGGACGCCATGCTGACCCTCTCACATCTCATCCTGGGACTGTTCCAGGCGCTCCTCCTGCTCGCGGCGGCACCGCTGGTTTCCGGCCTGTCGCGCATGGTCCGGGCGAAGCTGCACACCCGCCACGGGCCGGGCCTGCTGCAAGACTATCGCGACATCGCCAAGCTGCTGACCCGCCAGGATCTGGCCCCGCCGAACGGCGGCTTCGCCTTCCGATCGATGCCGGCGGTGATGCTGACGACGGTGCTGGTCATCGCCATGGGCATCCCGATGCTGACCCGCTTCACGCCGGTGGCGCCGATCGGCGACCTGATCACGGTCATCTATCTGTTTGCGCTCGCCCGCTTCTTCTTCTCGCTGTCCGGCATCGACAGCGGCAGCTCCTTCTCCGGCATCGGCGGGAGCCGCGAGCTGACCATGGGCGTGCTGGTGGAGCCGGTGATGCTGCTGTCGCTGTTCGTCGCCGCCCTGCTGGCCGGCTCGACCAACCTCGGCGCCATCGGCAGCGCCATCGCCGACGGCCATGTGCGGTCGGCGACCGCGACGGTGATCGCCGCCCTGTCCTTCGCCTATGCCATCTACATCGAACTGGGCAAGCTGCCCTACGACATGGCGGAAGCCGAACAGGAGCTTCAGGAAGGCCCGCTGACCGAATATTCCGGCCCGTCGCTGGCGCTGATCAAATGGGCGATGGCGCTGAAGCAGACGGTCGTCGTCGCCTGGTTCGTCGGCGTCTTCCTGCCCTTCGGCAGCGCGACCGGGATGACATTCTTCGGGCTGCTGTTCGGGTTGATCGCCTTCGCCATCAAGCTGGTCCTGATCTTCGCCGCCGTCGGCGTGGTCGAAAACAGCGTCGCGCGCGTCCGCTTCCGCCTGACCCCCCAGCACAGCTGGATCGGGGTCGGCGCCGCCTCGCTCGCCTTCGTCTTCTATCTGGTCGGCCTGTGAGCCGGCGAGGGGCAGCATCATGATAACACTCCCCACGGAACCGCTCGGGCTGTTGGCGCTGGCCGCCATCCTCGTCCCCTTCGGCGGCGCGGCGGCCATCGCGGCATCGGAACGGGCATCGGCCAAATGGCTGTGCCAGGGCTTCGCCGCCGCCACCGTCGCGGTGATCGCCATCCTCGTCCTGTCGCTGCTCGGCGACGGCAAGGTCGGCGGCACCTATGAACTGATCTCCTTCGGATCGGTCTCGATCCTCGGGCTGGTGGTGGACAGCGTCAGCGTGCTGATCGCGCTGGCGGTGATCGCCATCGGCCTCTTGGTGGCGGTCTATTCCGCCGCCTACCTGAACGCCGGCAACCGCGAGCATCCCGACATCGGCCGGCGGCGCTACTACGCCTTCCTGCTGGTGTTCATCGGTGCCATGACCGGCCTGGTCTTCAGCTCCACCGTGGTCGGCCAGCTCGCCTTCTTCGAGCTGACGGGCGCCTGCTCCTGGGCCCTGATCGGCTATTACGAATCGCCCAAGGCGCTGCGCTCGGCGGCCAAGGCGCTGCTGGTCACCCATGTCGCCTCGCTTGGCCTTTATGTCGCGGCGGCGCTGCTGTTCCTGTCGACCGGCACCTTCGCGCTGACCGCCATCGCCGATCTGGCGCCGGGGATGAAGGCGGCGGTGCTGCTGGCGATCCTGGTCGCCGCCTGGGGCAAGTCGGCCCAGCTGCCCTTCCACATGTGGCTGCCCGACGCCATGGAGGCCCCGACCCCGGTCAGCGCCTACCTGCATGCGGCGTCGATGGTGAAGGTCGGCGTCTACATCTTCGCCCGCGGGCTGATGTCGGCCGGCGGCGCGCCGGAGATCGTCGGCTGGGTCGGCTCAATCATGGCGGTTCTGACGCTGGTCTACGGCTTCTTCATGTATCTGCCGCAGGTCGACCTGAAGCGCCTGCTCGCCTATTCGACCATCACGCAGCTGGCCTACATCCTGCTGGCGCTGTCGCTGTCGGTCTTCGGCTCCGACCTCGCCTTCAAGGGCGCCATCGCCCACATCTTCAACCACGCCTTCGCCAAGACGCTGTTCTTCCTGGTCGCCGGTGCGCTGAGCTACACCGCCGGCACCCGGCTGCTGCCGTCGCTGCGCGGCATCGTCACCAAATCGCCGCTGCTGGGCGTCGCCTTCGTCTGCGCCGCCCTGGCGATCACCGGCGTGCCGCCCTTCAACGGCTTCTTCAGCAAGTTCGCCATCTTCGCCGGCGGGTTCGAGGTCGGGGCGCATCACTGGGCGCTGATGCTGCTGGTCGTCATCGCGCTGGCGGAATCGGTCGGCTCCTTCGCCTGGTTCCTGAAATGGCTGGGCCATTCGGTGCCCGGCAAGCCGTCCACCACCATGGCCGCGGCAGCACCCCTGCCGGCCGGCATGAAATTCGTGCTGGTGGCCCTGGTGGCGATGACGGTGGTCTCAAGCTCCATCGCCGCCTCGTGGCTCGGTTGAGGGAGGGAACGGTCATGAACGGATTTCTCATCGTCAACGGCCTGTCGGGCCTGCTGATCGTCAGCTCCCTTCTGGTCACGCTCGCCGGCAATCCGGCCAACTCCGCCCGCTTCTACGCGCTGCAAAGCTTCATCCTGGTGATGCTGTTCGTGGCGCTGGCCGGGGCCACCGGGTCGGGCGAGCTGTATCTCTGGTCCTTCACCGCGCTGCTGACCAAGGTGATCCTGGTCCCGGCCATCATGTACCGCGCCTTTCGCCGGCTGAGCGATCCCGCCATCGGCACCGGTGCGGTGATGCCGACGGCGCTGTCCATCGTCGGTGCGGCGGTCGCCCTCATCCTCTGCTTCGTCGTGGCGTCCAAGGTGATGCTGCCGGCGGCCGACGCCATCAAGCCGGCGCTGGCGGTGTCGCTCGCCCTGTTCTTCATCGGCCTCGCCTGCATCGTGGCGCAGCGGAACATCCTGAAGCAGGTGTTCGGTTATTGCCTGATGGAGAACGGGTCGCACCTGACCCTGGCCCTGCTGGCCCCCAACGCGCCGGAGCTGGTGGAGATCGGCATCGCCACCGACGCCATCTTCGCGGTGGTGGTGATGGCGGCGCTGGGATCGCGGATCTTCGACACGCTGCACACGCTCGACGCGCGCCAGCTCACGAGCCTGAAGGGATGACCGCCATGGTACCCTCGATCCTTCCCCCACTTCTGCTGATCGGTCCGCTGGCGGTGGCGCTGTTCCTGCTGACCCTGCCCTGGTTCCGGGACTCCCTGCCCGAAGCCTTCGCGACCGACAAGGGCAGCGTGACGCTGCTGGAGCGCATCCATCTGGGCTCCATCGGCTATGTCTTCCTGCTGAGCATCGCGGCGCTGATCCAGGTGCTGTCGAGCGGAGCCATCTCCGCCTTCGGCGACTGGCTGTTCGTCGACGCGCTCGGCGCCGTCTTCATGATGCTGATCGGCGTGGTCGGCTTGATGACCGGCCTCTATTCCATCGCCTACATCCGCCATGACCTCGAAGCCGGCGTGATCGACGCCAGCAAGGTCCGCATCTATTACGGCTTCTTCAGCCTGTTCCTGTTCACCATGCTGCTGGCGGTCACCGCCAACAACATCATCATGATGTGGGCGGCGATCGAGGCGACGACGCTGGGATCCGCCTTCCTGGTCGGGCTGTACGGGCAGAAATCCTCGCTGGAAGCGGCCTGGAAATACGTCATCATCTGCACGGTCGGCGTCGCCTTCGGCCTCTACGGCACGGTGCTGGTCTTCTCCAACGCCGCCGACGTTCTGGCCGACCCGCATCAGGCGGTGCTATGGACGGCCCTGGTCGGCCATGCCGCCGAGCTGGACCCGATGCTGGTCAAGCTGGCCTTCGTCTTCGCCCTGATCGGCTTCGGCACCAAGGCCGGCATCTTCCCGATGCATGCCTGGCTGCCCGACGCCCACTCCGAGGCGCCGAGCCCGGTGTCGGGCCTGCTGTCGGGCGTGCTGCTGAAATGCGCGCTGCTGATCGTCATCCGCTTCTACGTCATCACCGTCGGCACGGTCGGCACCGGCTTCCCGCAGATGCTGCTGCTGACGCTGGGCCTGCTGTCGGTCGGCGTCTCGTCGCTGCTGTTCTTCGTGCAGCAGGATCTGAAGCGCAAGCTGGCCTATTCTAGCATCGAGAATGTCGGGCTGATCGTCGTGGCGCTCGGCGTCGGCGGGCCGCTCGGCATCGCCGCCGCCCTGCTGCACGCCATCAACCACAGCGTCACCAAGGCCCTGTTCTTCTGCAGCGCCGGCAACGTCCTGATGAAATACGGCACCCGCGACCTGCGGGCGGTGAAGGGCGTGCTGCGGGTGGCGCCCGCCACCGGCCTGCTGATGATGGGCTGCGCCCTGGCGCTGGCCGGCTTCCCGCCCTTCAACATCTTCGTCAGCGAATTCATGGTCTTCATGGCCGGGCTGAACGAAGGCTATGGCTGGATCATGGCGCTGTGCGCGCTGTTCCTCTGCATCACCATCGCCGGTCTGGTGAAGATCGTCGCCGACAGCGTGCTGGGCAAGAGCCCGGAGACGATGGCCAAGGGTGACGTGGGCTGGAAGGCGCTCGCCCCGCTCGGCGTGCTGGCGGTGCTGGTGCTGACGCTGGGCTTCGCCGTGCCGCAGCCGCTGTCCACTCTGGTGCAGCAGGCGACGACAGTGGTGATGAACGGCGACAGCCGCCCGGTGGTGGCCGCCCCCTGGCAACAATACGACACGGTCCGCGCTGACGGTTCTTTGGTGACCGGCAGCCTCTCGCAGACGGAGATTTCAAAATGAACCTCATCACTCCGGACCGGGTCGGGAGCGGCTACATCGCCTCCCTGCGCGAGAGCCTGCCCCATGCGATCATTGACGAATCCTGGCAGACCGAGTCCCAGGTCACCATCACGGTCAAGCCGGTCTCGCTGCCCGACGTCGTCGCCAGCCTCTATTACGACCACAATGGCTGGCTGTCGGTGGTGGTCGGCAACGACGAACGGCCGCTGAACGGCGGCTACGCCGTCTATTACGTCCTGTCGATGGAGGGCGGCGACAAGTGCCATGTGGTGGTGCGCTGCGAGGTGCCGGCCGACACGCTGGAATACCCGTCCGTCACCCCCAGGGTGCCCGCCTGCGTCTGGGGCGAGCGCGAGGCGCGCGACATGTTCGGCCTGCGCCCGGTCGGGCTGCCGGACGAACGCCGCCTCGTCCTGCCCGACGACTGGCCCGACGAGCTGTATCCGCTGCGCAAGGACTCGATGGACTACCGGCTGCGCCCGGCGCCGACCAGCGACGACGAGACCTACCAGTTCATCAACGAGGCCAAGCAGGAGACCCGCGTCGTCCCGCTGGGGCCGCTGCACATCACGTCGGACGAGCCCGGCCATTTCCGCCTGTTCGTCGACGGCGAGGACATCATCGACGCCGATTACCGCATGTTCTACGTCCACCGCGGCATGGAGAAGGTGGCCGAGACGCGGATGGGCTACAATGACGTCACCTTCCTGGCCGACCGTGTCTGCGGCATCTGCGGCTACGCCCACAGCGTCGCCTATGCCAGTTCGGTGGAGAATGCGCTGGGCATCAAGGTGCCGCCGCGGGCCCAGGCCATCCGCTCCATCCTGCTGGAGACGGAACGGATGCACAGCCATCTGCTGAACCTCGGCCTCGTCTGCCATTTCATCGGCTTCGACACCGGCTTCATGCAGTTCTTCCGCGTGCGCGAGAAGGCGATGACTCTGGCCGAACTGCTGACCGGCGCGCGCAAGACCTACGCGCTGAACCTGATCGGCGGCGTGCGCCGCGACATCCTGGGCGACCAGCAGGCCAAGACCCGCGAACTGGTCGCCGAGCTGCGCGACGACGTGACCCGGCTGGTCGACGTGCTGCTGTCCACCGCCAACGTCAGCGGCCGCGTCAAGGGCGTCGGCCGGCTCGACCCGCAGATCGCCCGCGACTACAGCCCGGTCGGGCCGGTGGTGCGCGGCAGCGGCCACCGCCGCGACACCCGCGCCGACCATGCCTTCGCCGGCTACAGGCTGCTCGACATGCCGGTCCATGTCGAACAGGGCTGCGACGTGCTGTCCCGCACGCTGGTGCGGGTGGCGGAGTTCTTCGACAGCCTGTGGATCATCGAGAAGCTGCTGGACAACGCCCCGGCCGGCCCGGTGCTGACCGAGGATTTCACCTATGTCCCGCACAAGTTCGCTCTGGGCTTCACCGAGGCGCCGCGTGGCGAGGACATCCACTGGTCGATGACCGGCGACAACCAGAAGCTCTACCGCTGGCGCTGCCGCGCCTCGACCTACAACAACTGGCCGGTGCTGCGCTACATGCTGCGCGGCAATACGGTGTCGGACGCCCCGCTGATCGTGGGCAGCATCGACCCCTGCTATTCCTGCACCGACCGCGTGACCGTGGTGGACGTCCGCAAGAAGCGCTCCAAGACCATCGCCTACAAGGAGATGGAGCGCTACTGCCGCGAACGCACGGATTCACCGCTGAAGTGACGGGGGCCAGAGATGCTCAAGCTACTCAAGGAAATCTTCCGCACGGGCGAGGCGACGGTCAAATACCCCTTCGCCCCGATGCCGGTCTGCAAGGACTTCCGCGGCAAGCCGGAACACAAGGCGGAGGACTGCATCGCCTGCGCGGCCTGCACCGTCGCCTGTCCGGCCAACGCCATCCAGATGGAGACCGACACCACCGCCGGCAGCCGCACCTGGTCGATCAATTACGGGCGCTGCGTCTTCTGTGGCCGCTGCGAGGAATCCTGCCCGACCGGCGCCATCCGCCTGTCCGACGATTTCGAGCTGGCGGTCGGCAGCAAGGCCGACCTGACGCGCAAGGCCGTCTTCACGCTGGCCGACTGCGCCTGCTGCGGCAAGCCCTTCGCCCCGGCCAAGGAGGTCGATTACGTCGCCCGCCTGCTGAGCCAGTCGGCCCGCAGCGCCGAGGAGGCGGACCGGCTGCGGCTGACCGCCGCGACCTGCCCGGCCTGCAAGCGCGCCCAGGATGTCCACCACATCGCCGGCATGGGCATCGCCCGGCAGATGGAAGCCGGCCTCTCGAAAACCGGAAAGCCGGCCAAGGAACTGGAGACCACGCCATGAACGTCCCCGTAGACCCCAAGACCCTGGTGGCGGAGATGTCGCCGGTCTCCACCAGCGAACAGATCGCGACGATGAAGAAGGCGCTGCTGAAGAACATCCAGCGCTCCGCCTACGTCTATCGCGTCGATTGCGGCGGCTGCAACGGCTGCGAGATCGAGATCTTCTCGTCCATCACCCCGGTATTCGACGCCGAGCGCTTCGGCATCAAGGTGGTGGCCTCGCCCCGCCATGCCGACATCCTGCTGTTCACCGGGGCGGTGACCCGTTCCATGCGGATGCCGGCGCTGCGCGCCTACGAGGCGGCCCCCGACCCGAAGATCGTCGTCTCCTACGGCGCCTGCGGCTGCACCGGCGGCATCTTCCATGACCTCTACTGCGTCTGGGGCGGCACCGACAACATCGTGCCGGTGGATGTCTACATCCCCGGCTGCCCGCCGACGCCGGCCGCGACCATCCACGGCTTCGCCGTGGCGCTGGGCCTGCTGGAGCAGAAGCTGAAGGCCGAGACCCATGTCGAGGCCGCCGGCGAGACCGCCGCCCTGCCCCATCCCGACATCCCCTATGCCTTGCGGGTCCGGCTGGAACGCGAGGCGCGGCGGATGGCCGGCTACCGCCAGGGCCGCGACATCGCCGAGGAGTTCATGGCCCTGCTGGAGGGGCACGCGCACACGCCGGGATCCTTCACCCTGTCCGAACGGATGCTGGAGGCCATCGGCGAGGAGCGCGATCCGCGCCGCGCCGAGATCATCGGCCGGCTGGCCGAGGTGGTGCAGCAGGCCATCCGGGGAGAGACGCCATGAACAGCCTCGCACAGGCCGCCGATCCCGGCTCCATCCCCGGCCTGCGCGCCGGCCGGGGTGCCGCACCGGAGGTGATGTTTTACCAGCTGAACGCCAAGGTGCTGGAGCGCAAGGAGGATATTCCGGAGGATGCCCGGCAGGTGGTCTATTATTCGCTGGCCATCGGGCACCACATCGGCGTGTTCGACTGCTTCAAGCCGGCCTTCCGCTGCACCACCGCGGTGTTCGACCGCGTTCTCGACACGCTGAAGGACAATGAGGAGGCGCACCGCAAGCTGTCGGGCCTGCTGCGCTTCGGCGAGATCACGGTGGACAGCACCCACATCCGGCCGCTGATGACGGCCATCGACGCGGCGCTGCCCACCGCCCCGCCCGACGTGGCGGCCTGGCTCGACCGGCTGCGCACCGCACTGGACGCCATCCGGCGCGAGCCCGCGATCTATCTGATGGGGAGACGGCTGTCATGACCGATGTCGTATTCACGGTTGGGAACGTCCTGCGCGGCGACGACGGCGCCGGCCCGCTGCTGGCCCAGCTGCTCGACGAGCAGCCGGCCCCCGGCTGGACCGTGGTGGATGGCGAGGATGTCCCGGAAAACCACACCCACCACATCCGCTCGCTGGCGCCGCATCGGGTGCTGATCGTCGATGCCGCCGACATGGAGCTGCCGCCGGGCGAAGTCCGCCTGATCGAGCAGGACAGCGTCGCCGAGCAGTTCATGGTCACCACCCACGCCATCCCGCTGAATTTCCTGATCGACAGCCTGCGGGAAACCGTGCCGGAGATCCTGTTCCTCGGCATCCAGCCGCAGGACACCAGCTTCTTTGCGCCGGTCACCACGACCGTCCGCAGCTCCGTGGAGGCCGTGCATGCTCAGCTGGTCCGCGGCGAAGGTTTCGATGCCTACAAAACGGTGGGCTGATGCAAGTATCGAGGCAACTCAAGACAAGTGGAGGAATTTCGCCATGACGGATCCTGCATCGAAAGACACGCCGGTTCTCGGCATGGACGCCTATTCGCCCGCCGAGATTCAGGACAAGGTAGAAAAGCTGGGGGTGAAGAAGGCGACCATGCCCTTCCTGCCCAGCTTCATGCTGGCGGTGGTCGCCGGTGGCGGCATCGGGTTGGGCGGCATGTTCTTCGTCATCGTGCTGGCCGATCCGGCGCTGAGCTTTGCCATCCAGCGACTGCTGGGCGGGCTGGTCTTCTCGCTCGGCCTGTCGCTGGTCATGGTCGGCGGGGCGGAGCTGTTCACCGGCAACTGCCTGATCGTGATGGCGCGGGCCAACGGCCAGATCAGCACGGCACAGGTGCTGCGCAACTGGGCGACGATCTGGATCGGCAACGCCGTCGGGGCGATGGGCCTCGTCTTCCTGATCTATATGTCGCACCACACCGAGATGAACAACGGCGCGGTCGGCGGCGCCGTCCTGAAGCTCGCCATCGGCAAGATCGCGCCCGACGCGGTGACGATCTTCTTCAAGGGCATCCTGTGCAACCTGCTGGTCTGCCTCGCCGTCTGGCTCGCCTATGCCGGCCGCACGGTGACCGACAAGATCGTGGCGCTGACCCTGCCGGTCGCCGCCTTCGTCGCCGCCGGGTTCGAGCACTGCATCGCCAACCTGTATTTCCTGCCGCTGGCCTATCTGCTGAAGGTGACGGGCCATGTGCCGGCCGGGCTGGACGTGTCGGCGATCACGGCGGGCGGCATCCTGCACAACCTGCTGTTCGCCACGCTCGGCAACATCGTCGGCGGTTCGGTGTTCGTCGGCGGCATCTATTGGCTGATCTACCGCAAGGGGCTGGGCGGCCTGACCCCGCTGCCGTCGCGCAAGCCGCTGTCCTCGATGGGGCAGCCGGCGGCGACGCATTGATGGCGACCCGCTGAATCACAAAGCCCGCGGGCCGGCGACGAACCGGCGCGCGGGCTTTGTCTTTCAGGCCTGAGTCAATCGGGCATCGCGACCCGCGACGGCACCGCATAGACGGTGAAGCGGCCGTCGCGCACGTAGGCGACCACCCCCACCCCAACCGTCCCGGCGAAGCCGACGGACAGCGAGGTCGGGGCGGAAATGGCGGCGATCAGCGGGATGCCGGCGGCGGCGGTCTTGTGGACCATCTCGAAGGAACAGCGGCTCGACACCACGACGAAGCCGACCGTCGGATCGGTTCCGGCACGGGCCAGCGCGCCGATCAGCTTGTCCAGCGCATTGTGGCGCCCGACATCCTCACGCACCGCCACCAGTTCGCCGTCGGGCATGGCGAAGCCGGCGGCATGGACGGCGCCGGTCTGCCGGTTCAGGGTCTGTCCGGATGGCAAGGCCGCCATGGCACGGCGGATCGCGTCGGGCGCGATGCGGGCGGTGGAGGTGACGGGATCGAGCGGCCGCAGCGTCTCCGCGAAGCTGTCGGTGCCGCAGCGGCCGCAGCCGGACCCGCCCATCAGGTTGCGCTTGCGCCGCAGCAGGGCGGCGAGCCGCTCCACCGGCAACTGCATGCGGATGCGGACACCGTCCGCCAGTTCGTCGATTGCGGTGACCGACAGCTCTTCGGCGCTGCCGACGATCCCTTCGCTGAGGGAAAAGCCGGTGGCGAAATCCTCCAGGTCGGTCGGCGTCGCCAGCATGACGGCGAAGAGATCGTCGGCATAGACCAGCCCGACCGGCGCCTCGTCGACGATCATTTCCTCCCGGCTGTCGATGCCCGATCCGGTGCAGACGGTCGCCGGCACCAGCCGGGCCCCGCCACGGCCCAGGGATCGGCCCAGGGAAAGCGGAGTCGGAAGCGGGGCCGTACAGGCGGTTGCATGGTCCATGATGTGGCCGAAACCCTGGCTGTGGCGACATTTGCGGACGGAAAGGCGCGGACGCCGCCCGGGCGGTCCGTCATGGCGTACCGCCGGTGCTGCCTGTTCTGAAGCATGGATCACGGCGGCAAGGTCAGGCAGGCGCCCGCTGACCGACTCTGCGCCAACGAATTACGGAAAGACATGCGACATTCCAGCCCATCAAGAAATAATCTGAGAGTTTACAAAGATAATATCTGATTATCGGTTCATAGAAATGAATTATCGTCATGCATCTCTAAGTCATTGCCATGTATATTCCATCCTTTTATGTTTGCGCCACCCCCGAGGCAGTGATATTTATTGAAGCCGATCTAAACAGTCCACCGACTGATCGGCATGTCATCGGACTGCCATATCCGCATTCCCGGCGATCACGCGCCAAGCGCCCGATTGATCCGACGGGACGTTGTTCACGCAGGTCCCAACAGGGCCATTGGCCCGCGACTGCCGGCTCCCAGAGCGGAGAAGGACAATGCATGAGCTGTCACTGTGCGAACGGTTGCTGGAATTGCTGCAGGAGGAGTCGCAACGGCACGCCTTCCGTCGGGTCACGCGGATCAAGATGGCGGTGGGTCGGTTTGCTTGTGTCGATCCGGAGGCTCTTCGCTTCGCCTTCGACGTGATCAGGCGCGATACACTGGCCGACGGAGCGATGGTAGACATCGACCAGCCGCCCGGCTTGGTCTGGTGTGAGGATTGCGCCTGCGAAAGGGAGGTCCCGACGCGGCTCGCTCCTTGCCCAGCCTGCGGCAGCCTCCGCCTGTCCCCTCGCGGTGGGGACGAGTTAACGCTGGTCGAACTGGAAGTGGCGTGACCGCCGCAATAAGGAGCCCTGCCATGTGCCTTGGAGTGCCGGCCAGGATCATCACTATCGCCGATGCCGGACGGATGCTCGCCGTTGCCGAGATCCTGGGCGAAAGTCGGGAGGTCAACCTTTCCTGCATCGCCGAACCGGGCAGCCCCCTTTCCAACGAGATCGGGCAGTGGGTCCTGGTCCATATGGGCTTCGCACTTTCCCGCGTCGAGGAAGCCGACGCACAGGTCACCCTCGACCTGCTTCGCCAAGTCGACGAGGCGGAGGCCGGGAGAGGGCACCTGAAAGCCTCTCTGCTCGCCTAACCGGGGCGACACGGCCGGCCAAACCCCTGAGGAGATCATTCAGATGAACAGGTTCCTATCCGCCGGCCTTGCCGGAATTCTCACGGCGACGCTGGCTCTGCCAGTCGCTGCCCATCCTGGCCATGCCGGGGACGCGATGTTCCTGCAGGGACTCCTCCACCCGCTGACTGGAATCGACCATCTGTTGACGATGCTGGCGGTCGGCGTTTGGGCGGCACAGAATGGCGGCCGTGCGATCTGGCTGCTGCCGACGGCTTTCATCGCTATGCTGTCCAGCGGTGCTGTGCTCGGCATGGCCGGGATCGAGTTGCCGGCCGTCGAGGCCGGGACTGCCGCCTCGATTGTCGTTCTCGGGCTACTGGTTCTGCTGAACAAGCGCGTGCCGGTGGCTGCTGCCACGATCCTGGTCGGAGCTTTTGCCGTCCTGCATGGGCATGCGCACGGCACGGAGATGCCGCAGACAGCAGACCCGCTTTTTTATGGCCTGGGCTTCGTTCTATCCACCGTGATGCTACACGGTATCGGGATCGCCATCGGCTTGGCTCGCCTTATCCCCTTTCGGCCGCACGCATTCCGTATGTTTCGGTGACTGCAGTCGACGGCACTATCAAGTCGCTGCCGCTGGAACGGTTCAGTCCGCCGGTCGAGCATGAATCCGCGGATCGTAGCTCGGCCTGTTCGGGCGTGATGTAGCCGATGGCCGAGTGGGTGCGCTGGCGATTGTAGTAGGTTTCGATGTAGGCGAACACCTCCCGGCGGGTCTGGTCGCGGGTTTCGAACCGAGTACGGTGGACCAACTCGACCTTGAGGGTGTGGAAGAAGCTCTCCATGGGAGCATTATCATAGCAGCAGCCCTTGCGCGACATGGATTGCCGCATGCAGGCCGCCTGCAGCAGGTCGCGGTAGTCCCGGGAGGCATACTGACTTCCTTGATCGGAATGCTGGATGAGGCCTACGGCTGGCCTTTGGCGCTGGATGGCCATGACCAGGGCCGAAGTGGCGAGTTCGGCGCGCATATGGTCGCGCATCGCCCATCCAACGATCTCTTCCGGGTCGCCAAGTCGAGGATAGCCGCCAGATACAGCCAAACTTCGCCGGTGGGAAGATAGGTGATGTCGGCAAGCCAGACCCGGTTGGGCTGGGCCACCCGGAAGGCTTGGCACAGCAGATCGGGAGCAACCGGCAGGCCATGGCGGCTGCCGGTCGTGACGGGCCGGAACCGGCGTGCGGCCACGCCCCGGATACCGTCCCGGCGCATCAGATGCGCCACTCGGCCCCGGCTGGCGGTGCCGCTCTCTGCACGAAGGGCGGCATGCACGCGCGGGCTGCCATAGCAACCATGGCGATGACCATGGATGCGTCGGACCTCGGCCAGAAGCTGCCGGTTGTGGCAGCAGCCCGACTACTTTCCGGACGCCTACGCCAAGCGTAGTAACCACTGGCGGACACCCCGAGCACCATGCACATGAGCCGGGCCGGGAACTCGTCCGTGAACGACCGCCTCGTCTTCATCATCAGACACCTTCCCGCTCCACGCGGAGCTTAGCTGAGGTGTCCACTGAACCGGGGACGAAGATCGGAAGAGATGCGACGGACCAAATCATACCGTCCACCTAGTACGCGAAGAAAGCGGTTCTTGGCGTTCGCAGCCATGGACACACAACCTTTCGTCATGTCCAGAGCGGCAGCGCCCAAGGCGGTAAACCGTCACCGGCTACGTGTCCGATTTCCCGCCCATTCGGGCTCATATCTGATAAGCTATTGAATTTCCTAGAGAGAGGTTGGTTGGGGGACTAGGACCCCCAACCGACATCTCCTGAAACCCTTGCCAGCCTTGGCCCGCAACGGTTTCGACACCGACCGACGGCACAGAGATGGCACAGTCGGATGGCACATTCAAGGTGGCGGATCGATGGGCGGAGAAACCCGCACGCCACTGAGAACTAGGAGAGGAAGTTTTATCAACACGCCTGGCCCGTCACTGTAGCGGCTGGTGATGGATGAGCGGTTCACTGCGTCCCCTTGTTGAAAGGATATGCTGCCCGTGATGCAGTTCGACGGCTCAGGAAATGGCATACCAAGATATGTCTCCGACCAGATATTGCACTCCTGATTGCAGGGTTTAGTGGATTCGCCGTCGCTACCTCGGTAGACTCCCCAAAACGAAGTGGGTAGGGGGAGTCGCGTGGGCCAGGAAGCGTACAATTGCGGCTGCTCCGCTGCTGCCCAGTGGGCGGAGGTGAGGAGATGAGTGAACGGTTCTTTGAGCAGCCGATCCTGAATTCCCCTTACGAGCCGCCCCGGTTCCATCACGATCTCGACGCAGACGGTCAGCCGACGGACCGTCCCCCGGTCGCCGGCAGGCGCCGGTCGGAACTGATCACGCCGGTTCCGAAGCCGAAGAAGAAGAAAGGCAAGGCGGCGCCTGCCGATCAGGCCGGCTTCGTCTTCGCCGACCAGCAGGGTCTGACGACAGCGGAGGTCGAGTACAACCCGACTCCGATCATCAACGAGATCCGGCAGCACGTCGACTCCTGGCGCAACCTGCCCAATCCCACTGACTGGAAGGTGACTCCGGCGACGGCGAGGCTGCTCCAGCACTGGCGCCATCACGAGTTCAACGGGGTCCGTCCCTTCTTCTGCCAAGTCGAAGCGGTCGAGACGATCATCTGGCTAACCGAAGTCGCGCCGAGCAGTGCGCAGTACAAGAAGTTCTTGGAACACGTCGAGGGCGCGAACCTCCAGGCGAACCCGGAACTGCTGCGCATGGCCATGAAGATGGCGACCGGCAGCGGCAAGACGACGGTCATGGCGATGCTGATCGCGTGGCAGACGGTGAACGCCGTCCGCCATCCCAACAGCAAGCGGTTCAGCAAGGGCTTCCTGATCGTCACCCCCGGCATCACCATCAAGGACCGCCTGCGCGTCCTCCAGCCGAACGACCCGGACAGCTACTACAAGAACCGGGAGCTGGTGCCGGCGGACATGCTGCCGGACATCGACAAGGCCAAGATCGTCATCACCAACTACCACGCCTTCAAGCTGCGCGAGCGCATGGAGGTGTCGAAGCTCGGCCGTGCCCTGCTGAAGGGACGCGACGGCGACCTGAACACCGCCGAGACGGAAGGGCAGATGCTTCAGCGCGTCATGCCCGATCTGATGGGCATGAAGAGCCTCGTCGTCCTGAACGACGAGGCGCACCACTGCTACCGCGAGCGGCCCGGTGTGGACGACGGGCTGACAGGCGACGAGAAGAAGGAAGCGGACAAGAACAACGAGGCCGCCCGCCTCTGGATCACCGGCATCGAGACGGTGAAGCGCCACCTGGGCGTCCGCGGTGTCTACGACCTGTCGGCGACCCCCTTCTTCCTGCGCGGCTCGGGCTACGCGGAAGGTACGCTGTTCCCCTGGACGGTCAGCGACTTCTCGCTGATGGACGCCATCGAGTGCGGCATCGTCAAGCTGCCCCGCGTCCCCGTCGCCGACAACCTGCCGACCGGAGAGATGCCGGTCTACCGGAACCTGTGGGAGCACATCGGCAAGAAGATGCCGAAGAAGGGGCGCGGCAAGGGCGGTGAACTGGATCCTCTCTCCCTGCGTTCCGAGCTTCAGACAGCGTTGCAAGCCCTCTACGGCCACTACACAAAGGTTTTCGACCTGTGGGAGGAGAAGGGCATCGGCGTGCCGCCGGTGTTCATCATCGTCTGCAACAACACGTCGTCGTCCAAGCTGGTCTACGAGTTCATCTCCGGCTGGACGCGGACGGACGAGAACGGCAACACCCAGTTCAACCAGGGCCGGCTGGAGCTGTTCCGGAACTACGACGACTACGGCAACCGCCTGCCGCGCATGCGCACCCTGCTGATCGACAGCGAGCAACTGGAGTCCGACGAGGCGTTGGACACGGAGTTCCGCGCCGCCGCCGCCGAGGAGATCGACCAGTTCAAGCGTGAGTTGGTCCAGCGCGACGGCGCAGGAGCCGCCGACAAGCTGACCGACAAGGACCTGCTGCGCGAGGTGATGAACACGGTCGGCCGCAAGGGCCGACTGGGCGAGCAGGTCCGCTGCGTCGTGTCGGTGTCCATGCTGACCGAGGGCTGGGACACCAACACGGTCACCCACATCCTGGGCGTGCGCGCCTTCGGAACGCAGCTTCTCTGCGAACAGGTCGTTGGCCGGGCGCTGCGCCGCCAGTCCTACGAGCTGAACGACCAGGGCCTGTTCAACGCGGAGTACGCGGACGTCCTCGGCATCCCCTTCGACTTCACCGCCAAGCCGGTCGTCGCCAAGCCGGCCACACCGCGGGAGACGGTGCGCGTGCACGCGGTGAAGGAGCGGGCGGACCTGGAGATCCTCTACCCGCGCGTCGAGGGCTACCGCGTCGAGCTGCCCAACGAGCGGCTGTCGGCGACCTTCTCCGAGAACTCGACCCTCTATCTGACGCCGGAACTCGTCGGCCCCTGCTCTGTCCTGCTCGAGGGCATCGTTGGAGAGGGCGTGACGCTGAACGTCGACCACTTGGAGAAGGTCCGCCCCAGCACGATCGCCTACAACCTCGCCAAGCACCTGCTGTTCAAGCACTTCCGCGATCCGGGGGAGGAGCCGAAGCTGCACCTCTTCGGCCCGCTGAAGCGCATCACCAAGCAGTGGCTGGACGCCGGCCACCTGAAGTGCGCCGGCGGCACCTTCCCGGCGCAGCTGATGTACCAGGAGATCGCCGACCAAGCGGCGGAGCGCATCTACCTCGCCTGCCAGGCCGGGCTGGAAGGGGAACGCCGCATCAAGGCGATCCTCGACCCCTACAACCCGACCGGCTCCACCCGCTTCGTCAACTTCACCACCAGCAAGGAACTGCGGTGGGAGACCAGCGCGAAGCACTGCCACGTCAACCTCGTCATCTGCGACAGCGAGTGGGAGGTGGAGTTCGCCCGCGTCGCCGAGGAGCATCCCAGCGTCCTGGCTTACGTGAAGAACCAAGGCCTGGGGTTCGAGGTGCCGTACCGCGACGGCTCCACGCCGCGCAAGTACATCCCCGACTTCATCCTGCACGTCGACGACGGGCACCCCGATCCGCTCAACCTGATCATCGAGATCAAGGGCTACCGGCGCGGCGACGCCCAGCTCAAGGCCGAGACGATGAACAATCTCTGGGTTCCGGGCGTGAACAACCTTGGCCGCTACGGCCGCTGGGCTTTCGCCGAGTTCCACCACGTCTTCGAGATCGAGCAGCGCTTCGGCGAGCTGATCCAGTCATTCCTGCAGGACAAGGCCGCCTGATGTTCGACTCCACCAAGGAAGACCTCCGGGACATCCTCCGTTCCGCCGAGGAGGGGCGCCTCCAACTGCCCGAGTTCCAGCGCGACTACGTCTGGGGCGACGCCGACGTGCGCAGCCTCGTCGCCTCCGTCGCCAAGGGCTTCCCCGTCGGGGCGCTTCTGACGCTCGAGACCGGCGGCGAGATCGAGTTCAAGCCACGCTTGCTCGCCGGCGTCCCGGCGAAGGATGTCCGGCCGGCGGAACTGCTCCTCGACGGGCAGCAGCGCATCACCTCCCTCTATCAGGCGACGCGGTCCATGCGGCCCGTCCGCACGCGGACGCCCAAGGGGACTGAGGTCGAGCGCTACTACTTCATCGACATCAAGAAGGCGGTCGCCGGCGGCGTGGACTTCGAGGAGGCCATCATCGGAGTGCCCGCCGACCGGGTCATCCGGCGCAACTTCGGCCGGGAGATCGTCTGCGACCTCTCCACCCCGCAGGGACAGTTCGAGGCCGACGCCTTTCCGCTGAATCTGGTCTTCGACAGCCGCAACTGGTTCTTCGATTGGCGCGACTATTGGCGGGCGCGCGGCCGCGACGTTGCTGATCTCGAACGGGATTTCGATCGCGGCGTGGTTGATCGCATCAGCCGCTACGAGATGCCGATCATCCGTCTCGACAAGCGCAACAGCCGCGAGGCCATCTGCCTCGTGTTCGAGAAGGTGAACGTCGGCGGCAAGAAGCTGGACGCCTTTGAGCTGGTCACCGCCATCTACGCCGCCAGCGGCGCCAACCTGCGGGAGGACTGGGCGGCCCGCCGGGCCCGCATCATCGGCTCGCCGAACCGGCGTGACGTTCTCAGCCAGATCGCCAGCACCGACTTCCTCCAGGCCTGCACGCTGCTGCACACCCGCGAGCTGCGCCTCGCCCGCGCCGCCGAGCTGATGCGGGACAAGGGCAAGATCGAGGTCAAGGAACTGCCGCAGGTCAGCTGCAACCGCGACGCCTTGCTGGGCCTTCCGCTGCACGCCTACCAGAAGCACGCCGACGCGGTGGAGCAGGGCTTCGTCGAGGCCGGCAGCTTCCTGAACGAGCACAAGATCATCTGGCACAAGGATGTGCCCTATCCCACGCTGATCGTCGGGCTGGCCGCGACCTTCGCCATCCTCGGCCGCGCGGCGCAGACCGCGGCGGCGAAGGAGAAGCTGGCGCGCTGGTTCTGGTCGATCACGCTGGGCGAACTCTACGGGTCGAGCACGGAGTCGCGCCTCGCCCGTGACGTTCCGGAACTGGCCGAGTGGCTGTCCGGCGCCGGCCTGCACCCGCGGTCGGTGGACGAGGCGCTGTTCCAGCGCGACCGCCTGGGCTCGCTCCGCCAACGCATCTCCGCCGCCTACAAGGGGCTGCACGCGCTGCTGATGCGCTCCGGCTGCCGCGACTTCATCAACGGCCGGCCCACCGACCTGATGACCTTCTTCAACGACAAGATCGACATCCACCACATCTTCCCGCAGGCCTGGTGCAAGAAGAAGGGCATCCCGCCCAACGTCTTCAACTCCATCGTCAACAAGACCCCGCTGTCCAAGGCGTCGAACATCGCCATCGGCGGCGACGCGCCGTCCGTCTACCTGCGCCGCATCGAGCAGCGGCAGGGGTTGAGCCCCGAGGCGCTGGACGACATCCTGCGCAGCCACCTGATCGAGCCGGCGCACCTGCGCAACGACGACTTCGAGGCCTTCTTCGCCGCGCGCATGGATGCGCTGGCCGGCGTCGTCGCCGGGGCGCTGGGCAAGGCGGTGGTTGACGAACACGGGGCCGATGAGGCCGAAGAGGAGGTCGCCGCCGAGGATACGGCTGAGGCCGGCGACACGGACAACACGGTTGAGCTGGAGACTGCGTGATGGCGCGCAACGGTAAGGACGTCGACTCCCTCGTCCACAAGAAGGCGACGCGGAAGAACATCCCGACGGCCGAGCAGCAATCCTTCGTCGAGGCGGAGGACGCGGCGCCGAAACCCGTGGTCTATCCGCGCGACACGCCGCTGGAACCCGGCGCCACCCGCCCGCGCAACCCCGACCTCGACCCGCAGCTCGTCTGGCGCGGCAAGGACCAGCAGGACTGGTCCGACCTCGTGGTGCAGGCGCCGCCGATCTACATCCAGGAGAAGATCCACCCCCAGGCCATCATCGACGACCTGCGCCGCCGCAGCGAGGCGGCGCGCGGCGAGGCGGCCGGCTCCCAGTTCGACTTCTTCAACGACTTCAACGGTCTGCCCGACGAGGAAGCGAAGCTGGAGTTCTACCAGCACGACAAGCACTGGGCGAACCGCATGATCCTGGGCGACAGCCTCCAGGTCATGGCCTCGCTGGCGGAGAAGGAGGGGCTGCGCGGGCAGGTCCAGTGCATCTACTTCGACCCGCCCTACGGCATCAAGTTCAACTCCAACTGGCAGGTGTCCACCCGGTCCCGCGACGTGAAGGACGGCAAGCTCGACCAGATCAGCCGCGAGCCGGAGCAGGTCAAGGCCTTCCGCGACACCTGGAAGGACGGCATCCACTCCTACATGACCTATCTGCGCGACCGCTTGACGGTGGCGCGCGACTTGCTGACCGAGAGCGGGTCGATCTTCGTGCAGATCGGGGATGAGAACGTCCATCGCGTGCGGGCAATACTTGAAGAAATATTTGGCGAAGAAAACTTCATTGCGGAAATTTACGCTAGAAAGTCAGGCGGCACTACATCTGGGTTTCTTGCGGCGCCTATAGACATTATTCTTTTCTTTGCAAAATCAAAAAGGAGCATGAAATTTAGACAGACTTTTACCGATAAACTTGCGGGTGGGGGCTATAATAGAGCTGTCAGTTTTGACCGCAGCCTTGCGCGTGGTCTAACCCGTCAGGAAACGGAAACTGGAAAAGCTGAAGAAGGTTGGCATATTTTTGCCCCTGACAATATTTTGTCTCAAGGATACCGCTCAAACACGACAGGAGTGTTTAGGTTCCGCGGGAAAGATTACGACTCAGGGGCGCAGTCAAATTACAAGACGCATTTTGCGGGTATGGAACGTCTTTCCAAGGCTTCTAGATTGTTTCAGGCAAGTAATAGTCTTCGGTATGTTCGGCTCTTGCAAGACTTCCCGGTGTCTCCAATAGATAACGTTTGGGATGATGTTGGCACAGGTAGCTTCACGGACGACAAGGTTTACGTTGTCCAATCCGGGAGTAAGCTAATTGCCCGTTGCATCCTGATGGCCACCGACCCCGGTGACATCGTTCTCGACCCCACCTGCGGGTCGGGCACGACGGCCTTCGTAGCCGAGCAGTGGGGGCGGCGCTGGATCACCATCGACACCTCGCGGGTGGCGCTGGCACTCGCCCGCGCTCGGCTGATGGGCGCCAAGTACCCCTACTACCACCTCGCCGATTCGCCCGACGGGCTGCTGAAGGAGGCGGAGGTGTCCGGTACCCCGCCGGCGCAGCGGGCGAGCTACGGCGACATCCGCCAGGGTTTCGTCTACCGCCGCGTGCCGCACATCACGCTGAAATCCATCGCCAACAACGCCGAGATCGACGTCATCTGGGACCGCTGGCAGGCGGTGCTGGAGCCGCTGCGCCACGATCTCAACGCCGCGCTCGGCCGGAACCAGGACTGGCAGGAGTGGGAGATCCCCCGCCGCCCCGCCGATCCCTGGCCGGAGGCCGCGCAGACCCTGCACGCCGCCATCCGCAAGCGCCTCGCCGACGGCGCCTCGGTCGCGCCGCAGCTCAAGAAGCTGAACGGCCTCCTCAAGCGCGACTACACGGCGGAGACCCTGCCGGAGTTCCCGGACGATCCCTGGACCGACGCCAAACCCATCGACCTGCACGGCCGCTGGTGGGAGGCGCGCATCGCCCGCCAGCAGGCGATCGACAAGTCGATCGCCGACAAGGCCGACCAGGAGTTCCTCTACGACAAGCCCTACGAGGACACCGACCGCGTCCGCGTCGCCGGCCCCTTCACCGTGGAGAGCCTGTCGCCCCACCGCGTCCTCCCCACCGAGGACGAGGAGCTGTGGGAGGAGCTGGTGGCCGCCGACGCCGTCGAGGCCGGCCGGCCGGAGCCGCGCCGGACCCAGGCCCCTGTTCGCAAGAAGGCTCCGCACCAGTGGGAGGAGACCGACTTCGCCACGGTCATGCTCGACCATTTGAAGGCCAGCGGTGTCCACCAGGGTGACAAGAAGGACCGCATCACCTTCACCAGCCTGACCCCCTGGCCCGGCGAGTACGTCGCCGCCGACGCTCGCTACATGGAGGGCGACCGCGAGCGCCGCGCCGCCATCTTCATCGGCCCGGAGTTCGGCACCGTCTCCCGCCCCGACCTGACCGCCGCCGCGCGCGAGGCCCGGGACGCCGGCTTCGAGCTGCTGATCGCCTGCGCCTTCAACTTCGACGCCCACGCCTCGGAACTGGCGAAGATGGGCCCGTTGCAGATCGTCCGCGCCCGCATGAACCCCGACCTGCACATGGCCGACGACCTGAAGAACACCGGCTCCGGCAACCTGTTCGTCGTCTTCGGCGAACCGGACATCGAGATCCGGAAGGAGGAGGACGGCGAACTGCGGGTGCGCATCCTGGGCCTGGACATCTTCGACCCGCAGAAGGGCGAAGTCCGCGCCGGCGGCACCGACGACATCGCCGCCTGGTTCATCGACACCGACTACGACGAGGAGAGCTTCTTCGTCCGCCACGCCTACTTCCTCGGCGCCCAGGACCCCTACAAGTCGCTGAAGACGACTTTGAAGGCCGAGATCGACGAGGAAGCCTGGGAAAGCCTCTACCGCGACACCTCCCGCCCCTTCCCGCGCCCCTCGAGCGGCCGCATCGCCGTGAAGGTGATCAACCACTTCGGGGATGAGGTGATGAAGGTGTATCGGGTGTGACGCAGCCGGAGCATAGCTCGTACAAGCAATACACATTGCACATCGGAGATTTGAAATGTCCAACACAGACGGTGGCGCCTTAGTCGAACAAAAGAATTGGATGTATGATCTCCTCGATTCCGTTTGGGATGGAGTCGTTCTTGCGGAAAGTGAGTGGAACCCTGAAAAATCCTGTTATCAGCTCTATGAAGAATACAAGAAGAGCGGACGCACGCCGGACGAGTGCGTAGAGAACTTTATTGATTGGCAAACGGCAAAGGCCGCAGGGTCAGGCTTTCTATTAGGATTGCCTGGCTTGGCCTTCGGCGTCGTGACCATACCGGCCGATTTGACCTTAAGCACTTACCTTCAGATGCGCATGATTGCGGTAATTGCTCTGCTGTACGGTTGGGACCCGAAGTCTGACCGGCTGAAGACGTTGGCGCTGCTCAGCATGCTCGGGTCCAGCGCCGCCGAAGCGGTGCGGGCTGCGGGTGTGAAGGTCGGCACCCGGCTGACCGCCAACGTGATCGCGAAAATCCCAGGCAAGGTACTGATCGAGATCAACAAGGCTGTGGGTATAAGGCTGGTCACCAAGGCCGGTACTTCGGGTGTGATCAACCTTACGAAATTTGTTCCAATTGTTGGCGGTCTTGTAAGCGGGGGGCTGAACGCGGTCACTACGCGCCAGATTGGCTTTGCTGCTCAGTCCATCTTGCGTGAAGGACCGGTGTGCGAACCCGATGAGTTGTCTGAGGAAGTCGCTGTGGTTCCGACTGTTTAGAAGGCGAGGGTGTCGCGGCCATACCTGCACCCGTCAACGAAATATAGCGGCGCTTCGCGGAACTTAACCGATGAGGCAAAGACCGCATCAGAGGGGCGAGAATCAATGGTAAATATCTGATCGATGGCTCCAGGGCACAGCTCAATACATTTGCCTATTGCGAAATCGCCGAGATGCCGAACTGCTGTGGCAGTGGCGCGATGAATGTGCATTGAGCATGGCATCCTAATCATAAGAATGGAGATAGCAGAATGAACATCCCTGAATCGTCCAGCAGATCTTGTTTATCTATTTGGTCTGCAGACGCAGCGGTTTCGTTTTTAAAGCCATGGAAGAAAACACTGACTGCGGAATTTATTTCTCGGGTAGAGGCTTTTGTTGAGTCATACATACTTTATGATTATGTCCTTCTTCCGGAGCGTTATGCTGATTACGACGAGATCAAAGAACTTGGTTCTGTCGATGGGGTATTTAAATTTTATGCGAAAACAGACATCGCTCATTCTTGCGATATCATTGATGGGATAAGTTTCAATCTTAATCTGAATTTTGAAAAATTTGAGAAGCTTAAAGAAGAAGACAAAAAGTGGTACCTTCAACACAATGGGGATGCTGCTGAAAACGATTGGGAGGAGATATCGTCATTCGGAGCGATATCAATGGCCAACTTGAGGCTCTGGCAGGCTTGTCTCTGCAATGAATTGACGGATAAATTTTCTGCAAACCAAGTTCTTCCGCTTTCCTTAAACGGATTGGACGATATTTTCGAAAAGCGGGATGTCACCCGATATTTCGTTGCAGAAAAGTACCATGAATTTTCTGCTTTCGTGAAGGCAACAAACGTTGAAATAATAGAGTACACCATCGACCAGTCAGATGAGATTATTAAGGACTTTCCTCCATTTACGGCGCTGATGGTCGATCAGACTCACGGAGGGCAAAGCGCGACCGAGATTCTTAAAAAGATGAGGAGCGACTATCGAGGCCTTCGAGAGCTTCAGTCGAGGTTCTCGATGGATATCGCTTCGGCTAATGAATTCTCAAAAAGGAAGGAAATCCTTTCCCAATGGAAAGAGGATTGGTCACGCTCCGTTGCAGGTGAGTTCAAAAAGCCATCACTATTGAGGAAAATATTTACCGCTTCAGAAGTTGGAAAGGCTGTTGGTAATGTTGCGACGGGTAAGCCTCAAGCCATCCTGGGCGGTTTGGCTGAGAAAGTCCTGGAGTACCCAAATTCGATGCGAGCATACAATAGATTTCAAGTGTTCTCAGATCTCCTAAGAGATTATGACTGGGCGCGCGATATGTCAAAGAAGTTGGAGGAAAACTTCGGCATTGAAGGTTTCAGAGATTTGAAATAGGAAAAAAGAGAAGATGAAATTTTCAATATCTGAAACTTTTACCCAGAGCCTAGCCCGCCTTCCGGGGAAAGAGCAAAAGGCCGTCAAGACGACAGCCTTTGACCTCCAGATCGACCCGTCGTCGCCGGGATTGAAGTTCCATCGGGTTGAGCGATCGCGGGATCCGCATTTCTGGACGGTGCGGGTGAACGACGATCTGCGGATCGTCGTCCACAAGACCGACGGCAACTTCCTGCTCTGTTACGTCGACCATCACGACGACGCCTACGGCTGGGCGGAGAAACGGCGCATCGAGGCGCATCCGACCACCGGCGCTGCCCAGTTCGTCGAGTTCGTCCACCATGTGGTGGAGGAGACCGCGTTCGGCGCCGCGGCGCCGCGCTCCGGCTACGGCGCCCAGGCGCCGCTGGCGCCGGCCGCGCCCGGCATCTTCGACCAACTGACCGACGAGACGCTGTTGAGTTACGGCGTCCCGCCGGACTGGCTGGACTGGATCCGCCAGACCGACGAGGACGGGCTGTTCGACTTGGAAGGGCATCTGCCGCAGGAGGCCCTCGAGGCGCTGCTGGAGCTGGCGGTCGGCGGCAAGCCGGCGCCGCCCGTCGTGGCCCCGCCCTCGGCCGATCCCTTTGCCCATCCCGACGCCCAGCGCCGCTTCCGCACCGTCGCCAACCTCGACGAACTCCGGCAGGCGCTGGAGTCGCCGTGGGACACGTGGACGGTCTTCCTCCACCCCAGCCAGCGCGAACTGGTGGAACGGCGCTACGGCGGGCCGGCGCGGGTCACCGGCTCGGCCGGCACGGGCAAGACGGTGGTGGCGCTGCACCGCGCGGTCCATCTGGCGCGCCGCTCCGACGACGCCCGTGTGCTTCTCGCCACCTTTTCCAAGGCGCTGGCCCAGGCGCTGAAGGTGAAGCTTTCCCACCTACTCGACTCCGGGGACCCGGCCGCGGGGCGCATCACCGTCACCTATGTGGACGGGGTCGCCCACCGCCTGTTCGAGGATGCCTTCGGGGTCACGCCGAACATCGCGTCGGTCTCGCAGGTCGAGGCCGCGCTCACCGCGGCGGCGAAGGAGCGGGGTGAGACGCGCTTCTCGCACCGCTTCCTGGTCAACGAGTGGCGCCATGTGGTGGATGCCTGGCAGCTCCGGACCTGGGAGGCCTACCGGGACGTCTCCCGCCTCGGCCGCCGCACCCGGATCGGCGGCAACCAGCGCGAGGCGCTGTGGGCGCTGTTCGAGCGCGCCCTGGCCATCCTGAAGGCGCGCAACGTGGTCACCTGGGCCGAGGCCGTCGCCCGGGTCGCCGAACACCACCGTGGTCGCGAGAAGAAGCCCTTCACCGCCGCCGTGATCGACGAGGCTCAGGACATCAGCATCCCGCAGCTGCGCTTCCTCGCCGCTCTGGTGCCGGACGGCCCCGACAGCCTGTTCTTTGCCGGCGACCTGGGCCAGCGCATCTTCCAGCAGCCCTTCTCCTGGCTGTCGCAGGGGGTGGACGTCCGCGGGCGTTCCTCGACGCTGAAGGTCAACTACCGCACCTCCCACCAGATCCGCCGGCGGGCCGACCTGCTGTTGCCGGCGCAGGTGCGCGATGTCGACGGCGTCGAGGACCAGCGCAAGGGCACGATCTCCGTCTTCGACGGACCGGAGCCGGATGTCGGCCTGTTCGACACGGCAGAGGACGAGACCGCCTACGTCGCCGCCTGGATTGCCGGCATCGTCGCCGATGGCATGGCCCCGGAGGAGGTCGGCATCTTCGTTCGCACGTTCGACCAGATCGACCGCGCCAAGGCCGCCGCCAAGCAGTCAGGTCACCCCTGGGTCACCCTGCAGGACCGCGGCGACGCCGAGAACGGCCGCATCGCGATCGGCACCATGCACCTCGCCAAGGGGCTCGAGTTCAAGGCCGTCGTCGTGATGGCCTGCGATGACGAGGTCATGCCGCTTCAGGAGCGCATCGAATCGGCCTCGGAGGAGTCCGAGCTGGACGAGATCTTCGAGACCGAGCGCCACCTCCTCTACGTCGCCTGCACCCGTGCCCGCGATCGTGTCTGCATCACGGGCGTGGAGCCGGGTTCGGAGTTTCTGGCCGACCTGATGGGGCCCTGAACTCCGGGGAAAATAACGCGGGCCTGAAGGGAGCTGAGAATCGTGAGCCAAGACCGTTTTCGTGCCATGCGATGGCTGACCGGAGAATTCCTGCCGCGACGTGGTCTTGGCGATCCTGATGGTCGGCCGCTCTACGCCTACCGCTGTACCGATGCCGAGTTGGCTGCCCTGAAGGATGGGCTTATCAAGGCGAAGATCGATCAACCGCCTGTAGAGACGCATCTCGCCGCACTGTTTTGCCTTTACGTCGCGGAATGGTGGCGTCGTTACTACGATGGCAACGCTTGGGGATGGGAGCCCGTATTCCAAGCGCTGCGTGCCGAATACGAGTGGAAGACAGCTAGTGAGCTGACGGAAAAGGGACTCCGGTTTTGGCGGCGGGACCTGCGTCATTTGGCGCATCGCCGTGGTTTTCTGGTAAGTCTTGTTCTGGAAGGGGGGCTGCCGCTCGGTCTGCTTGCCTTAGGCAAGGGTCGCCTCACCGACCACCTCCGGCGTGTGCTGGGCGAATTGGATCGCTTCGGCCCCAATGAGGATTTGGGTCGCCGGTTATCGGAACAGCACGCCCATGTTCTGCCGGCGAGTTTCCGGCGGCCGGAGGTCCATGTTCTGATCGGGGGACTGCTCGCCGCGGTGCTGCGCCGGCGTGACGGCATTCCCACATCGGTTGCGCCAGCTGATGCCGTGGCTTGGCTCGACGCGCACGCGCTGGGCTGGCGGGAGGAGTTGCCGCTGTCCGTGGAGGACGACGCGGCGCACGGGCTGCTGGCCGGCCTGATCCGGGAGACTGTGGCGCTGCGTAGCCACAGTGCCGACCTGAACACGCTGGTCAACCGAACGCTGGTGAATGACGGTGTGGCGTGGCGTCCCATGCTGACGTTCACCCTGGACGGTGTGGTTCCTCAGGACGGCCCGATTCCCCTGGGAACGATCGCTGGTGGAGCGACGCGCGCTCGGCTGCGCGCCACCGGCGATCTTGAAGGCGTTGTCGGCGGTCCGTTGGCGCTTCTGCAGGCTGAACGGTCGGAGCGAAGGGAATGGCGGGTCGAGCCGCTGTCGGCGGCGCGGGCGCCCATCGCTTGGCCTCTCAATGCGCCGGTCGAACTTGCCCTGCGCGTGGACAATGCCACGGTCCAGACCTTCGCCGCTCCCGGCGGCGAGCCGGCGTCACAAGAACCCTTGGTGTTCGACGCGATCGACGATGAGGTTCCATTGGTGCGCCTGCGCCTCATCGGCAGCGGCAGCACGCGGACCCGGCGGGACCGCCTGTTCGTCGCCTGCCACGACGGCACCGACCTGATTCCCTCCGACGGGGCAACCGTGCGAGCCTTGGGGCCGATCGGCGGGACGGGCCTTACGATCCATGAGGTGGCCGGAACGATCCGGTGGCGCGACGGCGGCGACGGGCTGTCCGTCGTCTTCCGGACCGGCAGCGACGACGAGGCGCGCAGTCGCCTGAGCGTGGACGGGCGGGCGCCGAACTGGGACGTTGGGGCCCCGCTGGCTGTGCTCGGCCATCCCGTGCTGCGCGAGGTGGCCGGCGGCACGTACGGCCGGCCGGTGCCCCCGGGTGATCTCCGCTGGCGACCGGCGGGCGGGGGCGCCTGGCAGGCGCTTCCACGCGACGGCTCCTGGCCGTGCGGCCTCATCGACGTGGTGCTGGTGCGGGGAGGCGAAGCACTCGACCGGCTGCGCTTGGCGGTGCTGCCGCAGTCCGCTCAAGTGCGGATCGAGGCGCACGGCCCGCGCCGCGGGCGACTCGTGCTGGAGGGCTTCGGCGCGGCCGACCTGCGCGTGGATCGCAACGAACTCGGCGGGGGCGTCCGCTTCGAGGTCGAGCCGGTCGGGTCCGGCGTGGCGATCGCGCTGGATGCCGATGGCAAGCCGCCGAGCCGCGTGCCTCTCGTTGCGTCTTGGCCGGGGCAGGGCGAGGTGTGCTGCCGCTTTCCCTTCCCCGTGCGGGGCGGCGGCTTCATCGATGCCCGCGGGCAGTGGCTTCGGGCGTGGGCGCGCTTGCCCCTCGACCAGCTTTACGGCGTCCGCGCCGTCGCCGATCCCGGCAGCGGCGATGCCGAGATCTTCGGCTGGCTGAAGGCGGACCGGATGGATGACCGCTCGCTCTGGATCCGCCACCGCTTCCAGGGGACTTGCTCCCTGGCGTCCTTACGCGGTGCCATGTTGAACCTGCTTGCGGTGTCCCAGGACCTTGATGCCGTCGTCCGGCTCATGGTCCGATGCGGCGGCCAGGAGAGCGAGATGGTGGAGGTGTGCCGGGTCGACCTGAAGCTGAAGATCCAGGACGAGTCGATCGGCATCGACCCCCACGCTCTCGCCATGCTCGACGAGGCGGAACGTGCGGACATCGAGATGGTCTGTCGTCCCATCACCGACCTCGATGCGCCGGAGGAGCCCCTGCCGTCGGCGCCGTCGACCGACGGCCCGCCCGCCTGGGTGTTCCGCAAAGACAGCCGGGAGCCCGGGCCCTGGCTGATCTATGGCCGCGTCCGCGGCCGCCATCGCTTCCGGCCGCGGGCCGTGCCGGTTGCCGGGGGCGAGGCGCCCGACGCACCGGACACCCTCGGCGCGATCAGCCGCATCGCCGACTTCCTCCAGCGCCAGAGCGCCTTACGGGACCTGCTCGACGCCATGACCGCCGACCCGCAGCACGCCGCGTGGCAGGAACTCGACCAATCGCTGCAGGCGGTCCAGGGGCGGCTTCCCCTGACCACGCTGGACGGGTTGCGCCTGCTGCCGGATCTGCCGGATGCGCTGACCGTCTTCGTGGCACGCGCTCCCGCGCCGATGGTGGGGGCGATCCTGGGGATGCAGGATGAGCTGCCGTTCCTCTGGGCTGCTTTGCCGCTCCGCTCCTGGGTCGGCGCCTTCGCGGCCGCGGAGCGCGGCCTCGCGGCGCTGCTGGTGGCAGGCGGCCAGACGGAGGATAGGGCGCGTGCCCTGGCGGCGCGGGTGACGGACGACACGCTGGGGCAGGTGGAGAACGAGCTTCCGCTGCTGTTCTGCACGGCAGCCCTGGTGCGGGAGCATCTGGGACGGGCTCGGCCGGGAGACTGCACCCTGGCCCGCCTGGGCATGGAGCCGTTCCGGTTGCATTTTGCCGGAAGCCTGGCCGAACTGCGGATGGGCCTGCGGCGGCGCAACGACGGAGCCCGGTGGCCGGACCAGCACGATTTCCGCGGCGTGGTGACCGGCCTTCCCCGCGAGCATCTCGACCTTCCCCAACCGTATCGGCCGGTGCTCGACGCACCCTTCGCCGCTGCCCGGCTCGCGGCTTCCGGTGCCCCGGTCGAGGGGCAGACGCTGCGCGCGCTGCGCCTGTGCCGGGCGTTCGACCCGGAGTGGTTCGATGAAGCCTATGTGTTCGCCCTCGGTCTTGCCGCGTCCGAACCGGACATGATCGCCTGCTGGAGTGCCTGATGCAGACGTCTCTCAACACCCTGATCTCCGCCATCGCCGAACGCTCCGCCTACGCGGTGATCAGCCAGAGCGGCCTGAACTCGGAACCCTTGCGCGAGCATCTGCGCCACCGGCTCGTCCGGTTCCCCGGGCTGGGCGAATCCTTCCTTGCGGACCCCGTGCTCGAGGCGGCGTTCGGCTGGCGGCCGGCGGCGGCCACCATGGGTGATCTGGCAGGGTCCCTGCTCGACCCGCGCCTTGTTCAGATCCTTGACGGCGAGGGGATGGAATGGCCCGATCCCGACCGGGAGCCCTACCGGTTCAGGAAGATCTGGCACCCCCACGCCCACCAGCTTGAGGCTTGGCAACGCTTGGCCGAAGAGCCGCCGCGCTCCGTCCTGGTCGCCAGCGGCACGGGTTCCGGCAAGACCGAGTGCTTCCTCATCCCGATCCTCGACGATCTGGCGCGCCAAGCAGCGGAAGGCGGCGGTCTCACCGGCGTGCAGGCGCTGTTCCTCTATCCGCTGAACGCCCTGATCAACAGCCAGCGCGACCGCCTGACCGACTGGACCCACGGGTTCGGCGGGCGCGTCCGGTTCTGCCTCTACAACGGCGAGACCCCGAACGAAGCCAAGGAGGACCAGCAGCGACGCCGGCCGTCGGAGGTCCTGTCGCGCAAGCGTCTGCGCCAGGACCCGCCGCCGATCCTGGTCACCAACATCACCATGCTGGAGTACATGCTGGTCCGCACCGAGGACGCGCCGATCCTGAACAAGTCGCGGGGGAAACTGCGCTGGATCGTCCTCGACGAGGCCCACACCTACATCGGATCGCAGGCGGCCGAACTGGCGCTGCTCCTGCGCCGCGTCATGCGTGCGTTCGGTGTCGACGGCTCGCAGGTGCGCTTCGTCGCCACCTCGGCGACGCTCGGCGAGGGGCCGGACGTGCGGGACCGGCTGCAGCGCTTCCTCGCCGATCTGGCCGGCGTTCCCAAGGAACAGGTTGTGGTGATAACCGGTGAGCGCGCCGTGCCGGATCTGCCGGAGGTGCCGGACACGGCCATCGGCTCCCCGGCCGAGATCGCCGCCCTGTCATCCAAGGCGGCCTTCGAGCGCTTGGCGGCCAGTCCACGCATGCGCGATCTACGGCAACGCCTCGTCGATTCGCCGCTCAAGCTGAGCGACGCCGTGCGCGTCCTGATGGACGGAGAGGCTGAACTGGCGGAAGATGCCGAGCGCCGGCGCCGGGCGCTCGACTTGGTCGAACAGGGTGGGCGCGCCAAGCGCGACGGCCATGCCTTCCTACCGTTGCGCCTGCACCTGTTCCACCGCGCCCAGCCGGGTTTCTGGGCCTGCATCGATCCCGGATGCCCGGGACGGGCGGGAACGCCGCTCGACACGCCGGACTGGCGCTATGGCGCCGTATTCACCCATGAGACGGACCGCTGCTCCCATTGCGGCACTCCGACCTTTGAGATCGTCGGCTGCACCGATTGCGGCGCGCCGGTTGTGGTGGCAGAGGAAGCGGAGGACTATTCCATTCGCCAATGCCAGAGCGCGGAAGACCTCGACGAGTTCGCCCAGGATGTGGACCCGCCGACCACCGAGTCCGATGATGGCGACGGGGGCGACGACACTCCGGCCGTCGCGCTGGCGCGGCGTCTCATCATTGACCCGGCGCATCCCGATGCCAGACACGCCTGGCTGGATCGCAAGGAATCGCGCCTCCTCGGCCGGGAAGCGCCCGATGCCCTGCCAATCGGACTGCGGGATGACGACGAGTGCCCGGCCTGCGGATGCCGGAAGGACGCGTCATCGGCCCCGCTGTTCCGGTCGGCACGGTTCGGGGCGCCCTTCCTCCTGGGCAACGCGGTTCCGCAGCTCCTGGAAGCGTCTCCGCCCCGTGGTGGCGACGCGCATCTCCCGTTCGACGGGCGCCAGCTCATCACCTTCACCGACAGCCGACAGGGTACGGCGCGGTTTGCTGCAAAGCTGCAGCAGGACGCCGAACGCAACTTCGTGCGCAGCGCCATCTATCACGCCGTGCAGGCAGCCGCCACGGGTGGGCATGAGGAGGAGATCGCCTCACTTGAAAAGGAGATGGCCGAACTCGAGCCGGTCCTCGCCTTGGCGCCGCAACTTCGCGGCCAATACGACACCAAGCGCGAGAAGATCGAGGCGCTCAAGGCCGATGTGCCGGCACCGGCCTGGCGCGACGTTCAACAAGCGCTGGCCGGCCTGGACGATCTGCGGGAGTCCATGGTCGATCTCTGGCATCGCTACGACAGCGACTTCAGTGACCCGTCGCGGTTGGCCGACTTTCAGCTCTGGCGAGAGTTCCTCCGCCGCCCCAAACGGCTGAACAGCGCCGAGACCATGGGATTGGCATCTTTGCGCTTCGACACGATCGAGCGCATCCCGGAGTCCAGTGTGCCAGGGCCGTTCGTCGAGCGCGGGCTCGGCATTTCGGATTGGCGGGACTTCCTCTATGTCCTGATCACGCATTTCGTGCGCAACCGATCGGCCGTAGCGCTCGAGCTCAAGCTCGGCCATTGGATCGGGCGCCGGGTTTCGATCAAGCGGCTCAAGCGCCCAGGTGAGCCGACGCTCGTCAAGGGTATCGAGATCGCGTGGCCGTGGGCCACACGGGAAACCCATACCAGCGCGATGGTCCGCCTTCTGTCGGCCGGGTTGAGGCTCGACCTCGCCGATCCGGCGCAGCGCGATCGCATCAACGAATGCCTGCAGTCCGCCTACAATCAGATCCTAGGGGTGCGGGACCAGCAGAAATCCGATTTCGTGCTCGACCTGCGCAAGGCGCGCATCACACCGGTGGAGAAGGCTTGGCTGTGCCCGAAGACCGGCCGCGTGCTGGACCGCACCTTCCTTGGCCTCACTCCCTTCCTGCCGCTCGGTTCGCGCATCGAAGCGGTATGGTGTGAACCGATTCAGATGCCGCGCCTACCGTTCCCTTGGAGGCGGAGCCGCGACGGTGCCGACGTCTCGGTGGACGCGATCAAGGAATGGCTCTCCCGTGACGAGCGGGTGCAGGCCGTCCGCGACAAGGGCGTCTGGACGGATCTGCACGACCGCATCGTCGAGGGCGCTCCCTACGTGCGGTCGGTCGAGCATTCCGCGCAGCAGCCGAGTCGGCGTCTGCAGCGCTACGAGCGGGCGTTCAAGGAAGGCAGAATCAACATCCTGAACTGCTCCACCACCATGGAAATGGGCGTCGACATTGGCGGCCTCTCCACCGTCGTGATGACCAACGTCCCGCCGGCTCCGGCGAACTATCGTCAGCGCGTTGGCCGCGCCGGCCGCCGCGGCGAATCTCTGGCGATCGGGTTCACCTTCTGCAAGGACAATCCGCTGGGCTGGGCCGTCTTCCGGGAGCCGACCTGGCCGTTCCGCCACGCCATCCGTCCGCCGTCGGTATCCCTGGACAGCCCCGTCATTGTCCAGCGCCACGTCAACGCCCTGCTGCTCAGCGCCTTCTTGCGGGATCGGTCGACGGGATCCGACATTCCCAAGCTTGAGGCCGGCACCTTCTTCGAGCCGTCGGCCGCGGCGGAGGCCGCCGGGCGTGACGACGCACTCAGTGCCGCCTTCCAGGGGTGGTGTGAAAACCCGGCGGGACTTCCACGGGGCGTCGCTAACGACCTCAAGATGCTGGTGGCCGGAACCTGCCTGGAGGGACGCGCCGGCCTGCGTTTCGACACGGCGGCGGCGGTTGCCGAGGTGACCGACGCTTGGCGGCGCGAGTGGCGGGCGCTCAAGGATTCGATGGCGGCGTTGCCGAGCACCGACGATGCGGCCAGGAAGGCCCTGAACGTCCAACTCAAGCGCCTTCAGAAGGCCTATCTGCTGTCGGAACTGGCATCGCGCGGCGTGCTGCCGGGTTACGGCTTTCCGACCGACATCGTTTCCTTCGTCAATACCACGGCCGGCAAACTGGCCGAGGAAGAGGGCGACGGCGGCACTCGCGACGACAATCGATTCACCGCCCGCGGCTATCCGACCCGGCAGCTCAGCTTGGCGATCCGCGACTATGCGCCGGGGTCCGACGTCGTGGTCGATGGATTGGTCTATCGCTCGTCTGGCGTGACATTGAACTGGAAGCGGCCAGCCTCGGACGAGGGGGCGCGAGAGATCCAGGCGATCGGCTTCGCCTGGAAGTGCAGGAGTTGCGGCGTCACGGACACCGCGCCGGTGCAGCCGGAACTGTGCAGCGCCTGCGGAAGCGACGCCATCGAGACCTTGTCGTACCTGCAGCCGGCGGGCTTCTCCGTCGATCTCCGGGAGAAGCCGCACGCCGACATCACGCAGACGACCTACCTGCAGCCGATCAAGCCGTGGATTTCGGCGCGCAGCGGGCAGTGGACGGCGTTGCCCGATCCGTCGCTGGGCCGCTACCGGGTGACCAGGACGGGGCACGTCTTCCACTTCGCCCCCGGTGCAGAGGGCTACGGCTACGCGGTCTGCCTGCACTGTGGCCGGGCCGCCGCCGAACACGCGCGTGCCGGCCAACCCGACGCGGTCATACCGAGGGACCTCGTCTCGCATCTGCCTTTGCGCGGGGCGGTGAAGGGAAGGCAGCATGACGGCGTCTGTCCGGGTGCGGACACGACGTTCGGCATCAAGCGCCACCTGATGCTGGGCCACGGCATCGGTACGGACGTTCTGGAACTCCAACTGCCCGAACTGGGAGACGAAGTGATTGCTACGTCTCTTGCCGTGGCGTTGCGCGAAGCCCTGGCCCGCCGGCTCGGCGTCGAAATCGCTGAACTTGGCTGGGCGTCGGTACTGTCGCGGGCTGAGGGACAGGTAACCTGTTACTCGCTTTTCCTTTACGATCTGGCATCCGGTGGTGCCGGATTCTCCAGCGCTGCCGGCGAGTTCATGGACGCCCTCCTGCGGGATGCCGAAGGCGTCCTGGACTGCCGGAATCCCGATTGCCGTTCTTCCTGCCACGCGTGCCTGTTGTCCCGGGACACCCAATACGACGAACCCAAGCTCGACCGGCGGAGGGCGTTGGAGTTCCTGCAGACCTCCGTCCTGCGACGGCTGGCATTGCCGACGGAGCTTGCATTCTTCGGTATCGGGGCGTCGAGTGCCGAGGTGCGGCCATTGGTCGAGGCCATTGATCGAGCGATGCACGCCCGCCCGGATACTACGCTTCAGCTCTGGCTCGGCGGCACGCCAGCAGACTGGGACTTCGTGTCCTGGCCGGCCCGCCCGCTGCTCGAGAAATGGGGGGCCAAGGACCGCCCGGTCGTCCTGACCCTTGCGGAGGACACTATTGCGACGCTGACGTTCGGCCAGAAGATTTCCTTGCGCAGCCTTCTGGAACGGTCTCGGGCCGACTTGGCCAGTACGCCATCCTTGCCGAAGGTCGGTGGGGGAGCGGTGCTGGCGCGCGTGCACAGCGCTGCCGGAGATGAGCATTGGGCGGCGGCGGGCGCTGTGGCGTGCGTGCCCGATGCCGGCTGGGGTGATGGGCAAGGTGAACCGATCGTCGTCGGACGAGGATCGGCGTCGGGCATTGGCGTGAGCCGTCGCCTCGATTCCGAACTGCTGTTCCAGACCGAGACGGAGCGGGCTGACCTGATCCGGATCGCCAGCGAGATGAATGGCCCGGCGGAGGGCTTCGGTCAACGCTTCTGGGCGCTGGTCCTCGAGCGCAAGCCAGAGATCGGCCAGCTCCTGCAGCCCGGCGGGAAGCTGTCGGAGGTCGTCTACCAGGATCGCTACCTGTTTAGTCCGCTGCCGGTGCGTCTGCTCTGCGAGGTGTTGAAACCGATTGCGGCGACCGGGCGGGCGGGGGAGGTGGATGTGCTGGTTCGGACGCGGGCGCGCCGCTCCTCCGACTATGCTTCTGTCCCGTTCCAGCTTCGTGACGACTGGGCATTCACCGAACACCGGGATGATGTCGTCAAGGCAGCGCTCGCCAGACTCGCCCTGCGAGGGCGTATCGAGACCGGGCAGAACCGTGATCTGCCGCACGAACGTACGCTCCTCCTGCGCTGGGACAACGGTGGAGAGCTGAAGATCCACCTCGACCAGGGTTTCGGGCACTGGGACACGATTCGTCCTGCTTCGTTTCCCTTCACCGCGAACCCTGAGGCGCAGAGCCAAACGTTGCTCGAAATGCGATTCGATATCCGGAACCGCACGATGCACCCGATGTCGGTCTTTGTGCTCGACATCGTACTCGCTGGGGCTACGCGACGACCTGCGTGATGAAAATCTGGGTAGGGAAAGCGGGACCTTCCCCCGGCAGAAAGGACACCAGGTTAAGCGGCTCGAAGCTCGGCCTGGTGCGGGGTGATGTGGCACAAGAGCCGAGTGCAGTCGCTGGCTCCCCTTCCCAAAACGCCCGAACCAGTATCTGCGGCCGAACTGCCAACCACCACGGCAGATCGCCGTGCCGCAACGTCGGACCGCCAGCATGTCAAGGTGTGACGTGTCAGCGGCCTATCGCGAGACGATTACTGCCGCCGCCACGCCCTTGTGCACCGGTTCCGCGGTCGTCGCAGAGCAGCGCAAGGGGCTTCAGGGCGCCGGGATGTCCGCTGGGCTGGATTCCATACGCGAGCCCGCCCTTGCGCCGAGGTGTCGTTATGCGGGCATAGAATGCCGCCGCGAACGCCCTAGACCGCCGGCGAAACCGTCGATGATCCCTGCCGCGTCGGCCGGCTCAACCGGCAGCGCCGATCACGCCGCAACATACGGGACGCGCGCCCTTATCCCGCCATGGTCCTGCGGAACGGTCGGCGACCACTGGAACTCGCGCCATCGACGACACGTCGTGTGATCGGTCCCGAACGTGTGGCGGTGGCTTGACCCGGCGGGCTGCCGAGCCCGCTGCTCTGTTCCGCTCCGAAGTCGACGCTCGCATCGCGTCGGCAGCGAACCCGAAGGAAACCACAAGCGACGCCTCGGACGAGGCCTCGTAACCGCGACGCTTTGCTCCGAGTCATGTTTCATCCCTGAAACGTAATTTACGGTGCAACTCCTTCCTTAGTGGTGGACATGTCGTTCTCCTTATCTATTAGTAGCGAGGGGCGGACGCCCCTCTGGAGACCGGCCGCCACGAGAGCGGAAAGCGCATCGCACCGGCGCCAGGCAGGGAGAATGAGGCCATGGGAACGCCGATCGCCGCCGAGACCATGCCGCCGGCGGTCACGCGCTGGCGCGGCCACGCCGCGCCCGACGCCATCCGCACCGCCCTCCGGCACGCGCTGGAAGGTCGCCCGGAAGGCTTCGACCTCTTCCGCATTCTGCGCTTCCTTCGCGCGGCGCGCCTCGACGCCACGCCGGCAGCGGTCGCCGAGCAGCTCCTCGGTCTGCAGCGCGACGGTCTCGCCCGCGTCGCCCCGGACCGCCGCTGGACATGGATCGCAGGTTCCACCGCCAGCGCGCCGTGGCCGGACGGCGCCGACGACGCCCCGGCGGGCCCGGCCGGGGCCGACGGGCGCCGCCTTCTCGCGGTCCGCGGCACGGTCGCTCTGACCGACGGCCGACGCCACCCGCCGCCCGAGCCGCACGCCTCCGCCGTCCTCGAGCACGGCCTGGACGCCCTGCGCCGGCTCCTCCCCTTCTACCGGGAGTGCCTGATCCGAAACGAGTCCCGGGACACCAACGGGAACGCCGAGGGCTACGGCAAGCAGTTCCTGTTCTGCCGCCCGCCGGAGCGGTGGTGGCCCGAGCTCGGAAGCGAAGGACGCCTGCGGATCGAGCGGGCCCACCTGCCGGAGGCGTTCCTCGCCGGCCTGGCCCGGCGCAAGGCCGAACCCTTGGTGCTCTCCTACCCCGTCCATTACGTCCGGCCGCGCAGCGAGGACATGCCGCCCTTCGTGCTCCCGGTGGCCGCGGTGGCCTGCGGCTGGTCGCTGACGGCGGACGCCTTGGAGATCGTCATCCCCGCCGAGACTCCGCGGTTCGCCGCCGACTGGCTGAAGGACCAGCGCTTCCGGGGCCGCGACACCAGCGATCTCTCGCGCTGGACCGCGCTGGAGGACACCGAGGACGGCAAGGACGCGCCCTTCCAGGACTGGAGGTCGGTCGCCGAACGCGCGCAGATCTTCGCCGCCGCGGACGTGCGGGCGCCCATCGAACCGGCGCGTCTTGCCGATGCCCTCGACCTGTCCGACCGCACGGGCATGTACAACCTGCTGGGCGTCTTTCTTCCCTCGGAGCTGCGCTTCGCCCGCGGCGCGGCGCGCGAGATCGCAGAGATCGCCGCCTGGTCCGAGCACGACCTGTCCGCCACGGCGCTCGCCGCCGTGTTCGCCCTGGCGGCGGACGGAGCTGAAGGCGATCGCGTCGACGACGCCCTCCCGGCGCCGTCGGCGGCAGAGCCACTCGAGCTCGGCCAGGACCAGCTCGCCGCGTTGCGTGACGCGCTGCGCGGGCCGTTGACGGTGGTCACCGGTCCGCCTGGGACCGGCAAGTCCCAAGTCGTCGCGGCAATCATGGCCGACGCCGCGCTTGAGGGCCGCAGCGTCCTTCTGGCGAGCCGCAACCACAAGGCCCTCGACGCGGTGGAGGAGCGCATCCGCGCCCTCGTCGACGACAAGCCCCTCCTGACACGCGCCAACACCGACGAGGACTCTGTCGGCTTCAGCTTCGAGCGCGCCATCGAGTCGATCATGGCGCGCCCCGCCGCCTCCGGACGGCGCGACCGCCTCGCCGAGGCGCTCGACCAGATCCGCCGCCTGGACGGACTGCGCGTCGCGGCCTGCCAGCGGCTCGACGAGGTGGCGGCCGCAGCCGACGCCCTTGGCCGGATCGTCGAGGAAATCGACACCCTCGAGGCCGAACTCGGCGCGGAAACGGCCGGATGGGTGCTTCGCGCTCCGGCGCTGCCGGACCTCCACCGCACCCCCTGGTGGGCGCGCCTCCTGCCCCGGCTCCTCACGCGCCGCATCCTCATGCGCGCCGTGGCCCGCCTCCGCTCGCCGTCCGCCGCCGCGCCCGTCGACGAGGAACACCTCGAGCGCTGGCGCGCCGTCTGCGGGAAGGGGGCGCGGCTGCGGGCCGCGCTGGCCGAACGCGATCGCCTCGAAGCCAAGCTGCGCGCGTTCGACACCGCCGAACGGCCGGATCCGGCCGGATACGCCGCCGACATCCGCAGCCGCTCCGCAGCAGCGCTGCGGACGCTGGTGGACGCCCTGGCGGAGTGCGAGCCGTCCGACCGGGCGGAACTGACGGACCTGCGCGGGGAGGTCGGGCTCACCCAACGGGGCGGCGCCGTCGGCGCCGAGCTGTACCGTGACCTCTGGATGCGCGCCAAGGAGCTCATCTTCCGGCATTTCCCGCTCTGGGCCGTGTCCAACCTCGGCGTCTCCAGCAAAATCCCGCTCATCCCTGGGCTTTTCGACATCCTCATCATCGACGAGGCGTCGCAATGCGACATCGCCTCGGCCCTCCCTCTGCTCGCCCGGGCGCGCTCGGTCGTGGTCGTCGGCGACCCCGCGCAGCTCAAGCACATCACCAAGGTCGACCACGCGTGGGAGGCCGACGCGCTGCGGGCCGCCGGGCTGTACGCCGCCGGCATCGGCCGCTACAGCTTCGTCGCCAACAGCCTGTTCCATGTGGCCGCCGCCGCCGGCGGCCGACAGCACCTGCTGCGCGACCACTACCGCTGCCACCCGGACATCGCCGACTACATCAGCGACACCTTCTACGGCCAACGCCTGCGCCCGCTCACCGCGCCGGCGGCGATCCGCCCGCCGCCCAGCACGCCGCCGGGCTTCCATTGGACATCCGTCGCCGGTCCGATCAGCGCGGCGGCGAGCGGCTGCTGGTCGCGGGCCGAGGCCGACGCCGTCTGCGCGCATCTGCGCACCCTGCTGCTCGACCAGGGCTACCGCGGCTCCGTCGGCGTAGTTACGCCGTTCGTCGCGCAGGCCGATCGCCTGCGCGACCGTCTCGAGGCCGAGATCCCGGCCGAAATCCGCGACGCCGTCCGTCTCACCGTCGCCACCGCGCACAAGTTCCAGGGCGACGCGCGCGACCTCATGGTCTTCAGCCTCTGCCTGGGGCCGGACATGCCCCGCGGCGCCCGGGGCTTCGTGGCCACCACGCCGAACCTGGTGAACGTCGCCGTCAGCCGCGCCCGCGCCGTCTGCCACATCTTCGGCAACATCGAGTTCGCGGCGACGTGCGGCATCGGGCATGTCCAGGCGCTCGCCGCCCGCCGCACGCGCCGATCGGCCGATCGCATCGGCACCTTCGATTCGCCCTGGGAGAAGCGCTTCCATGACGCGCTGCTCGGGCGCGGCGTCGTCACGGTGCCGCAGCTTCCGGTCGCCGGGCGCCGCCTTGATCTGGCGATCGTCGACGGCGGCCGCATGATCGACGTCGAGGTGGATGGCGACCGCTGGCACCGCGACATCGACGGCAGCCGCAAGCAGTCCGACTACTTCCGCGACCTGCAGCTCCGGTCGCTGGGTTGGAAGGTGCTCCGCTTCTGGGTCTACGAACTTCGCGAGGACATGGAGGAATGCGTTGAACGGGTCGTACGAGAACTCTGACGGCGTCCGGGATCCGGGGGCCGGCGAGGCCGACCGGGCCCTCGCCGGGCACTCCCGTCTCTTCAAGACGGTGTTCGGCCTCGGCCTGCTCGGCACGCTCGGGCTCGCCGGCGCCGGCGCCGCCATCGTGTCCGACGGCGCCGCGCGCCGGGCCTGGAGCGAGCAGCGCGTCCAGCTCACCGCCCTCAACGAGGACCTCGTCCGCAGCCGCTCGTCTCTGGAGAAGGACATCGCGCGTCTGCGTCAGGAGAAGGCGGACGCCGACGCCGCGGCCGCGCGCGCCGGCGCCGAGGCCAAGCAGTTCGAAGGCCAGGTCGCCGAGGCGGCGCAGCGTCTCAAGACGTCACGCGAGCAGGAGGCGGCGGCCCGCGCCACGGCGACCGCCCTGGAGGCCGAGAACAAGCAACTCGCGCAGCAGATCGAGACGGCACGCCGCCAAGCGCAGAGCGCCGAGCGCGATCTCGACGGCCTGCGGCGAAGCGTCGCCGCCGCGGAGAAGGACGCGCGCGACGCGGAGACCCGGCGCAAAGCCGCCCAGGAGGCCGAGCAGCAGGCGGCCGCCAAGCAGAAGGAGGTCGCCGCCGTCCTGCAGGATCTGCAGCGCAAACGCGCCGATCTCGAGGACGCCGTCGAACGGGCCTCCAAGGACCATGCCGACGGCGTCGCCAAGCTCACCGCCGCGCGCGCGGAAGCCGGCGCCCTCAAGGTCGCGGCGGACACCGCGCGCGCCGAGCGCGAGCGCGACGCCGCGGCCGCCCAGAAGGCCCGCGAGGCCGCGGCCGACCTGGAGCGGCGGCGCGACGACGCCGAGCGCCAGGCCCGCGACGCCGAGGACAAGGCGCGCGCGGCGACCGGGCGCTTGGCCGAGACGGCCAAGAGGCTCGAGGCCGCGCAGAAGGAGCTCGAGGCCGCGCAGGCCGGAGCCCGCACCGCCGAGGGCCAGGCCGCGGAGAGCCGCGGCGCTCGGGAGCGCGCGGCCGAGGACCTCGCGCGGATGCGGGCGGAGGCCGACCGCCTGCAGGCCGTTCGCCAGGAGTTGGGCGAACGGGAGAAGGCCCTCGCCGCCGCCCGGACGGCGCTCGACGAGGCGGAGCGCCGCCGTGCCGGAGCGGCCGAGTCCGCGGCGCGCGCGGAGAGCCGCCGTCAGGAGGCCGAGAGCGCCGCGATCGCCGCCGAAGCCCGGGTCAGGCGGCTGGAGGAGACGGCGGCCAAGCTGACCGCCCCCCTCCAGGGCGCGTCGGCCCCGTCCCCGTCTCCGGCTGCCGGCGCGGCGGTGACGCCGGCAGTTGAGCTGCAACCGACCTCGCCCGCCCGCTGATCGCGTCGCCAAGGAGCGCTTCCCGATGGACCTCATCGATCCCGGCTTCACCCCCTACCTGTTCCTGATTGGCGCGTTCCTGGCCTTCGCGGCCGTCGTCGTCGGCGGCGTCGCGCTGTACGCCAACGGCATGGTCCTCAAACGCGTGCCGGCCGCCGCCTTCCTCGAGGACGTCGCGGCGCGCCTCGCTACCAAGCGCGAGGAGCTGAAGGCCGTCGCGATCTCCGAGGAGGAGCGGCGTCGGGAGGCCCGCGAGGCGCTGGTCGAGCTCGAGCGGGTCCGCGCCGCCCGCCAAGCCGAGGAGGAGCGTCTGTCGGCGATCCGCGTGGACATCGAAGCCTCGAAGGACGAGGCGCGCCGGGCCGAGGAGATCTCCGCCGAGCTGGCGGAGAAGTTCCAGCGCCTCGCCGAGGTCGAACGGGATCTCCAGGCCAAGGAGGAGCGCCTGGAAGAGCTCAAGCGCCGCGAAGCGCGCGTCGACGACGCGGAGGTGCGCATCGGCGAGATCGAGGCGGCGATCTCCGCGCTCGCCGACGCCCGGAGCAAGGCGCAGGAGGAGCTTGAGCGGACGAGCGGCGATCTGCAGGCAAAGCGCGACGAGCTGCAAGCGGCGGAGCTGGGGGTCGCCGAAGCGGCGACGCAGGCGGAGGCGGCCCGCAGGGAGCTGGAGGCGGCGCGCGGCGCGGCCGACGCCTTGGAGAACCGCATCGCCGAGCTCCGGCGTCTGGCGGACGCCGGAGGCGAGGAGGTCGCGGCCATCGAGGCGCGGGCCCGTGAGGCCCGGGAGCGCGCCGACGCGGCGGACCGGGCCGCCACCGTCGCCGAGGCGGCTGCCGCGGCGCAGCAGGCCCTCCTGGCCGACGCCGAGACGGCCGCCGCCGAGGCCGCCGCGGCGCTCGACCGCAAGCGGGAGGACATGCTCCAGGCCGAGCAGGCCGTCGCCGTCCTCCAGGTGCGAGCCTCCGCCCTCGAGGCGGAGATCCTGCGTCTCCGCGGCGAGCACGCCGGCGGCTCCGCCACCGGTGCGGACGGGACGCCGGCGCCTCTCGACCTCGAGCGGGTCCCCGAGTGCCTCGGCACGGAGGACGCGGACGGCAACGTCAAGCCGGCGATGGCGAAGCGCTTGGCGCGCACCGACGAACGCGACGCCCTGGAGGACGTCCGTAAGCATCTCGCGGCCCTCAAGCTCTCGTTCCCCGATCGGACCCTCAAGGCGTTCCACACCTGCCTCAAGGTCTCGCCGATCAGCCCCATCACCGTCCTCGCCGGCATCTCCGGCACCGGCAAGAGCCAGTTGCCGCGGCGATACGCCGAGGCGATGGGGCTGCACTTTCTCAAGGTCGCGGTGCAGCCGCGCTGGGACGGACCGCAGGACATCCTCGGCTTCTACAACTATCTCGAGAAGACCTACAAGGCGACCGACCTCGCCCGCGCCATGGTGCATCTCGACCCGGTCAACTGGCCGGACCGGGCGCGGCCGTTCCAGGGGCACATGATGCTCGTGCTCCTCGACGAGATGAACCTCGCGCGGGTCGAGTACTACTTCTCGGAATTCCTCAGCGGCCTCGAGGGGCGCCCGCTGCCCGGGACCGAGACCGCGGACCGCGTCCGCAAACTGAGCCTCCAGCTTGACCTCGGACGCATCGGCAAGGGCGTCCGCAGCCTGTACGCCGGCCACAACACCCTCTTCGTCGGCAGCATGAACGAGGACGAGTCGACCCTCTCGCTCTCGGACAAGGTGCTCGACCGCTCGAACCTCCTGCGCTTCCCGAGGCCCGAGGCGCTCGCCAACGAGCCGCCCTCGGATCATGACGCCGCCTTCGACGCACATCTCCCCGAAGAGCAGTGGCGCAGCTGGTGCCGACGGTTCGATGCGCTGCCCGATCCGGTGAAGACCAACGCCAAGGATTGGGTGCGCCGTCTGAACGAGGCCATGGACAGCATGGGCCGGCCCTTCGGCCATCGCCTGAATCAGGCCATCCTGTCGTACGTCGCCAACTACCCCGGCTCCGACGACCAGGGCGTCGCCCGCATCGCCTTCGCGGACCAGATCGAGCAGCGCATCCTGCCGAAGCTGCGCGGCGTCGAGCTTGCGGACTCGGCCGCGCCGCTCGAGAAGCTCCACGGCCTGATCGCCAACGACCTCAAGGACAACGAGCTCGCGAAGGCGCTCCGCGACGCCATGGCCGACGACGGCACCGGGCGGACGTTCAACTGGCGCGGAGTCCGGAGGACCGCCTGATGCCGGCTCTCCCCTTCCTGCTGACCGTGCCGTGGGGGCTCTACGCGGAAACGCCGATCCACGGCGCCGCGCCGCGCGTCCCGTTGCGCGCCGGCGCGCCGGCGCGCGCGATGGCCGCCCATGGCCTCATGCTCGCCGTCCCCGCCGCCGCGCGCGTGCTCGTCGCCGGCCGCCGCATGCGCATGCAGCAGGAGGGGGCGTCCTTCGACTGGGCGCGCGATCGCTTCGCGCTGTACGGCCTCCCGTCCGGGATTCGGCCCGAGGAGCGGGCCCTCACGCTCTCCATCGGGACGCCGGACGCGGAAACGGCGGCGTCCATCGAACTCGACGGCTATCTGCCGAAGCCGCCGAAGCGTCAGCCCGACGCCCCGGCCGCTGACGGCGATCGCATCCAGGACTTCATCCTGAAGGTGCTGTCGCGCATCCGCGAGGCGGAGACGTCGGAGGGCGAGCGCCCCGCCGCCGGCTCGGCCGCGTGGTCGCGCATCGCCACGGCCTGGACCGCCACCGAAGCGAACGCGCTCGACGCCCCCAAGGAGCTCATCGTCGAACACGCCGAAACCCACCGTCGCGTCCTGATGGAGGTTGCCCAGCACCCGCGTCGGGTGCTCGCCCGCGTGCGCCGCCTCATGCCCCTCGATCGCGTCCAGGAGATCGACAAGGGCTGCATCGACTGGCTCATCCGGCAGCCCGGGACGTCGATCGAGGAGAAGGCCGGGCCGCGCCAGGCGGTGCTCGGGATCGCCCGCGAGGAGAACCTGAACACCCTGGAGAACCGCGTCCTGAAGGACCTGCTGCGGCGGTCGGCGATGGAGGCCAACGGCTACCTGCGCGCCAACAGGCGCTACGCGGCCAGCGAGCGCTACCGACTGGTCGCGTCCTACGGCGGCCTGTGCCGCCGCGCCTGGCGCGAGCTCGAGGCGCAGGGCATCGCGGACCCCGCCCCTCCCGTCACGCCCAACTACGTGCTCCAGCACGACGCCCGCTACCGGTCGATCTGGCAAGCCTACCAGGAGATCCTCGGCGACGAGCAGCGCCAGGACGACACGTGGCGTTGGCAGCGCCGGCTGTGGAGCGACTTCGTTCGGCTTTCCGTGCACATCGCGCTCGGCCGGATCCCAGGATGCCGCCCCGTCGCGCTCAGTCCGTTGCGGATCCGACGCGAGCAGGGGCGCGGCCGGTGGAGCGATCTGGCCCAGCAGAGCGGACTCTTCCTGCTTCGTCGCCCTGGCCGCGACCTGGCGATCTCCGTCCTCGATGCCACGTTGTCCGACGGCCATCCGGCGCTTCGCCCATGGCAGCACGCGCTGGGCGCCACCATCGTCCTCGCGGTCGAGGACTGCGCGACCGGGCGCCAGGCCACCATCTGCGTCTGGCCGATCCATGGCACCGGGTCGGAGCCGATCGCGCTTTCGGAGTTCATGTCGTCCGCCGACGAGGCTCTGCGCGCTGTCGTTGAGGAGGAACGACGCTACCGGGATGTCCGAGAGGAGGTCCGCGGCCTGGTGATCCGCTCCACCCTCGACGCGGCCAACCCGGATTGGGGGCAGCGGGGCCTCGTCTACGGCCTCGCGATGGGACCGTCCGCGGAGATGATCGAGGAGACGATGGAGATGGGCGCCATGGTTCTTGAGGACGCCATCATGTCGTTGCGCTGGTAGGAGGCGGTGATGGACGGAAGCGTCATCGAAGATCGTTCGCCTCCCTCGGCGCCGGCGGTCGGCGTGGATCTCAACGGTGTTCGCGACCGCTGCGTCCTCGTCGGCGCGGGCCGCGAGGCTTTCGCCGGTCCGCCCGGGCCGATCGTCGTCCCGCTGGGCGGCACCCAGGTGCTGACCGGCGACGAGGCGATCGCCTCGTTCCATGGTCGCGGCTGGCCGTCGCCGCCCGAGGCCGCCAGCGCGCTCCCGCGCTTGCCGGTCCTCGGGATGATCCAACGCCTCGGGAGCCGCCATGCCGCGGGGACCCAGGCGCCGGACCTCGTCCTCGGCCATCACATCCGTTCCGTCGTTCCCCCGCGCGCGCGCAGCTGCGTTCTGGCGGTGCCGGATCTCCCGGAGTACGACGAGGACGTCCGCAACGCGGTCATCGAGTGCGGCGGGCGCGTCGGCCTCGACGTGAAGCTGCTGTGGCGGCCCGTCGCGGCGATGCTCGGGTGGGGGGAAGACGCGACGCCGGATGAGCTGGCGCGCCTGCACGACGCCGAGGCGCTCGTCGTGCAGATCCTGCCGGACGGCATCACGGCCACCGGCTTGCGGTTGGAGGTTTTGCCGCTCGACGGTCGTCCGGCGGTCGTGCCGGTGCGCCGGCGGGACGACCTCCGCGCTGTTGCCCGTTACGACGGCGCGGACCTCGCCACCCTGCTCCGGACCGCGGCGACCGCCGATGCGGACGGCGATCCCGGCATGGCCGGCCAGATCCTCTGGTCGACCGGGCGCTACCGGAATCCGCTGGCCGGCCTCGAGGCCGCGGACGGCCTCGTGCGCGGAACCGACGGGCGCTGGCGGGTGATCGACGGCGACGCGACTCTCCCCGAAGCCGCCGCAAGCGGCATTGTGCGCGCGATCCAGGCGTTCTGCGCGGATCACGCGACGGCGCTGCGGCGCGCGAGCCTCGTCGTCGTGGAAGGGCCGCTGGCCGCCGCCGTCTTGGGCGAGGGAGCCGGGGCGACCACCCCGCTGGCCGTCCTCGCGGACCTGATCCACGCCCTTCGGCCGGACGGGGCGGCGGTGGTGCCCGTCGCCCCGGAGCGCGGGCTCGTGGCCCTCGGATGCGCCGTCTACGCGCGCCGACGCGCTCTCGGGCAGACCGCCTACTTCGACTTCCTGCCCGCCATCGAGATCAACGCCATCCGTGACGGCCGGCACCGGTTCGTCCACCTCGTCGAACCGAGCGCGCGCGTCGAGGGCGGCATGACCTACGAACGGTCGCTCCTCGACCGCTTCGAGGTCACCGCCGGGACGGAGGAATTGGAGTTCTACCTGCTGAAGCAGGATGAGGCCGGAGCGCGGCACAGCCACGTCCGCCTCCCGAAGCCTCCGGTGTCCGACGTCCGGGTGGCCATCCACGTCACGCAGATGCCGGCCCAGGGGCATGCCCGCGTCGAAGTGCGCCCCGAGACCGCGGGGGCCCTCGGCGCGGCGCCGGTGCTTCTCGACTGGGGGTGCATGGAGGCGACCGCCGACGACCGGGACGCCATCCTGCGCCGTCTGAACGAGAAGGGAAGCTACCCCGCCGTCACCCCTCAGGAGGCACACCTCTGCCTCTGGACCTGGACCCGCGCGAGCGGTTCCTCCCTGAAGGCGGATCTCGACGCCTACCTTCGCATCGGCGCGCCGGACGCCGCCAACGCCATGGCCTACAAGAGGTTCCTGAGCGGCAGGCTGGAGAAGACCTTCGCGGTGCGGGCGTCCCCGATGTTCGCGACGGGTGGCGACGATCCGGATCGGCGGCCGTACACCTTGTTCTCGTCCGACGGACGAACGCCCTCCGCGATCGAAGACGACCCGGCCTGGACCCGTCCGCTTCGGGCGGCATTGGCCAAGCTCGACGCGGATTACGCCACCCTGCTCTCGGCGCCCGCCCTCTCGCCGACGCAGCGGAGCATCCTGCGCGCCTTGCGGAAGATCGCGACCTTCACCTTCGGCGCTTGCCCCCCGGCGGTCCGCGGATCGTTCCGGCGGATGTGCGCCAACAATGCCCCAGATGGCCGCGCCGCGATGTACATGGGGCGCGTCCTGCGCGACGAGACCGATCTCGCCGCCCTATTCGCGTTCGCGTCGGAAAGGGCGTGGCTCAGCATGAACTCTGGCAAGGCGCTGAATTCCGACATCGCGAAGGCAATGGCGGACGTCCTCGCCTTCCATGAGCCCGCCGGGGAAACACTTCAGCCGGAGCAGGCCAACAGGTTGGCGAGGTTCGCTTCGGCGATGCTCGACGAATGCGCGAATCATCAACGTCCGCAGAAGTACGCCGGAGCCTTGCGCCTCACCGCCTTCCTGCTACGCCATCGCGTGCGGCGGCACGACTTCCTGTATCCGGACGCGGCGGACAAGGAGACCTCGGCTCTCGGCAGGAGGGTCGAGAGCCAGTTGAAGGCGTTCAGGGAGAAGACCGCGAAGAGGTCTTACGGGCCTGAGCACGATGCCGCGATCGACGAGATCCTTGCTTTGCTCAGGCATCGCGGCAAGGGCCTTCGCATCGAGATCGATGACGAGGGTGGCGAGGACGACAATATCTTAATCAATGATTAGCAACCTCATATATACGAAACAAAGTCTAAATTTTCCTGTATTTTAAATGACGCATAAGAAAATTTACTGCAACGACATTGCCTTTATTGCGGGCCGAAATTGTAGATAAAATGTTGCGTGTAGAATTTATTCTATGAATAATTCGGAGTGCGCCCCACATAACGATAATCAAGAATGGAGGGCGCACCTATTTATTTTATTATTGCTCGGTTCTGGAGCGCGTAAATACCCTCGCAAGCGCCGCCCTGTGGTGCATCGTGACTGTCAGGTCGTTTCGCTGGGCGAAGTCGAGGACCGCCCCCTGCGTCCGGCTGGGAAGCCGTTTGCGGCGGACGTAGTCGCGGGCAACCTCGACTTCGGATTGCAGCAGCACCAAGGCCGCCAGGACTCGCTCGGGACGCTTGATCTCTCGACGAACGAGGTGAATCGCCCGCTGTACGACATCCCAATCGTGCAGGGAGTTGAAGCCGAAGACTTCGGTTCTGCACAGGGCGTCCTCCCTGACCGTCAGGGTGCCGAAGAAAGGATCAGGGGCGGTGAGCTGGTAGTCTCCATCTCCCCGATGGATGGAAATCCCGGACGGCACGCCGCGACCATGAAGATCAATCCACCGCTCGACGCCACGACGCGCGGAGCAATAGTAGTGCGGCAGGCGCTTGGACCAGAAGTACTGATCGAAGTACGGCTTCGCGATCGTGTTCATGAGATGATCCTCGCTGTTTCTTCGATCTTTTTAAAGGAGTACTGCATTCCGGAGAATCGGTGAAAATTCGGCACAGATCTTCCTCCAGCGTGGGAACCGGCTTTCCGCGACGAACCCATGCCCAGCGGTTTACGCTTCTCGAGAGAGTGGAAACCACTGGGCATGCCGGGGCGATCCACCAATAGCCGCCCCGGCATGGCCGACAACGCCTCCCCGTCACGTCACCGTCGCTTTTCGAGGCGGCCGAACAATGCGGCGCGCTCAACCCTCTCATGGGCCGTCAGGCCGTCCTCGATCCGCTGCTCGATCAACTCCTCGAGCGAACGCGCGGCGGCGACGGTGGAGGCCTGCTGGATGTAGGGCTCGCAGGATCGCGGGTCCCGGTGTCCGAGGAGCCTTGGAATGAGGTCGGCCTGTTCCGGGGCATGGTCGACGATCGCGGTTGCGGCGACATCCCGGAACAGATGAGGTCCCAGCCCCAGCCCGAATTCCTGCTCGGTGATGCCCATCACGCACTCGGTCAGGCCGTTGGGCGTGAGCGGGGAGCCGAAATAGCCCGGACAGGCCGACAACCAAAGAGCGTCTCCGGACTCTTCGGTGACGAGCGTCGGTCGCCAGAAGGCCAGCCAGCGTTCCATCGGCTCAATCATGCCGTCCGCCAACGGCTCCACCCGGCTGTCGCCGTTCTTGGTGTTGAGCCACATGAGACTGAATCCTCCGCGCGGCAGGCGGTCGATGAAGCCGCCGGTAATGGCGTCGTCCGGCGCCTCACCCAGGCGGAGTTCATGAAGATTGCGGCGGCGAACCGGGTGATGAGTCAGCATCAGGATGATCAGCCCCTTCTGGTAGAGCGCCGCTGCCCGCCGGGTCCGTCCGGTGGTCTCCGCCCGCACCATCAGCCCTCGGGCGAGGTCGCGGAGTTCGGTCACGCTTCTCATCCGTTCGGCCTTCCGACGGGCCTTTGGCGCCTCTTCGGCCTCCTCCTCGAGTTCGAAGGCATGATCCCGCAGCCAGCCCCAGTCCTCATCGGGCCACAGCGCGCGGGCCATCATGGCGAGGTTGATCGCCGTGCTCGTCAGCGTAGCGGCAGAACATCCCTTGCCGGCCTTTGCGGCGAGATAGGCCTCCACCTGCTCCGGCGTCACTGCCAGCGGCAACGATGCCGACCGGCAGAAGGCGAGGTACAGGCCCATGTCCTGCTCGCGCAGGTCGACCGTCTTCGCCGACCACTTCCGCGCCGGGTTGTCCTCCTCCGCATGGTCGCGCAGCGACAGCCTCCGCCTGCCCGTTCCCCGTGCGGCGGCCCAGGCGGCGCGGATCGGCGCCGGCCACTCCTCGACCAGCAGGCGGACCCGCCGACGCCGGCTGGTAGCACCCCGGCCCGGTCCGTCCGACAATTTGCGCGCCGGCGAGGCCATCCAGACCGCCCTCACGGCGCGCTCGACCCACAGATGGTCGCCGGCCGGATCGCGCTCCCGCAACGCGGCCGCCAGACCGTAGAGCAGTTCGCACATGTCCTTCGGGCGACTGGCATGCGTTACCGCCAGATGGGCGACGTAGGCCTCGAAGCGGCCAGGGTCGATGCCCGGCTGCTCCTCGCCGCACCACCGGCGATAGGCGTTCCAGCCGCGACGATTCCGGCGATTGTGGATGCGTTCGTCCCGCTTCACGACGGCCTCCATGCGGCTTTTGCCGTCCGGCGTGCGCGGCCGGGGGTGTGCGCCCGAATCCGATCGACCGCGGTCTCCAGCGCCGCCGCAGCCTGATCCTGCGACACACCGCCATACTCGTGCCGCCCCGCCCCATGATGACCGAGGAGGCGGCTGACCGTGTCCCGATAGCGCGGATCCTCATCCAGCAGCAGCTTGGTGGCGAGGTGACGCCACAGGTGCGGGTTCATGGCCAGGCCGGTTTCGCGCGCGACCACCCGCGAAATGAGCCCGGAAAACGGCGCCGCCCGCATCGGCTTGTCCTTGCCGTGACGGGGAAAGAGAAAGGAGTTGCCGACATCGCCGAGCAGCGGGCGGTAGTGGGTGCGATAGATGCTCAACAGCAGAATCTTCCAGGATTTCAGCACGGCGCGCGCAGGGATCTTCCCCTTGGTCTGCCGCGCCTCGTACGCGACGGCGCCATCGGCGTGGCGGGACAGCGGCCATTGCACGTTGTCGAGACGGGTGCCGCTGAGTGTCAGCACACGCACCGGCAGGCTATTGAGCAGCAGCACCCCCATCGCCGCCGCCGCGGTCAGCGCCATGCGCAGCGTGACCGGCGTTTCCCCCGCAGCGGTTCGGGACTGCCGTTCGCTTTCCAGATACTCCATCACCCGGATCGGCATCTCGTGCAGCGCACGCAGGTTCTCCGGGATGGCGAACTGGGCGAGCTTCCGCTGATTCTCTGGAGTCAGCTCACCATAGGTCTCGTGCTCCTCGCGGGCACAATCGAGCATCGGGAGAAGATCGGCGACCACCGGGGCGTCCTTCAGCGGCAGGCGGATGGCGGCCATGGCGAGGAAACCACAGGCATTGTGCAGAGTCTTGGCCGGCTTGCGCGGCATGTCCTCCTCGCCAGCGGGAACGTGCTTGTCACGGTAGGCGTCGTACCACGCAACGAACACCTGCTCATTGACGACATCACTGACGGCACTCAGTTCCTCCAGCTTCCTATGGCCATGGTGAACCGCCCAGGAGGCGAAGCGGCGGAGAAAATCACACATCCCCTCGACAGAGGCGGCGCGGAGCCGCTTGCGCCCGCCGTCATCCTTCTTCCGACGGTCATCGCCCTTGATGGCGCGGCTCTTCCGGGCCTCGGCCCTGGCGCGCAGCCCGGTCACACCGGGCTGGTAGCCGGTGCGCGCGACGGTCCGAAGGTCCTCGAGGCTGCGCTGGAAGGCCGGCGGGAACGCAGTCAGCGGGAGGCTGACCGGCCCCTTGTCGACGAGCCCGAGCGTCAGGTGTCGGCTCGGCCAGCCGGGTACGGTCTCCACCGCCTGGTTCCAGTAGCCACGGACTTGGCGGATCACAACGGTCAGATCCCCGCGACATCCACAGGCCATCATGCGATCGGCCACTGCGGCGGCGACGGCGGCGTCGACGGCGTCCGGGGCGATCCCCACCTCGGAGCAATGACGCATCAGGAAGGACAGCGGGCCATAGGCGCGAGGCACCGTCGTCCGCCACGCCGCCCACAGCGCCCGCCATTCCGGCGTCAGGGCGTTCGGGTCGCTCACCGGAGGCAGGGCCGGTCGCGGAGCGACGAGGTCCAGAGCCTTGCGCAGCAGCGACTTGACGTTCTTCACCGTCTTCCGGGATACCCCGAGCGCGGCATGCTGGTTGGCGAGCGCCTTGAGCTGCGGATCGAGCGACCGCAGGCTGGCCGGCAACTCGCCAGGCGGACGCCCCAGCCAGCGCGCGGTGCTGGTGATCGCGCTGACCAGCGCGGGCCGGTCGCTGTCAGCCACCAGGGCGGACGAGGCGACGACCTGCCGGAGATCCTCGAGCGTCCGAGCCGTTGGGCGGACGGCAGCGGCGACCTGAGGCCTGGGCGGCTGCGGCGGGGCCTGCACGATCGCCTGCGGCCAGCCGGGGACCTTCTTCACGGCAGCGTTCCAATAGGCCCGCACCTGCCGGTAGGCTTCCTTGCGGTCGGTCCAGGTTCCGGCGGTCGTCAGATGGTCGGCCACCGCGTTCAGCACGCCCTCGTCGACGGCGGAGGGCTCGACGCCATTCGCGCTGCACCAGCGCGCGGTGGTGGACAGCGGTCCCGGAATCGTGCCGAGCGCCGCGCGGGCGTCGCACAGGCGACGCCAATCCGGCGACAGGGCGCCCGGCGCATCGCGGCGGGGCAACGTGAGCGGTTCCGTCATACGGTCCTCCTGGTTTCTCCCGACGCGAAAGGCTTCGGGACGGCAAGGGGGCCGACAATGCGCGACGATCCACGACAATCCGCGACATCTACGCGCATTCGGGACAGGGGATGGGGGAAAAGCCCCCATTGTTTCGCACCCCTTGTCCCGAGCCGGCCCAAGTGATTGGAAAATCAGCGACAATCCACGACAATTGACGACCATCCGCGTCGGCGCATCAGCGCGGCCGGCGAGGCTTGGTCGAGGGACGAACGGGCTTGCCTTTCGTATCCCCGCCGGTGTTCCCGGAGGGGTCGGCATCGTTGGGCGTGAGCGCGGGCGGCAGCGTCACAGCCCCGTTCGCCTGTTCGAACGCCAGGAGCGACGCAGCGCTGATGCGGCGGGTGGTGCCGGCCAGCGTGGTGACGACGATGCGTCCGTCCCGCGCCCAGCGTTCGACAGCCCGCCGCGTCACGCCGTAGCGGTCGGCAGCCTCGTCGAGGCTGTACCAGAGCTGATCAAGAGACATCGGATCCTCCTCCTCTGTTGCGTCGGCCATATGGGGCCGTGGAGGGAGGAGGCGCCTGCAGGACGCCGATTTCTTCGACGTCCTGCAGGCATGTGGCGGCCGGGACGACCGGCGTCAGCGAAGGACCGCCACCCGTGCCTTGCGCGGGCGGTCATGCACCGTGATGGTGATCTCGAGGTGCTGATGGGGGGCGGCGAGGCGGCCACTGACGACGGCGGCCTCGGTCATCGCCTGAAGAAGGTCGAGAACCTGGGCCTCGACGGCGCGCTGTTCGGCCTGCCGGCTCAGGGCCGCGTCGAAGGCCGCTTCGTAGCGATCATCGGGGTCGTCACCCTCGTCGTCGACGTTCCGGTCCTGCACCCGGTCGCAGAGGCCCGCCAGTTCCATGATTTGGGACCGGAGCGCCTCGGACGGCGCCGGGCCGTCGAGCAGCGGATGGATCGCGCGCCCCAGGGCGGCGCTGCGGGTGATGAGCCGGGCGAGGGCCTCGAGCGATTGGGTGGTCGTCATGTTGCTCCTCCGCGATGGCCGCCGTGCGATACGGCGGGTCAAGCAGAGGGCTGACTGGCGGAGTACATCGCGTCGCCGCCGACCATATGGGGCCGTTCCGGCGCAGCGTCTCCGAAAAAGTGACGCCGCTCCCGCTGACCGCGGTTGCCGGAATCATCGATGACTCTTCGATGATGGCTCTGTCTCAACCGGACCAAGGGGTTGCGGACCGCTTTCGTCCGCCTTTGCCGGATTTCGTCCGCCGATGGCGGCCCCGCTCAGGGATGCCCCCGAATGGATGCCGGGATGACCCCGAACGAATGCCGGAACCCTCCCGAACAGATGCCGGGATCCCTCCGAACAAATGCCGGGAACCTCCCGAACAGACGCCGGAATGGTGTTGGCAACCGATTGATCGGACGTGGCTTTTCGCTCTCTGAATCAATGAATCCGTCGAATTGGAAGAACAAGGGAGGAAAGGCGACGCCCCTCGGCGAGGGGCATCGCGGGGCCCGCTGCGCGTTCTCCGGTGAGGAAATGGAGGGACGGCGAGGGATGCCGGAAACGGGCCGCACCCATATCCCCGGCGCACCGATGAGCGGAGGGGAAAGGATGGCGATGACGGCGAGTGCGGCGAACTGGAGCGCGGCGGAGACGCTTTCCGGAAAAGGCGGACAATGCCGGTCCGCCGGCTGTCCAGCCCCGTCCGCCGACGGACGGAAACCGCCCGCCTCACACTCGACGACCGGAGGACCGCGATGATCCGCGAGCGCAGGGGCAAGCGTGGAGCTGGCTGCCTTCAGGTGATCAGCGTCCGCTACGATCCCGCGATCGGCCGGAACCGGCAAAGGGTTATCGCCACGCTGCCCCTGGACGCCGACGGCCTGCCGTCACGCGTCGCCGCCGAACTGACGACGACCGAGCGGCGCAACGCCGAGGCCTTCTTCGCCGCCCGCAGCCATGACCTGCGCGAGAGACGCATTTTCGAGAGCGTCGCCGCCCTGGTGGTGCAGGGCCACAGGATCCGCGCGGCGCTGGCCGATCCTGGCGATCGCCCGATGGTGCTTCGGGCGGCGGAACTGTACGGCCTCGGCACCAGCCTAGTGGAGTTGGTCGGCGCGGCCACTGCCAGCGGGTTGCGTGGGCGGATCAGGGTGCCGGCCCGGCGCCGGTAAGGCGCGCAATAGAAAACTTCCGAGGTTGGGGGGAAGCCGAAAATCAACGGACCGACATATCCGCCGGCGCCGCCCGGCGTCCCGGATTGGAAAGGGAGGAAGCAACGACGGCGCAGTGATCGAACTCCGGCATGCTTGATCGCCGGAGCACAGCTGCCCACGGGCTCCTCGGCTCGAGGGTACGGACCGCGTTCCCTCATCATGGAAAAGGACATAGGCATGCTGGCTGTCATGGAGAATCGTCAACCGATGGAGCCCGGGCTGCCGTGCTACTGCATCGAAACGCTGGCCACGGCCTGTGCGAACAGCGCGCGCAATTGAACACATCCCCTCCGAGTGGTCCTCGATTATGATCGCGGGATGATGGTCGCGCTCTCCGGAGGCGATTGGCAGGGAGGTATCTACCCGAGCGCCGAGGAACGGCGCGCGTGGTTCGAGCACATTAACGGCGCCTATGTCAGTCGCGACGTGCTTCTCTGGTGGAGGCGCTACGCGCGCACCCTTGGTGTCCAGCTGAGCAGTGCCACAACGATTCTGATGCCGTCCGGCACGGCGACGTGTCGCCAGGTGCACCATATCCGGGAAAAGCTCCTGATCTCCATTCTGACGTATCTCCCGGAAGAGATGCTGGGGCGTTACGACACTTTTCTCATCAACCTGCTGATCGACGCACCGGAGACCGCCGGCACGGCGCCTGGTAAGCTCCGCGTGCAGTTCCGCGGCGACCGTCGGCAAATGCGTCTCCCCGACGCGGAAGGCGCGATCAGAGCCGTTCTCCAACCTCTCCTACCGGACATCGTTACACCGATCTTGGAAGGGGCGACGGCCTGCAGTATCGGTCTGCGCCTGCGCGTTCCGCGCGTCGCCTCTAACCGTGAGCTCGTGGATATGATCTGTGAGTTGAGGGAAATCTGAGACTGGCGTTCTCCAGCTTCGCAGCTTTCCTCGAGGCCCTCAGTGAGTTTCGACTGTCTTACATCGCCGAGGAGGTCGAACTGGCGAAGGCGCCCTTTACGGCGTGGGGGAGCCGGCGGACCGGGCGGCGAGGAGTCCCCCAGCGGGGTGGCCCCGGGGCCAGCGCCGCCATGGTCGGTAATGGTGGTTACCGGCCATCGACCCTGTCCCCCGCGCCGGCGGCCGTGCCGGGAGCTATCGCCGCCACCATTGACCAGGACAGGACGAAGGGGCAGGTCAGGAAGACCGCCGCCGGAGGCGGCCGGCGCGGCCGTGCCGCGAGACATGGCCGCGACAACCAATCCAATCGATGCTAGAATGGAAGGATGCGATTCTGGCCTTACGATCCCGATCAGCGCGCAGCCGAGAAGGCGGAGTCACGCCGCCGCGACGAGGAGGCTTTGCGCTCGGGCGCGGTCACGCGCGACGAGTTGCAATTCGTGAACGGCGGTTACGGGCTCTTTCGGCGGTCGACCCTCGTGCGCCGGCCGCCAAGAGGTGGCCGTCCCGACTCCGACACGCCCGTCGAGTCCTGAGTCCGACCCCGGTTAGGCCGCTTGGTGCCGCGGCCGGCCGATCGCCGGCGTCCCGCGGCGCCAGATGGCGCCGGTCGCCGCCGTACACCGCCCGCCGGCGCAGCGTCACCAGCGACAGCCCGTTGCCCGCCCGGTACAGATCCTTGAGCCAGCGGCTGCGGTTCTCGGCATGGCCCTGCGAGGGGCGTGCTCCGTTGGCGGCGGAGGCCGGCGGGCGGGACGAGGTGAGCGCCCGCGACATCCCACCGAAGGACATTGAGAAGTTCCTCGTCTTCTCGGCGCTGCGGGCTCTGCCCCATCGCGCGGATCCCGCTGCCCGACGGCTTCGAGATCGAGCACCGCGACGGTCTGGCTGAGAACGACTGGTTGATCGCCCGCGACTTCGTGCTTCGCCGTTCCCTCCCTTCAGCGCCGAGGACTGACCGATGCTGAGCGACCTGCAGACGCTTCTCGACCGGGCGACGGGCAAGGAGGCGGAGACGCTGGAGGGCGACCTGCGCAGCACCGTCCGGACCCTGTGGGATCGCCAGTTCATCTACGCCGATGACCACGGCGGCGCGACACCCTACGAACTAGCGCGACGGCACCGGACCTACCTCGAATCGCTGTTCGAAGCCATGGGCTTCGACCTCGTGATCGACGAGCGCGAGCGGCTGGTCGGCATCCTCGACCAGGACGGGGCCGCGCCGCGCACACTGAAACTAGACGAAGCGCTGTTTCTGCTGGCGCTGCGGGTCATCCTTCGCGGAGAGGATCGCGTCGTTCGACCTCAAGGAACGCGGCCGGTGCGACACCTCGCTCAGCGAGGTCTGGACGCTGATCGAGGAGCGGGCCCAACGCCGACGTCCGCCCCTCACCCGCTGCGTCGAGATCGCCCGCCGTTTCCAGCGCCGCGGTCTCGTACGCGCGCTGGACGACAACGGATAGGACGAGACGCTCGAGATTCGGCCCGCCATCCGTCTCGCGATGAGCGAGGCGAGCTTGGAGTCCCTGCTCCGCTACGCCCAATCCGTCGCGGAGGGCGCCGGAATGGACGCGGGCCGGCCCACCATTCCCTCCGGTCTCATCGACGCCGAGGACGACCGTCCGGACGGGGACGAACCGGACGACGGGCCGGACGGCGACGACTGCGTCCCGTTCCGCGACCACGAACCCTGAGAGGCCCGCGATGCCGGACAGCACGATCACGCCCCCGCTGGATGCCGGCGCGCGGGACGGCGCCGCGGACACCCGACGGCCCTCGTACCCCGAGCTGCGCCACACGGGGTTCGTGAACTGGTACGCCTTCTTCAAGGAGGACATCCGGATCGACGGGCGGACCGCCATCCTCGGCCACAACGGCGCCGGCAAGTCGGCGATCCTCGACGCGCTGCAGACGGTCCTCACCGGCAACGACCGCTCCCGCCTGCGGCTCAACGCCTCGGTCCAGAACGACGAGATCGCCCGTGTCACGAAGTCCCGGCGCAGTGTGCGCGACTACTGCCTGGCGCGATCGACGACGTGGAGACTGACAGCGACGCGGAAGGCGTCGCGTTCCTGCGTGAACAGGCGATCACCTACCTCCTCATGGGATTCCGCCGGACCGAGACCGGCCGCGAGGTAACGCTCGGTGTCTGCCTCGAGGCGCATCGGGAGATGGCGAGCTGAACCGCGAGAACGCCGAGCGCGTCCGTGCCGGCAAGCGTCTGCTGTCCGACCGGACGCTCGCCCTCATGCGTGCGCTGCGGGCGGCATCGAAGCGACCCCGCTTTGCGAGCGCGTGACGGACCTCGACGAGGGGTGGCGCGCCGCCGCCGAGACGGCGCTCGGCGATCGCCGCGAAGCCCTCCCCGTCGACCCCGACGCCTACGAGCAGTCCCTCATGACCTATCGCCGCCAGCAGGGCCTCGACGGCGCGATGCTCGTCAACACCACCAAAACCGCGGAGACGCGGCCGGCCAGGCCCGGGTCGCTGGCGACGGCCATCGCCACCGAGGATCGCCATCCGCGGGCTTTCCTGGACTACGCTTTGGGCGGCATCCTGATGGTCGATACGGAGGCCGAGCTTCGCCGCGAGGACGCCGCCATCACCCGGGACCTGATGTCCGCGGGCGGCCGCACGGTGCGCAAGTTGCGGGCGCCGGTCCCGTTCCTGCTCGGCAAGGTCGACACCCAGGGCATGCTGGACTCGGTGGAGGAGAGCCTGACCGAACAGCGGACCGCGTTGGAGCGCCTGCGCGGCGCCGAGCGCGCCCTGCGGGACGCGGTGGCGGAACTGGAGCGCCTGACGGTCCCCGTTCTCGCGGCAAGCCTGGCGGAGTTCGATCGGATCGCGCAGGACCGTGCCGACGCTGAAGTGCGACAGCAGTTCGAGGCCGCGCAAGACCGGTCGCTGATCGAGGCGATCCGCGCCGCCGAGGCGGATCCTTCCGCGATCGTGGAGGCCATCCGCGAGGCTACGGCGGAGAAAGGACGCATCGAGGGCACCCTGCAGGGTGTGCGCGAGGTGATCGGCGCGGTTGGGCGAACCATCGCGGACCTGCGGGACAAAGTGGAAGGGTTGCTCGCCTACGCTGATCACGTGATGGTCGCGTCGCAGGCGGCCGAGCGCAGGGCCGTGCTGACCGCGGACGGCGCCCCCGGGCGTCCCGAGTTCGACCGCGTGCTGATGGAGGAGGAATTCGCGCTGATCGACCACCCGGCTGACGACCTGCGGTGGCTGCCGGCCGCCCTCGAGCGCCTGGACGGTTACGTCCTGCTCCGCAGCGACAAGCGCCTCGCCGGCACCGAGGACGCCTTACTCGAATCCGTCCGGGCGTACCTCCCGCGCTCTGACCTGCCGCGCCCGGCGTGCGTGCCGGCGGCCCCTCTGGCCGACGACGCGGCGGGCGATGCGTCCGACGACGACCGGATGGCAACGATCGACGTGGTCGCCGCGTGGGTCTTGGGGGAGGACGCCAACCTGCGCGACAACGAGGTCGTGCGCAAGGAGGTCGAGACCGCCCATGCGCGGCTGGAGGCGATCCAGACCTTCAAGGAGGATTTCGTCGGCAAGATGCGCGGCGCGTTCGACGCGATGGGCGGGCTGCTCGCGGAGCTGAACCGGCAACTGCGCAAGCGCTCGTTCCACGGTCTGACGTCCCGCTTCGCGCGCCAGGAGGCGCCGGGCTACCGGGACATGATCGCGCTCATTGAGCGGTCGTCCGACCCGACCTTCGACATGCCGCTGTTCAACACCGCCCCCAAGGACGCCGGCGGTCTGGACGAGGAGAGCGCGCGGGCGCTCAAGCACTTGCAGGAGATCGCCACCGACCCCGACGCCGGCATCGGCGACATCGAGGACCCGCGCCGGTATTTCGAGTTCCGGCTCGAGATGCTGAACAGCAAGGGCGTGGTCAAGACGGACTTGGCGAGGCGCATCGGCACGGCGTCCGGCGGCCAGCTGCAGGTTCCCTTCTATGTCGCGATCGGCGGCGACCTCGCGGGGACCGCCTATCCGGATCGCAAGGGGCTCGACAGCGGAATTTCCCTGGCCCTGTTCGACGAGGCGTTCAACAAGATGGACGCCGCGGTGATCGACGAGGTGCTCGCCTTCAACCGGAGCATCGGCCTGCAGACGGTGATCGCCGCGCCCGATAAGGAGCGGACGACCTTCGAGCAGCTCATGGAGACGATCGTGACGATCTCCCGCATCGGCACCTCAGTGATGATCGACACGCAGCATGTCAAGGAGCTGGCCCGGGAGCGCTTCCGCTCGAAGAACCCGCGGCTGCTGGGCTTCGCGGCGTTCAAGGAGCACGCAGCCGGCGCGTCGGGAGGCGTCGGGTGACGGCGTCCCGCCCACCGGCGGTCCTCGACGGCCCGGCGCGCGACCTGCTGGGGCGCCCGCTGCGGCGGGGCGACCGGCGCCGGGACGGCGCGGCCGGGGCGGAGAAGCCGGACACGCACGGCTGCCGACCGGCCAGGACGAGGCGCGCTTCCTTAAGGCGCTCGCCGCGGCGGAAGCGGCCGGCGCCGTCGAGGTCCGCATGGGCAAGCACGAGCGCGCCCACCTCGTGGACAAGGTCCTGCTCGCCGATCTGGAGGCGCTCGCCGCGTTCCTCGGCGTGCGGCGGGCGACGGCGCAGGCCCGGGACCTGGGCGAGCGGATCCGCTGGCTCCTGCCGGCCGACGCCCGCTGGCTCGATGGGCTCGCCGAGCGCGCCTGCGGCCGCTGGGCGCGCGGCGACAGCGCGTTCGGGCTGGCGCCGTCGGACGAGGCCGGCATCGACCAGCGGTTCCGGATCCTCGCGGCGCTGGCGCGCGGCGAGGCGGAGGGCGCAGATCCGCGGACCTTCTCCGTGCGGGTGTTCCCGACGCATCCGAACGACGCCAGCAAGATCGTCGAACGGCACCGGGCCGGGCTGGTGCGGATGCTGCGCTCGGTGGCCCAGGCCGACGCCGACGACGCGGAGGCTGCCCCGTCGTCGGCTCTTGCGCCGACGACGGACGAGGGGCTGTCCGACGACGAACTCCTCGCCCGTTTCGGCCTGACGCGTTTCCCGGCCCCGATCTTCCTCAGCGGTCCGGTGACCGTCCGCTTCGGGAACACGCCGGAGGACGGCCTGCTGCCCGGCACGGCCCCGCCCTTCGTGGCCGTCCAGCGCGAATGGCTGGACGGGCTGTCCTGGAACGGCGAAGGCCCCTTTTCGATTCTGACGGTCGAGAACCTCACGTCCTTTCACCGCCAGGTGCGCGAGGCGCGGCAGGCGGACGTGTGCGTGGTCTACACCGGGGGCTTCCCGAGCCTCACCGTGATCCGGGCGCTGCGCCATCTGCTCCGCGCGGCCCCGACGCCACCCCGCCTGTTCCATTGGGGCGACGTCGACGTCGGCGGCGCGCGCATCGCCGGACATCTGGAGGACAGCCTCGGGGCCGCGGTCGTTCCGCACCTGATGGACGCATCGACCGTGCGCCGCTTCGGGCGTGCCGGGCGCACGGGCGACGTGACAGCGCTCAGCCGGCGCCCCGGAGCGGTCGGGATCATCGCCCGGACGATTGTGGAAACCGGCCTCCTGCTCGAGCAGGAGGCCGTGGATCCAGTGCCCGTTGGCAACGCCTCCGGGAGCGCGTCCTGTCAGAGCGGCAGGCAGCGTCCGGCATCATCCACAAAGGGAAAGGGTGACCGATCTCGCTATTCGCCCGGCGCCGGATCGCGTTCCGGCACCAGCGGAGCGAAAGTCCAGGATGCGTAGCCCCGGCGATCGAGATAGTGTTTGCGGGCGAGGATTTCCGCCAACTCGTGCCCGCTGATCTCATCCTTCTCCACGCGACGGGCCAGCCTGAGGAGCGCCTTGGTCAACTCGAGCGATTTGCCCATCGCCTGATTCAACCCCTCGAGCATTGCTTCGAGCGACTCTTCCTGTTTTGCCAGCGGCACCGCCGTCCGATAGACAGCCAGCATGGCATCAGCGACGGCTTCACCCACCTTCTTCAGCGATTCCACGTCACGCTTCAGCGTGGCGACGAGGATCATGCACTCCGTGTCGATCGTGTCGGTCATGCGTTCCGTTCCTTACCGAGGGCACCACGTTCGTGCGGTGCCGGGAAGGGAAGATCGGTTCACACGCTGAGGGCATCCTCCGAACCTGCGGAAGCTTCCCCACTCACGCGCATGGCGGCAGCACCAGGCACAGCTGGCCGTCGACCATGGCCGTGTGGAGGCGGTAGTTGATCGACGCGATCGCCTCGGTCAGCTTCGCCAGCCGCGCGCCCTTGTAGTAGCGGTTCCGGGTCTGCCCGTGCTGCGCGTGCCCCATCAGCTCGCTCACCCGGACATCCGGAACCTCGCGGTTGAACAGGTGCGTGTCGAAGCTGTGGCGAAACGAATGAAACGAAAGCCGTTCCCGCTTCATCCCAATGTACTCGAGGTAGCGGCTGAACCATTCTCCAAGGTTTTCGCCGGCGCGCGTCGCTTTTTCCGGCCGGAGGCCGGGGAACAGGTCCCGTTTGCCGGCGCGTTTCTGCGCGTCGACGTAGTCGAGGAAGCCGAGCTCGAGCAGCAGCGGGTGGATCGGAATGATCCGCTTCGAAGAGGGGGTCTTCACGCTCTTGCCGTCCTCCGGAATGACGTCGATGCACCAGATGCCGACGGTCGGAACACCATCCTCATCCTTGGGCGAGAACCGCCGCAGACGGGGCCACGGACCCGACGGATTATCGAGATCGACATCCCAGTCGGTGAAGTCCTCCTGATCGAAGCAGCGCAGTTGGATGTCGGTGGTCAGCAACTGCGCCGCTTCGCCGAGCCGCACCCCCTCGAGGGCAGCCAGCAGCGGAATCCAGAACTTGGCGTCCTTGACCGTGCTGGAGCCTGGACGATGCCGGTAGTCGATCCCGGCGCAGCCGGTCCAGCACGGGCTGGCGAACAGCTTGCGGAGGTCCGCGCTCAAGAAGGCTTCCCGATCGGCGTTGGCCGCGCGTCCGATATCCTTCTGATCGTAGCGGATCTTGAGATCGAGCAGGTCCCGGTCGATCGCCACCTTCATCGTGGTCCGGAGCCAGCGGAGCAGCCCCTTGATCTTGTCGAGGTGCTTGTTGACGGTCTTCATCGACAGGCGCGGCACCTCCGCGTCGCGCATCTCGTGGGCCAAGTTGTCGCGGTCGATCTGTCCGTCCTCCGCACGCGCCATCACCGCAGCCTGCTGGGAGGCCGTCACCGCGTCGGCCCTGGCGACGGCCTCGGCGCCGGTCATGTTGCGATAGGTGCCGCGGCCGAACAGGTTCGGAACCCGGTGCAGTTCCCCCCGGAACCGCAACAGGTCTTCTTCCGTCACCTCGACGGCACGGCGGTCGCCGATGAGGCTGGTGAAGAGCTCCGCGGCAACGCGGTAGTTCCTCTCCTCCTCCTTGCACAGAGACGCTGTCTTGAAGGGGTTCGCATCGCGCTGACGGCGGCGGACCCATTCGCCCATGGCCTGCTGGATCGTCCAGTCCTTTGCCGGGCTGGACCTCTGCGGTTGGTGGCGTGCTTCCGCCTCCGTCGCTTCGGGCGTCCGGTCGACAATGGTGGCAGAGTGGGCGATCGGGCTCGCGGGAGCCGCGGCAGGGGAGGTCGTGACGAGCACGGACGCCGCCGCAGCGACGGCGGGCTGAGCGGCCTGGGAGTGCGGGTGGGCTTCCACCTCCGTCCGGACGGGCACCGGACTGGCGTTGGGTTCAACGGGGTCGATTGATGCCACGGGGGCCGTGACCGAGGAGGACTGCGCCGCCGGCTGCGCAGGCATGACGGTCGGCACCGGCGCTGGCGGCGCCACGACGATGGCGGTCCGACCCTCGGCTCCGGGAACCGCATTGCCCGACGGCGCGCCGGCCGGCATGCCGACCGCCATGCTGCTGGCCGGCAAGGGCGGCAGGACATCCGCAAGGTCGTCGTCGTAGTGATTCTGCTCCCGTTCGGCGTTGATGCGGTGGATGCGGGGAAGCCCGCGCAGCACCAGCCGCGCGAGGTAGCTGTGCTCGGCCGTCTCCGCCGCCGGCACCGGCAGGCCGACGGTGACGGCGCGCTCGAGCACCGCGCGGGCGGCGTCGAGCCGGTTGTGCCGGACGGCGTCCTCGATGGTGGCGACGGCGTCGAGCTCGGCCTGGACACGCCGGGCGATCTCCTCCGGCCCCCGCTCCCCGCCCAGAGCACGCGCCACCTCTGCCCGTTCCAGCTCGCCGAGCAGGATCGGTTGGAGGAGGGCGCGGAGCGCGCTGGTGTCGATGGTGCCGGCCTGCATGACCTCGCCGAGGAGTGCGAGCACGGCATCGACCACGACGCTGAGACGCCGCCCTCGCTGCCGTGCGAGGCCGGGCATATTTGTCCGCAGGGAAAGGCGTATCTCCCGACCGACGATTTTTCTCGAAGAATTTTCCGGGGCGCCGACATCCCCGACCGCAGCCCCACAGGCCGGCAGGATCCGGCGCCACCAGTAGACGGATCCGCGGCGGTAGAGATGGACCCCAAGCGACATCCCCGGCACTCCCCCGTAAAGGGCGCCGAACCGTCGTTGGCACAGGCTGATGGCACAGTTGGGGGACAAGCCTGCTGGCTTCGCCCTAAGTGCCTGATGTGCAAGGATTTCTAGGAAAGGTTGGTTGGGGGACTAGGATTCGAACCTAGGCTGGCGGAGTCAGAGTCCGCTGTCCTACCGCTAGACGATCCCCCAGACCGTCACCGGAGCGGCTCGTTTGCCGTGCCCCGTGGTGTGGGCGGGTTTATAGCGACCACATGGCGGGCTGTGAAGAGCTTTTTTCGCTCCGGATGCATTTTTTTCAGAAGCAGTGCGCCGGCCCGGTTTTCACCCCCCGGACCGGCGGCCTCTGTCGGTCAGTGCGGTGTGATTCCCATCATTGGGGCGATGATGCTGCGCAGCTCGTCGTCGTCCGCCAAATCCTCCAGCTTGCGCGGAAGACGGCGGCGCCAGTTGGGGTGCTGGTCCACCGTGCCGGGCAGGTTGGGCTGCTCGTCGTCGGCCAGCGCATCCTCGATCTGCACCATCACGATGCGGGAAGGCGTGCGCGCCAGATAAGCGTGGACGGCGGCGGACAGCTCCACGCCGAAGGGCTGGTCGCCATCCTCGGTCGGATAGCAGTCCGGACGCAGCCCCTCGCGCGACAGGGCCTGCAGCAGGCGCCAACGGTCGACACCACGGTCCCAGCGATCCTTGTCGCGGCTCGCATCGTCCGGATAAAGGCCGAGGCGCTGGCGCCAGTCGAGATCGCGGCCGGTCCAGAAGCCCTTGAAAGGCGCAAGGTCATGGGTGCTGACCGTCGCCATCGATCCGGCAGGATATTCGCCAGGGGACTTGAAGCCGCCGTCGGCGGTGCGCTCGAAATAGAGCACGCGGTAGCTGAGGATCCCGGCCTGCTCCAGGGCCGGGCGGAAGCCGTCCGGCACGGTGCCCAGATCCTCGCCGATCACCACGCAACGGTTGCGCCGGCTCTCCAACGCCACGATGCGCAGCATGTCGTGAAACGGATAGGCGACATAGGCCCCGGGGCTGCCATCCTCCGGGATCCAGAACAGGTGCTGCAAGGCCATCACATGGTCGATGCGCAACGCCGCGGCATGACGCATGTTGGCGCGCAGAAGCTCGATGAAGGGGCGGTAGGCGGACTCTCGGAGGCCCAGCGGCGACAGCGGGGCAAGACCCCAGTTCTGCCCGTTCATGTTGAACTGGTCGGGCGGCGCCCCGACATTGGCGCCCTGAACCAGCATCGACGGATCGGCCCAGGCAGACCCGCCGCCGGGATGGGCGGCAACGGCAAGGTCGCGGTAGAAGCCCATGCCAAGGCCGGCTGACCGGCCGCGCGCCGCAGCCTCGCCCAGTTGGCGGTCAGCCTCGAACTGTGCCCAGGCGAAGAAATCGACGCGGTCGGCATGCTCGGCGGCGAAGGTCGCAACCTCGGCACTGAGCGGGTCCTGGAAGGCGGCCGGCCAGCTCCGCCACATCCATTGCGAAGAATCCTGGCGGAAGAAATGCTCGTGCAGGGCATCGAACAGGGCGTGGCGGTCGAGCGCCGCTCCCATCTCCTGCCGGAAGGCGGCATAGGCGGCCTTGCGCGGATGGTCGTCGGACAGGCTGCGGAAGCGGGTGTGCAGGGCCTCCAGCAACGGCAGCTTCAACGCGGCGACCGCGGGATAATCGACCAGTTCCGCCTGCCGGGCGGCGGCCAGCGCAGCCTGGAAGTCGGGGTCGCCGATCCGGGCGCGCAGATCGTCGGCACCGGCGAATTCGGGGACAGAGGCCGGATCGATGTAGAGGATGTTGAGGAACTGGCGGCTGGACGGAGAATAGGGGCCGATGTGGTTGGGGTCCGCCGGGAACAGCGCATGCAACGGATTGAGGCCGACCAGTCCGGCGCCGAGCCGCCCGGCAACCTCGGCGAAGCCGGCAAGGTCGCCGAAATCGCCCATGCCCCAGTCATGCTCCGAACGCAGCGAATAGACCTGCAGCCCGATACCCCAGCTGCGGCCGGCCGGCACCATCTCCTCCACCGTCACGCAGCGGTCGGGCGCCACGATCAGGGTGGTTGAGCCGGACGGCCCCGCAGATGGCTCCGCAGCTCCGCCGACAGCCTCCACATGCAGGTCCAGCCGGTGATAGCCGATGGGCAGGGAAACCGGCAGCAGTGCGCCAAGCGCTCGGCGCTCATAGGCGGCGCCGTCCAGGGTGGCCCGGTCGGTCACGGGAAGCTCGCGGACGGTGATGCGGCCGCCCTGGGCGGTCCCGCCCTCCGGCGTCAGTTCCCACACCAGCAGGGCGTCATCCAGGCCGGCCGGCAGGGCGACGCCGAGATCGATCCCCTGCCCTTCCCCGGCGACCAGAACCGCTGGCAGCGGACGGCTCCAGGAGTGGCGTTCCACCGTACGCAGACTGTTGGCGACCTGTTCGTCCGTGGCGGCCGGCAATCCCATGGCGGCGATCAGCGCCCGCTTGGTGGCGGCCGAGGTCTCCCGCCGGTTCCCCCAGATGTCGTGATAGTGGGGTTCGAGTCCAAGCAGATCGGCCAGCCGGTCGAGATCACTCATGCAGGGTCCCCGCAGGTTGTACGGAAAGAAGGATGGGGCTTAGGGATTGGGGCGGCGGCGGCTGGCGTCAATGCCGCACGGCGGCCTATGCCATCGGATCGCATCCCGCCGCCGACCATTCAGCCGGCGGCCAAGGCCGTGCCCGCCGCAGCCGGCGGCGACGGCGGCGGTGGGACGGAAGAGTCGTTGATCACCTCGCCGGGCGCCGCAGCGGTGGAAGCCGGCAGCGCCGATGCAGCGGCGGCCTTGGCCTGGGCGATCTGCTCCAGCCGGATTCGATAGCCGGCGACGGCGGACGACACCTCGCGCGTCATCGCCTCCAGCGGGCGGTCGGGGTCGACCGCCTGCATCAGGGCGCGGGACAGCGCCTGCAGCTGGTCGCGGTCGTCGGCGGAAACGGGCCCCGTTTCGGCGGCCGTGCGAACCTTGTCGGCCAGGGTCTTGATGGCGCGGGCGACCGCCTCCACCGGCGCATGGTCACCGTCGTCGCCCAGCCGGCGCAGCAGGTCGTCCAGGAAGCCGCCGATGCGGCCGACATGGTCGACGGACATGCGGTCCGGCGACGGCCGGGCCAGACCGTCCAGGGCGAATTCAACCAGAAAGGCGACCTGGATGCTGGCGCGCAGCCGCTTCTGAGTGGTGACGGTGGCGATCGCCTCGTTCAGCAGCATGCGGGCGCCGGACTGGGTCCATTGGCCGGTGGCCTTCAATCGCAGCGTGTTGGGGGCGTCCAGCACCGGCACCTGCGCCCCTTCGCGCGGTGACTTGCGGCGATCGGGGCCGGTGTAATCGGCGGTAACGACGAACCCCTTGCGCGACTCGATCAGGCTGATGATGCGGTCGCGCACCTGCTTGGGCGAAACCGGCTTCATCAGCAGGTCATCGCCGCCGGCATTGGTGACCCGGGTCAACAGTGCCGGGGTCGGTGCCCAGGTGGTGACGATGATGCCGGCGAAGGGGTTGGACACGCTCGGTTCGTTGCGCAGCGACCGGATGAAGCGGAAGGCCTCGGAATCCTCGCCATCGGCATCCACCAGCACCAGATCGGGCACGGTGGCACCCAGCAGACCGGCGGCGGCCTTCACTTGGTCAAACAGCTCCACCCGCCGAAATCCCAGCCGGATCAGCACGTCGCGGAACACGCGCGCGGTGTTGATCTGGCTATCGATGATCGCGGCATCGGCCTGTGAGAAGTCGTAATCCGGCATCGTCCTACCCGAAGCTCCGCTGCGGCTGTGACGGGAACGCGCGGCACAGTGTAACACGCTTTGTCTTCGCCCGTCGCGGTAGCATCTCCACCCGGGCGGCGCATTGACAGTGGGCAAAGGATCGCAGGGCGGCTCGCCGCCTGTGACATGCCCGCCCCTCACATGCCCGGCTGTTCCACAAGGGTGAAGACCAGGACCGTCCGCCCGTCGACCAGCACCGACCGGCCGGCAAGATGCATGCGCTCGTCCCCCGCCCCGTCGGCGACACGGGTGTCGAGCACACAGCGCCAGCCCCGGCCGCCCGGCACGTCGGGCAGGGTCACGGTCAGAAGGTCGGCATGGGCGTTCAGCACGATCAGCAGGACGCCATCGGACAGCGACTGCCCGTCCGGCCCGACATGGGTGCCGGCACGGCCGTTCAGCAGCAGGACGATGCAGCGGGCCTGGGTGTTGCGCCAATGCTCCGCCGTCTTTTCCACTCCTTGCGCGTTGTACCAGACGATGTCCTTCAGCCCGTTGGCCGCGACCTCCCGTCCATGCAGGAACAGGGGGCGGCGCAGCACCGGATGAGCGCGGCGCAGCGCGATCAGCCGGCGGACGAAGGAGACCAGCGAGCCGTCGCGCCGGCTCCAGTCGAGCCAGGTGATGTCGTTATCCTGGCAATAGGCGTTGTTGTTGCCGTCCTGGCTGTGGCCCAGCTCGTCGCCGGCCAGCATCATCGGCGTGCCCTGCGACAGCATCAGCGTCGCCAGCATGTTGCGCTTCTGCCGCGCCCGCAGTTCGACCACCGCCGGATCGTCGCTCGGTCCCTCCACCCCATGGTTCCAGGAGCAGTTGGAGGAATGGCCGTCGCGGTTCTCCTCGCCGTTCGCCCAGTTGTGCTTGTCGTTGTAGGAAACGAGGTCGTGCAGGGTGAAGCCGTCATGGGCGGTGATGAAGTTCACGCTGGCCCAGGGGCGGCGTCCGCGCTTCTCGAACAGGTCGGCGGAGCCGGCGATGCGGCCGGCCAGTTCCGGCAGCATGCCGTCGTCACCGCGCCAGTAGCGCCGCACGGTGTCGCGGTAGCGGTCGTTCCACTCCGCCCAGCCCGGCGGGAAATTGCCGACCTGATAGCCGCCGGGACCGACGTCCCACGGCTCGGCGATCAGCTTGACGTCGGCCAGCACCGGATCCTGGCGCACGGCGTCGAGGAAGCCCGAACCGGGGTCGTAGCCGTAGGGCTCCCGCGCCAGCACGGTGGCGAGGTCGAAGCGGAAACCGTCGACATGCATCTCCGTCACCCAGTAGCGGAGGCTGTCCATCACCAGCTGGACCACGCGCGGGTGGCTGAAATCCAGCGTGTTGCCGGTGCCGGTGTCGTTGATGTAGTGGCGCGGGCTGTCCGGCAGCAGCCGGTAATAGCTGAGATTGTCGATGCCCTTGAAGGACAGGGTCGGCCCCAGATGGTTGCCTTCGGCCGTGTGGTTGTAGACGACGTCGAGGATGACCTCGATCCCCGCCTCGTGCAGGCGGGCGACCATCGTCTTGAACTCCGACAGGACGCCGGTGTTCATGTAGCGCGGCTCCGGCGCGAAGAAGCCGATGGTGTTGTAGCCCCAGTAGTTGGTCAGGCCGCGGGTGACGAGATGCTGCTCGTCGGCGATGGCCTGGACCGGCAGGAACTCCACCGAGGTGATGCCGAGCGCCCGCAGATACTCGATGACGCTCTGGGTCGACATGCCGGCGAAGGTGCCGCGCAGATGGGCCGGCACCTCGGGATGACGCATGGTGAAGCCGCGGACATGGGTCTCGTACAGCATCGTGTCGGTCCAGGGCACCCGGCGGTGACGGTCGTGGCCCCAGGTGAAGGCGCCATCCACCACCCGGCATTTCGGCATGCCGCGGGCATTGTCGCGCCGGTCGAAGGAGAGGTCTTCCTTCGTCGAGCCGACCCGGTAGCCGTAATGGGCATCCGACCATTTGAAACCGCCGAACAGCGCCCGCGCATAGGGGTCGAGCAGCAGCTTGTTGGGGTTGAAGCGGTGTCCCTCCTCCGGCTCGTACGGACCGTGGACGCGGTAGCCGTAGAGCAGGCCGGGCCGCGCGTCGGGCAGATAGCCGTGCCAGACCTCGTCGGTGTGTTCCGGCAGGGTGATGCGTTCCACCTCGCGCTGGCCGGTCTTGTCGAACAGGCAAAGCTCCACCCGTTCGGCATGGGCGGAGAAGATCGCGAAATTGACGCCGAACCCGTCCCATGTGGCGCCGAGCGGATTGGGCTTGCCGGGCCAGACCGGGGTACGCGAGGGGGTGGAGGGCATCAGCGGGCGGCCTGTGTGGTGGATGTCTTGGAGGTGATCGTCAGGGCCGGCGATGCAGCGGGGCGCCGATCGGAGAGTCGGCGGATGGAACGTTTGGAACAGGATGAAACAGTTTTCGGAAGGTGTTCCATCGTTTCACGGCCCTGGCGGCACGGCGCCATGCGGTTCGCCGGCCGGTTCCGCAGCGCGTCATCAAGGGGGGTAACAGGGTTCCTATCGACCATCAGCCAACGCACGCCTCACCGGTTCCCCGAAAAGACACAAGGGATCCAATAAGAAAGCCTCCCCCCGGCGGCGTCAAGGGAGGTTGGCAACGATGGGGCGGGTGGCCGCATTTGGCGTGATCGCCCTCTCCCGTCTCGGAAGAGGGTGTGAAATGCGCCGCACCGGTCAGGTCGGGAACGCACCGAACGGGGTCATGACAGTGCAGCACCCCGTGCAAGTGGGGGCTGTGCCTTCTGCACCCCCTCATCCTAACCTTCTCCCCAGGGGGGAGAAGGGATGGGTGTCGGGTTGGAGGAGCGGGTGCGGGTTGGGCGGAAGGGGCTACTCCGCCGTCCGCTCCAGAATCAGCGTCGACAGCGGCGGGATGGTCAGGTCAAGCGAGTGGGTGCGGCCATGCCAGGGGGTTTCCTCGGCATAGACGCCGCCGCCGGGGTTGCCGACGCCGCTGCCGCCGTACGTCGCGTCGTCGGTGTTCAGCCGCTCGACATAGCGGCCGGGCAGCGGCACGCCGACGCGGTAGCCCTGGCGCGGCACCGGCGTGAAGTTGCACACGGCGATGACGATGTGCCCGGACTCGTCGGCCTTGCGCAGGAAGGTGAAGACCGAGTTCTCGTTGTCGTTCGACTCGATCCACTCGAAGCCGGAGGGGTCGCAGTCGGTCCTGTGCAGCGGTTCCAGCTCGCGGTAGAGGTGGTTCAGGTCGCGGACGAGGTCACGCATGCCCCGGTGCATCGGCTGGTCCAGCAAATGCCAGTCCAGGCTGCGCGCCTCGCTCCACTCGTTCCACTGGGCGAACTCGCCGCCCATGAACAGCAGCTTCTTGCCGGGATGGGCGAACATGAAGCCGTAATAGGCGCGCAGGTTGGCGAACTTCTGCCAGTCGTCGCCCGGCATCTTGTTGATCAGCGAGCCCTTGCCATGCACCACTTCGTCATGGCTGAGCGGCAGCACGAAGTTTTCGGAGAACTGGTAGATCAGCCCGAAGGTCATCTGGTGGTGATGGTAGCGGCGGTGGATCGGGTCGTTCTGCATGTAATGCAGGGTGTCGTGCATCCACCCCATGTTCCATTTGTAGCCGAAGCCGAGACCGCCGAGGTAGGTCGGCTTCGACACCATCGGCCAGGAGGTCGATTCCTCCGCCACCGTCATGGCGCCCGGCTGCTGGCCGTAGACCAGCTCGTTCATCCGCTTCAGGAAGGCGATGGATTCGAGGTTCTCGCGTCCGCCGAACTTGTTGGGGATCCACTCCCCTTCCTTGCGGCTGTAGTCGAGATAAAGCATGGAGGCGACGGCATCGACGCGCAGCCCGTCCAGCTTGTACTGGTCGAGCCAGAACAGCGCGTTGCCCAGCAGGAAGTTCTGCACCTCGGTCCGGCCGAAATTGTAGATCAGGGTGTTCCAGTCCTGATGGAAGCCTTGGCGCGGGTCGGCATGCTCGTAGAGATGCGTGCCGTCGAAATTGCCCAGCCCATGCGGGTCGGTCGGGAAATGGCCGGGCACCCAGTCGAGCAGAACGCCGAGGCCGGCGCGGTGGCAGGCGTTGACGAAGTCCTTGAAGTCCTCCGGCGAGCCGTGGCGGGCGGTCGGCGCATAGAGGCCGATGGGCTGGTAGCCCCAGGAGCCGTCGAACGGATGCTCGGTGATCGGCAGCAGCTCGATGTGGGTGAAGCCCATGTCCTTGGCGTAGGGGATCAGCCGCTCCGCCAGTTCCTGATAGGTCAGGAAGCGGTTGTCCTCCTCCGGCACCCGCGCCCAGGAACCGAGATGAACCTCGTAGATCGAGATCGGCGCCGTGCGGTCCGACGACGACAGCTTGCGGCTCTGCCAGTCCTGGTCGCGCCACTCGTAGGACGGCAGGCCGTGGACGACCGAGGCGGTGGCCGGGCGCATTTCCGCCTGGAAGGCGTAGGGGTCTGCCTTGGCCGGCATCAGGTTGCCGTTGGGACCGCGGATCTCGAACTTGTAGCGCTGGCCGGCATGGGCGTGGGGGACGAAGATCTCCCAGACGCCGACCTCGACGCGCCGGCGCATCGGCATCCGGCGGCCGTCCCAGTTGTTGAAGTCGCCGACGACGCTGACGCTGCGGGCGCTGGGCGCCCAGACGGCGAAGGACACGCCGGCGACGCCGTCGACCTCGCGGGGATGGGCGCCCAGCTTCTCGTAGGTGCGCAGGTGGGTGCCCTCGGCCAGCAGATGGACGTCAAGCTCGCCCAGCATGTTGCCGAAGCGATAGGCGTCCTCGAACTCCTGGGTCGCCAGCGGGTACTGGGCGCGCAGCCGGTAGCGGAAACGCTCCGTCCGGTCGGGCAGCACCGCGCGATAGAAGCCGTCCGGGTGGATGCGCTCGGCCTCGCCGGCCGGCTCGCCGGTGGCGCTGTCGATCACCCACAGCTTTTCCGCGCCGGGAACGAAGGCACGGACCTCGACCGGGCGGCCGGGGGCTTCCTGCTGCATGCCGAGCACGGCGAAGGGGTCGCCATGGTCGGCCCGCGCGATGGCGTCCGCCGCCGCGCGCAGGGCCTCGGCCCGGTGGTCGGCGGGGCCGGGGTTGCGGCTTTCGGAGACGCCGGTCTGCGCCTGGTCCTTGCGGGTGTCCGTCGTCATGTCGCTCGCCATTGGCCAAGTGCCCTTCTTCGTGGAGGCCCTGTCGTCCCGTGGACCATACCCGTTCCGACGCCGGGACGCCTTCTCCGGACGTGAACATACCCGCGGCGGTTTCGTCACACCATGCCCGCCGCGGATTTGTCCGGCTATTCCTTCGCGCCCGCCTCTTTGGCGCCCTCTTCCTTGGCACCGTCGAGCAGCCCCAGCACGCCCTTGACCGGGATGCCGATCCAGTTCGGCCGGTTCGCCGCCTCGTAGCCGATCTCGTAGAAGGCCTTCTCCAACAGGAACAGGGTCAGCAGGCCGCGCGCGGTGTCCTCGCCCCCCTGATCGTCCGCCGGCCAGACCGGGCAGCCCTCGATGGCCGAGCGGTAGCCGTCGAGGAAGGAGTCTACGCTGCGGCGTTCCCAGTCGCGCGCGGCGGCCAGTGCCGGGCTATCGCCGCTGTTGGCCCCCTCGCCGGCACTGTCCAGCCGGAACAGCGCCGCCCAGGCGGCATAGTTGAAGGAGCGCAGCATGCCGGCGACGTCGCGCAGCGGGCTGGATTTGGCGCGGCGCTCCTCCAGCGTCTTCGCCGGCTCCCCTTCGAAGTCGAGGATGTACCAGTCGTTCTGCGCCCGCACCACCTGCCCCAGGTGATAGTCGCCATGGATGCGGGTCTTGACCCCGCCGGGCGGCATCGATGCCAGCGCCGCAATCCGCTCCATCGCCTCCGAACGGCGGAACAGAAGCTGTTCGGCGTCGGTCCGCACATCGGCGGGCAGGCGGTCCAGCGCTCCGGGCAGGGCGGCGAAGGCGGCCTCCGCCTGGACGCGGACGGCGGCGGCCCAGCGCGCCAGATCGTCGGCGGCGATCGGCTCCGGATCGAAGGCGGCGTTGCCGGTGTTCTGCGCCAGCGCCCGGTGCAGTTCGGCGGTGCGCTGCCCCAGCGTGGTCATCATCACCAGATGCATACCGAAGGGCTCGCCCGATTCGGCCGCGTCCTCGGTGGTGCCGGCGACGCCCAGGCGGATGTCCTCCAGCTGGCGCTCCAGCTCCTCCACCGTGCTGGCCCAGCCGTCGCCCTGGTTGCGGACGAAGGCCTGGGCCACCGCCAGCGCGGTCGGGGTGCCATCGGCGGCGACCTGCTCCACCGTGCCCAGCAGGGCGGGGGTGTTGGCGAAGCCGACCTCGGTCAGGAAGCGGCCCATCTCGACCTCGGGATGCTCGCCCTCCACCAGACGGCGCAGCACCTTCAGCACGATCTGGCTGTCGACCAGGACGGAGGTGTTGCTCTGCTCGACGCCAAGGCGCCGCACTTCGGCCTCCGGCGACAGCTCGATGGCGCCCAAAGCCTCGGTCGGGGTGAAGCGGATGCTGTCCTCGCCAGCGGTGGCCTTCAGCGTGTCGCCGCGCCGCAGCGCCTCGATCAGCGCCAGGGCGAAACCGTCGGCCTGCACGGCGTCATAGATGGCGCCGGTGCGCGGGCCGCGCCGCACCTTGGCCAGCGTGTAGGGCAGCAGCGGCCAGCCGGTGCCGCCGGCCCCGTCCTCCCAGCTCATCGCCATCGGCAGGAAATAGCTCTGATCGGCGGCGTCGCCGTCCAGCCCAACCCCACTCAGGCCCACTTGAGTTCGGACCAGCATGAAGCCTTCGCCCGGCCCCGGAAGCTGGGCGGCGAGGGTGACGTGGGAACGGGTGATGCGGCGGTCCTTGGCGGAGAACCAGCGCTGCTGCGGCAGGAAAGCCTGCAGGATGTCGCGGCCCAGCTCGTCCGCCGCCTTGCCGCTGGTCAGGCTGTGCCAGCCGTCGCGGACGACGACGGTCAGCAAGTCGGGCACCGGCTCCGGCGGGGTTTCGTGCCAGGTCGGCAGCTCCGCCTCGGCGGTCAGGGCGAACCAGTAGAAGCCGTAGGCCGGCAGGGTCAGCAGATAGGGAAGGTCGCCGATGGGCGGGAAGACGGTGCGGCCCAGCAATTCGACCGGGATGCGGCCCTTCCAGGTCTTCAGGTCGAGCTCCACCGCCTGGGCCGAGCGCGACAGGTTGGCGACGCACAGCGCGATCTCCGACCCGTTTTCCGTCTCCAGCGAGCGGATGTAGGCCAGGACCTTGCGGTTACCGGGATAGAGCAGCGAGAAGCCGCCGCGGCCGAAGCTCTGGCGCTGCTTGCGCACCGCCACCAGCCGCTTCATCCAGTTCAGCAGCGAGGAGGGGTTGCGGGCCTGCGCCTCGACATTGACCGCCATGAAGCCGTAGATCGGGTCGAGCACCGCCGGCAGATAGAGCCGCGCCGGGTCGGCGCGCGAGAAGCCGCCGTTGCGGTCGATCGACCATTGCATCGGTGTGCGCACGCCATCGCGGTCGCCGAGATAGATGTTGTCGCCCATGCCGATCTCGTCGCCGTAATAGAGCACCGGCGTGCCGGGCATCGACATCAGCAGGCTGTTCAGCAGCTCGATCTTGCGGCGGTCGTTCTCCAGCAGCGGGGCGAGGCGGCGGCGGATGCCGAGGTTGATCCGCATGCGCCGGTCGGCGGCGTAGAAGTTCCAGAGATAGTCGCGCTCGGTGTCGGTGACCATCTCCAGCGTCAGTTCATCGTGGTTGCGCAGGAAGATGGCCCACTGGCAGTCGGCCGGGATGTCGGGCGTCTGGCGCATGATGTCGGCGATGGGATGCCGGTCCTCCATCGCCACCGCCATGTAGATGCGCGGCATCAGCGGGAAGTGGAAGGACATGTGGCATTCGTCGCCGCCCCTCGAAGGATCGCCGAAATAGGGCAGCACGTCCTCCGGCCACTGGTTGGCCTCGGCCAGCAGCATGCGGTCGGGATATTCGGCGTCGAGTGCGGCGCGGATCGCCTTCAGGACATCGTGGGTTTCCGGCAGATTCTCGTTGTTGGTACCCTCGCGCTCCTTCAGGTAGGGGATGGCGTCGAGCCGCAGCCCGTCCACCCCCATGTCCAGCCAGAAGCGCATCACCTTCAGCACCTCCTCCAGAACCTCGGGATTGTCGAAGTTCAGGTCGGGCTGGTGCGAATAGAAGCGGTGCCAGTAATAGGCGTTGGCGACCGGATCCCAGGTCCAGTTGGACTTTTCCGTGTCGCAGAAGATGATGCGCGTGCCCTGGTATTTCTGGTCGCTGTCGGACCAGACATAATAGTCGCGGTGGTTGGACCCCGCCGGCGCCTCCCGCGCGCGCTGGAACCAAGGATGCTGGTCGGAGGTGTGGTTGATCACCAGCTCGGTGATCACCCGCAGGCCGCGGTTGTGGCATTCCTCCATGAAGCGCCGGAAATCCTCCAGGTTCCCGTAGGTCGGGTTGACCGAGGTGTAGTCGGCGATGTCATAGCCGTCGTCGCGCAGCGGCGATGGATAGAAGGGCAGAAGCCACACGGCCGTCACCCCCAGTTCCTGGATGTAATCCAGCTTCTGGGTCAGACCGGCGAAATCGCCGATGCCGTCATTGTCGGCGTCGAAGAACGCCTTGATGTGCAGTTGGTAAATGACGGCGTCCTTGTACCAGAGCCGGTCCTGCCGATCGATCATGGGTCCAGCACTTTCGAGAAGCGATTGACGGAACATGTGTCGCGGGAACACGGGACGGAAACACGCCACCGGGTCGAAGGTTTCACCCGCACGTGCGTTCGGCAACCCCTGACTTCCGGATAGGCGGCACGGCGGAATCCAAGGTGTACGACCTTCAGCGGGGGATCGGGAGCGTGCGTTAAAATGCGTGGCGATCCGGACTGGACGCCGGTTGACGTCTAAGGATTATGCAGGCAGGGTGCTTGTACGTACCACTTTGCGCTTAGGGCGTACGGGATATAGAATGTTGGGTTCCTTCATCGTCGTGACCGGCGGCGACTCCCGCTACTGCCCGTTGATCCGCGAGCTGATCGCCTCGCTGCGGGCTTTGAAGCCGGCGGCGGAGTGCCCCATCGGCGTGATCGACGCCGGGCTGACCGCCGAGCAGATCGCCGAACTCAAGGCCGAGGGGGCTGCGGTGGTGACCCCGCCCTGGCCGGTGAGCATCCCGGCGCACAAGCTGCGCAACCGCATCCACCTGAAGGCCAACCTCGCCAAGCTTCACCTGCCGACCTACTTCCCCGGCTACGACACGGTGATCTGGATCGACGCCGATGCCTGGGTGCAGGATTGGGAGGCGGTGGAGATGCTGCGGCGGGGGGCGGCGCTGAACCGCTTCGCCATCGTCGCCCAGTTCGGCCGCTTCTCGGAGACGGAGCTGCGGCTGAACTGGCTGTTCGGTGGCTTCGCCCGGGTGCGCTCCATCCTCTACAAGAACTCCAGCCGCGCCGGCCTGACCACGGCGGAATGCCGCGCGCTGGCGACCCGCCCGACGCTCAATGCCGGCGCCTATGCACTGAAGGCGGACGCGCCGCATTGGGAAGCCTTCCAGCGCTGGCAGAAGCGGGTGCTGCGCAAGGGCCGGCTGTTCACCTCCGACCAGCTGGCGATGGCAGGCGCGATCTATCTGGACGGGCTGCCGGTCGAGCTGCTGCCGGAATGGTGCAACTACATCGGCCCCTGGCGCTTCGACCCGGAGCGGCGGGAGCTGGTGGAGTATTACCTGCCCAACCGCCGCCTGGGCATCGTCCACATGGCCGGCGAGGACGCCATGCGCGCCGACCCGTCGGTGCTGCGCCCGGTGCTGGACATGCAGGACCGCCCGCATCAGCTGAGCCTGCGCTACCCGGCCTGGGAAATGCCGGCGGTGGAACGGGTGGCGGAGGCGGTTTAGCGGTTCGACACGTCCACGGCCAGCCGTGCCAGATCGCGCACCGCGCGGTCCAGCGCTGCCGGGTGGTGGGCGGCGAAGCCCAGCAGCAGGCCGTTGCCGGCGCTCCCGCCGTCGGTGCGGTAATAGCTGGACAGGCATGGCGTGGTCAGGCCGATGCGGGCAGCGCGTTCGGCCAGGGCGTGGTCCGGGCAGTCCGGCGGCAGGCGGAGCAGGACATGCATGCCGGCTTCCCCCGCCTCCGCCGTGGCGACGCCGGCGAAGGCGCCTGAGATCGACTCCAGGATGGCGGTGCGCTTGGCGGCGTAGAGCGAGCGCATGGCCCGCAGGTGCGAGGCGAAATGGCCGTCGGCCAGGAAGCGGTGCAATGCCGCCTGCGGCACCACGCTGGTCCCGCCGTCGAAATGGCGGCGCGCGGCACGCACCGGCTCGACCAGATCGGGCGGCACCACGACATAGCCGAGCCGCAGCGCCGGGAACATCACCTTGCTGAAGCTGCCGACATAGATGACCCGGCCGGCGCCGTCCAAACCCTGGAGGGCGGCCAGCGGCGGGCCAGCATAGCGGAACTCGCTGTCGTAATCATCCTCGACGATCCAGGCGTCGCGCGCCGCTGCCCAATCGAGCAGGCGCAGCCGGCGCGCAAGGCTCATGGTCACGCCCAAGGGAAACTGGTGGGAGGGGGTGACCAGAGCCAGCCGGGCGCCGGCCCCGCGAGCCATGCCGGCGGCGACGTCGATTCCCTCCCCGTCCACCGGCACCAGGACCAGCCGCGCCCCGGCGCCCAGCAGGGCGGCGCGGTTGCCGGGCCAGCCCGGCTCCTCCACCCAGGCCTCGTCGCCGGGATCGAGCAGCAGCTGCGCCATCAGCGCCAAGCCCTGCTGCGCACCGGAGACGATGACGACCTGTTCCGGCTCGCAGCGCACGGCACGGACAGCGCGCAGATAGGCGGCGATCTCCGTGCGCAGGGGGACATGGCCGAGCGGGTCCGGCTCCGTCGCCAGCATCCGCCCGCCATGGCGCCAGCAGCGGCCGAGAAGCTGCGCCCACAGGGCGAAGGGAAAGGCACCGAGATCCGGCGTGCCGAGCGCGAAGGGGCGGCCCACCCGGTCGCGGGCGATGGACGGCGCCTCGGCCAGCGCCCGGCCGCGGGCGGACAAGCCGACGCCGCGGCGCGCTTCGTCACGCGCGGTGCCTCCCGCGGGCATGGCATCGGGCAGGGAGGTGGCGACGAAGGTGCCGGCGCCGACCCGGCCGGTGATATAGCCCTCCGCCAGCAGCGTGTCATAGGCGGTGACCACCGTATTGCGCGACAGGCCCCAGTCGGTGGCGAGCGACCGGCTGGGCGGCAGCCGCTCCCCCGGGCGCAGCCGGCCGTCCAGCACCGCCTGACGCAGGGCGCGGTAGAGCTGGCGGTGCAACGGCTCAGCGCCATCCCGGTCGAGCGCCACCGGCCCCAGGCTGGACAGAACCGGACGTGCTGAACGGGCCATGGCGATACTCACGGGGGGCGGGAGAATTGGTCCCTATGGAATCGGCATTCCGGACCTTTCGAGGGAGCCATTCTGCCGCTCATTCTGGGCCATCGCAACAGTCCGGCCTTGAGCACGAGCATGACCAGCCTTCCCACCGCCTCCGAATCCCCGACCGCCCTGCCCCAGACCCCGCGCACCCGTCCGGTGCGTCTGGGCGACCGCGGCAGTCATGAGGTCGCGCTGATCCACGCCATCATCGACGAGGCGCCAATCTGCCACGTCGGCTTCGTCGACGACGCCATCAAGGGGCAAAGCGGGGGCCATGGCACCCCCTCTCCCATGGTGATCCCGACCATTCCCTGGCGGGTGGGGGACGAGCTGCTGATCCATGGCGCCTCCTCCAGCCGGATGATCCGGCGGTTGCAGGAGGGCGGCGAGGCCTGCATCACGCTGTCGCTGATCGACGGCTGGGTGCTGGCGCGGTCGGCCTTCCATCATTCCGTCAACTACCGCTCGGTCATGCTGTTCGGCCGGCCGCGGCTGGTGTCGGAGGAGGTGGAGAAGCGGGCGGCGCTGGACGCGCTGATGGAGAAGATCGAGCCCGGCCGCAGCGCCAAGGTGCGGGCCCCCAACGCGCAGGAACTGAAGGCGACCAGCGTTCTGGCCTTCCCCATCGCCGAGGCGTCGGCGAAGCGCCGCTCCGGCCCGCCGGGCGACGATCCGGAGGACATGGACCACCCGGTGTGGGCGGGCGTGGTGCCCTTGCGGCTGACCGCGGGGGAGCCGGAACAGGACCCGGCCCAGATCGCCCGCCAAAAAAGCGCCGGTTGAAAAATCTCGGGCTGAAGAATCTCGGGCTGAAGAATCTCGGGCTGAAACGGAAAAAGGCCGCGACCGGGAAGCCCGGTGCGGCCTTTTTCCTGCGGTTTCTCCCGCGGGCGGGAAGGCCGTTCCGAAACCCCCGGAACGGCCCCCTGCCAACCGTCCTTAGGACGACGGAGCGTTCAGCAGGCGCGGCAGGATCTGCGCACGACGGTTGGACGGCTCGCGGACGTTCGGACCGGTCTGGACCAGCAGCTGGCTCTCGCCCTTGCCTTCGGTCGTGATGTTGGCGGCCTGGATGCCCTTGGCGACCAGGGCCTTCTTGACCGCGTCGGCACGACGGACCGACAGCTTCTGGTTGTAGGCCGGCGAACCCGACGTGTCGGTGTGGCCGACGACGTGGATCTTGGCGCCACCGTTCTTCAGGATGGCCGACACCGCGTCACCGATCACGCGATCGGCGGCCGGGGTGATGTTCGACTTATCCCAGTCGAAGAACACCAGGTATTCGCTCTGGACCGCGGCGACGGCGGCCGGAGCCGGAGCGGCAGCGGCCGGCGGGCACGGATAGCTGCCCTGATGGATGACGTAGCCGCCATCAGCGGTGCGGGCGGCGACGCCTTCCGACACCTGACCGGTCCAGCCGATGACCGGGTTGCACCACTGGGTGCCCTTGCCGACCAGGCTCGCGTCCTGGGCATTGGCGGCCGCCGACAGACCGAAAGCGACGATGGCGGCCGGAACGGCAGCCAGACCCGCGCGAACAATAGTCTTCATTGTCTTCACTCCCTTCCAGAACCCTTCCCCATCAGAGTGCCTGCGGGGGATGAACCTATCAATCGAAGCATCCGCCCATGTTCAAGCGCGGCGACGACCTTCCCAACATGTGGTGCCGGATGATGTTCCAGCACCTCAGCCGATTGGCCGAACCGTACCTGTTCTTGGACCTATGCTCCACTTCCATAGCAGCTTTTCCGGTAGGTTTCCGCCAAATCCGTGTAACGGTGGCCGATAACCGGAAAAACCGCGAGATCGCGTTCCGTCAGCTCGCGAACCGGTCTAGCAGGGCTGCCGGCCCACAAGAATCCGGACGTCACCCGTTTTCCAGGGGTCACCAGAGCACCGGCGGCGACCATCGCCCGCGACTCGACATGAGCCCCATCCAGGATGCAGGCCTTCATGCCGATGAAGCAGCCGTCTTCCAGCGTGCAGGCATGCAGCATCGCCATATGGCCGACGGTGATGTCGTCACCGATGTAGGTGCCCTGCCCTTCAGCGGCCACGTGGATCACGGTGCCGTCCTGAATGTTGGTGCGAGCGCCGATTCGGATCTCGTTGATGTCTCCACGCACGGTGCAGCCGTACCAGATGCTGCTGTTCGCCCCGATCACGACATCGCCGATCACCGCCGCCGTTTCCGCGATGAACGCGGTCGGGTCGATGGTGGGCAGGATGCCGTTGAAGGCGCGGACAAGGCCGGACATCAGGTCGTACCGAAATCGTGCATGACGGGCCGGATTGAAGCACCGTAAGGCTTAAGGCACCACCTGATTTCGCATTGACAGGCCAAAGCAAATCCCGATTGGTGCCTCTGTGCAACAGTGCGGACGGGGGGCCACAACGCTGTCACAGCCCCCTGCCTGTCCTTTCGCGGTATCCGATTACGGGAAAAGCGGCGCCTGATCGATGCCGGTCGTCTCGCCCAGCCCCATCATGACGTTCATGTTCTGGATCGCCTGGCCGGAGGCGCCCTTCACCAGATTGTCGATCACCGACACGATGATGGCGCTGCGCGGAGCACGGTCGGCGACCACGCCGATCAGGTTGTGGTTGGACGCGCGGACATGGCGCGTCGCCGGCACCACGCCGGCGGGCGTCACGCCGACAAAGGGCTCGTCGGCATAGCGGGCGGCCAGCGTCGCGCGCAGGTCGTCGGCGGTGACGCCCTCGGCCATGCGGACATAGATGGTCGCCATCATGCCGCGGTTCATCGGCACCAGATGCGGGGTGAAGGAGACGGTGATCGGCCGGCCGGCGGCCAGCCGCAGCTCCTGCTCGATCTCCGGCATGTGGCGGTGGTGGCCGACGCCATAGGCGTTGAAGCCTTCCGACACCTCGGTGAACAGGTTGGCCTGCTTGGCGTCGCGGCCGGCGCCCGACACGCCGGACTTGGCGTCGATGATGATGCCGCCCGGCTCGATCTGGTTTTCCAGCAGCAGCGGCAGCAGCGGCAGCAGCGAGCAGGTCGGGTAGCAGCCCGGATTCGCCACCACCCGCGCCTTGCGGACGCCCTGGCGGTTGAACTCGGTCAGGCCGTAGGCGACCTCCTTCTGGAGATCGACGGCGCGATGCGCGTGGCCGTACCAGGTGGCGTATTCGGCCGGATCGCTGAGGCGGAAATCGGCGGACAGGTCGACCACCTTCAGCCCGCTCGGCAGGCCGGCGATCACCTCCTGCGTGGTGCCGTGCGGCAGGGCGCAGAAGATGAAGTCCAGATTGTCCCACTTCAGATCGTCGATCTTCACCAGATCAGGCAGGCCATAGCCGCCCAGATGCGGGAACACCTCCGCCATCGGCTTGCCCGCCTGTCGTTCGGCGGTCAGCGCGGCGATCTCCACATTCGGGTGGCGCAGCAGCATGCGCACCAGTTCGGCGCCGGTGTAACCGGACGCGCCCAGGATGCCGACGCGGATTTTCGAACCGCCGGAGGTGCTGCCGGGAATGCTGGTCGAGGCCATGGAGGCAATGTCCTTCGCTGAAAACGATCTGAAGACGGGTGGAAACCTGTATCCGGGATAAGCGAAAGCGTGATGACAGCGCAAAAAGAAAGGGGCGCCCCTTTCGGGACGCCCCTCGCTTGTACCGTAAAGGCGCGGGCCCGTGTAGGGATTAGCGCTTCGAGAACTGGAAGCTGCGGCGGGCCTTGGCGCGGCCGTACTTCTTACGCTCGACCGTACGGGCGTCGCGGGTCAGGAAGCCGGCGGCCTTCAACGGCGGGCGCAGGGCCGGCTCGAAGTAGGTCAGCGCCTTGGAGATGCCGTGACGGACGGCACCGGCCTGGCCCGACAGACCGCCGCCGGCGACGGTGGCGACGACGTCGAACTGGTCCAGACGCTCGGTCACGCCGAACGGCTGGGCGATCATCATGCGCAGCACCGGACGGGCGAAATAGACCGACTGGTCGCGGCCGTTCACGGTGACCTTGCCGGTGCCCGGCTTGATCCACACGCGGGCGACGGCGTCCTTGCGCTTGCCGGTGGCGTAGGCGCGGCCCTGGGCGTCCAGCTTCGGAGCGGCCAGCTCCTCGGAGACGGTCGCGGTGGCGGCAGCGCCCGTCAGTTCCTTCAGGCTGGAGAGGGTGGTGGTGACCTGAGCCATGCTTACGCGCTCCGCTTATTCTTCGGGTTCATGGCGCCGACGTCGAGAACGACCGGCTGCTGGGCGTCGTGCGGGTGGGCGGCGCCCTTGTAGACCTTCAGATGGGTCATCTGCTTACGGCCGAGCGGACCACGCGGAACCATGCGCTCCACGGCCTTCTCGATCACACGCTCCGGATACTTGCCGTCCAGGATCTGGCCCTTGGAACGGCCCTTGATCCCGCCCGGATAGCCGGTGTGCCAGTAGAAGATGTCGGCGTCGCGCTTGTTGCCGGTCAGCTTCACCTTCTCAGCATTGATCACGACGACATGGTCGCCGCAATCCATGTGCGGGGTGTAGGTCGGCTTGTTCTTGCCACGCAGGATGTTCGCCAGGATGCTGGCGAGCCGGCCGAGAACGAGGCCGTCGGCGTCGACGACGTACCACTTCTTCTCGATTTCGGTCGGCTTCAGATTGAAGGTCTTCATCGCCACACTCGTTTCTTCGAATACGGATCGGCAGGCCGCCGATACCGGGGCGCCGAAGCGGACGGCTTTCTAAGGGCTCGGGCGCCCCTCTGTCAACGGAAAAATTATCAATTCATTTCAACGACTTGCAAGCGCGGTAATTAGATACCGCTATTGCAAACCCATTGATATTAAGCGTTTTTTTATGACACCCCATCCATACGGTAATTAGATACCGCAACGGTGACGGGATCATGCGGCGGGATGGAGTAGGTTCCGGTGACGTGGGCGACCGGCTCCGGATCGCCTTCGGAGAACAGCAGGATCTCGCCATAGGCCAGCCGCTTGCCCAGCTTGAGGACGCGCGCCTCGGCGATGATGGCGACGGGCGGCGGGCGGCGCAGGAAGTTGATGGTCATGCTGGTGGTCACCGCCAGCTCGACCCGGCCGATCAGGCTCAGCACCGCCCCATAGAGTGCCACGTCGGCCAGCCCGAACATCGCCGGGCCGGTGACGGTGCCGCCGGGCCGGACGAAATCGTCCTTGTAGGGCAGGCGCAAGCGGATCGTGCCGGCGCCCAGGCTTTCGACGACGATGCCGAAGTTTCCGACCAGGGGAACCCCCTCGCGGATCAGTTCCTCCAGCTCCTCCTTCGTCATGGCGGGAACGGGAGCGGCGGCGGGCGTATCGACGGCGGACATGGAGCCTCTGTCGGTGGTCTTGGTTGGATCACCGGACTGTGCGCCATCCCGTCCATTCGGACAAGTATGGTGCTACTCGACGGGCTTCTACTCTGCCGGGGGCTGGCTGGCTGGCTCCGCCGTCGTCGCGGATGCGGGGGCGGCCGAGGGGGTGGCAGGAGGATTGTCGGTCGGGGCGGTCAGGCGGATCGGACCACCGCCGCTGGCGGGCTGCGCCGCACCGGCAGCGGACTGTTCGGCCTGAGCGGGGGCAGTGGAGGGCGCGGAAGCGGGGGCAGCGGGTGCCGTCTCGGTGGGCGGAGCGAGCGGCACCGCCTTGATGTCCGATTTCGGCGTCTCGGGCTTCGGGGCATCGGCCTTGGCGGTGTCGGTCTTCACCGATTCGGCCTTGGCAGGTTCGGGATCGGCAGGGGTGGAATAGTCGGGGACGATGCGGGCCTGACTGCCGGTGATGACCAGGACCTTCTGGCCGATCGGCAGCGGCTGCGGCTCCTTCTGGGTCAGCGACAGCAGTTCGCCGTTCGATTTGCGGACGATGTACTCCCAGCCGTTGGTGTCACCGGCGATATGCTCCATCGCCGTGCCCAGCAGACCGCCGATCGCCGTGCCGCCGACGGTGCCAAGTGCCGCATTCATGCCACCGCTGCCGACCTGCGCGCCCAGGATGCCGCCGGCCGCACCGCCGCTGACGGCGCCGACGGTGCCGTTGGCGCTGATCGCCACCTGACGGAAACCAACGACGACGCCCGGCTCGACCTTGTTAGCCTGCTGGACCGCGCTGGAGGCGTAGGTGTTGGGAGAATAGTCGGAGGTGCAGCCCGCAAGAGCGGCGGCCACGGCGATGAACAGGCAGAGAGAGACCGATCGGAGCACGGGGGAACCATCCGTTTTGAAACCCGCCCAGTTTCTTACGGCAAAGCCCCCCGACTCGTCACCGGGCAAAATCCGGACACGGCGGGAATGCTGCATTGCAGCAAACGGATGGCGGCCCTGGGATGGCGGTCTGGCGTCAGCGGCCGGCGGTCTGGTCGCCGGCCTTCAGCGACAGGTATTTCAGCGTCAGGGTCGGCACATTCTCGATCACCCAGGAGGCCATCGCCTCCTCCTCGCGCAGGGAGGTCTGCAGAAGCGGGGTCGCGAAGGCGAAATTGCCGGCGTCCGCCACGGTCAGCAGCGACCGGTAGCTCGCCACCTCGAAATTCTCGAAGGCGTAGTTGGCGAAGGAGTTCTTGAGGATTTCATCCTCGGCGAAGCTGTGGCCGAGTGCCGCGAGATTGCCCATGATCGACAGGGCAGTGTCCTTCAGGCCGGAATGAGTCTCCTGAAGCTGATCCAGGATCTGCTCGATGCGGCTGATCTGGGACTCGGTCTCGCCACGGTGCATGCGCAGGTGGTCGGAAACCTCCGGATAATTCACCAAACGGTCCAACTGGCGGTCCATCAGGGCCAGCGCCTGCTGTTCCACCGCATGGGCGTTGCGCAGGCCAGTGACGAACAGCGCGCGCGTGAGGTCCGCGGGATAGGCAGCCATGTGTGTCTCCTGTGGCATCAACGCTCCGTTGAACGTCTGCCAGCACCAACAGCAGGACACCGCCTTCGACGCCTACCGCATCCGCCATAACCCGAAGGCGAAAGGCCCGTGCCGCCGAGGGTTCGTGCCGGCTGGAAGTGCCCCGACCGGGACACGGACGCGTGGTTGCCTGAACCGGCGTGCAACGGGGAAATGGCGGCATGATCCGCACCGGCACGCCAGCAAGAGATGCCCCAGCCATGACCAGCACCCTGCCCGGCTCCGTGGGAGCGGTCGTCGTCCTGATCCTGATGCTGGCGGGCCTGGCCGGCTGGCGCCGGGCCGAACCGGAGGATCTGGCCGGCTGGCGCGCCGAACGGATGGCGGCCTTCCATGCCTGGCAGACGGACAGCCCCCCGCGCGAGATCTGGGACCATCCCGACGTCCCCATCCTGGTGACGATCCCCGCCGGCACCTATCTCCAGGGCTCCCCGTCCACCGAGAGGGAACGCTTCCCTGATGAGCCGGAGCAGCGCCCGGCGGCGATCCCGCAGCCCATCGCCGTCGGCAGATATCCGGTGACCCGCGGCGAATATGCCCGCTTCATCGAGGACAGCGGCTACCGGCCGCGGACGGTCTGCCGCGGCTATGCCGGAGAGACGGAGTTGCTGCCGCGCTGGCACTTCTCCTGGCGGCGGCCGGGCTTCGGCCAGACCAACGACGACCCGGCGGTCTGCGTCAGCTGGTACGACGCCAGTGCCTATGTCGACTGGCTCAGCCGGAGGACCGGCGAGCACTATCGCCTGTTGACCGAGACCGAATGGGAATATGCCGCCCGCGCCGGCAGCCGGACCGCCCGCTGGTGGGGGGATGACCCTGCGAAGGGCTGCGACGCTGCCAACGGCGCCGACCTGACGGCAAAGGACCGCTTCACCGACTGGGAGGTGGCGAACTGCCGGGACGGCGCCCTGTTCACCTCACCGGTCGGCAGCTACCACGCCAACGCTTTCGGCCTTTACGACATGCTGGGCAATGTCTGGCAGTGGGTGGAGGACTGCGCGGAGGACAGTCAGGCCGAAGACAAGTCCGGCGGGCGCTGCTCCCGGCGGATGATGCGTGGCGGGGCGTGGCACAGCAACCCGCGCTACGTCCGTTCGGCGGTGCGGCGGGCAGACGCGGCGGAGAGCGGCTATGCCGCCTACGGCCTCCGCGTCGCCCGCGACCCGTAAAGCCGCTTACTGCATGGCGGCGTCGAGCTTGGCTTTCCACAGTCCGCTGGACAGCGCCTTGGTCATCCAGGCGTCGACGGCCTGCTTCAGCTCCGGATCCTTGCGCAGCAGATAGGCGTTCTCGAAATGGGTGAAGGGCGTGGCGACCGGAACGGCGCAGAGAACGCCGGGGTTCAGCTTCGCCTGCATGTCGACTTCGATGCCGTCGGTGACCATGACGTCGGCCTTGTCGGCGGCGATCTGCGCATGGATGGTCTTGTTGTCGGGCCAGACCTCGATCGGCGCCTTGGTGAAATTGGCGCGGGCGAATTTCTCGTTGGTGCCGCCGGGGTTGACGACGACGCGGGTGGTGGGCTGGTCGATCTTCTCGACGGTCGTGAATTTCTCCTTGTCGGCGCAGCGCGCGATCGGCCGCTTGCCGTCGCTGACGTTGGGAACGGAGAAGTCGCCGACGGCGGCGCGGTCGGGATTGACGGTGATGCCGCCCAACGCGATGTCGAACTTCTCGGCCTTGAAGTCGTCCATCAGCGTCTTCCAGCTGGTCTGGACGAATTCCACCCGGACGCCCAGCGTCGAGGCCAGTTCCTTCGCCATCTCGATGTCGGCACCAACCAGCGCGCCATCGGCGCCCTTGTAGCTGAAGGGCTTGTAATCGCCGGTCGTCCCGACCCGGACGACGCCGGCCTGCTTGATCGCCTGAAGCACGCTGTCGGCGGCCCAGGCCGTCGGAACCACGGTGATGGTAGCAATGGCAGTCGTGGCGAGCATCGCGGCCGCCGTCAGAAATACCCTCATCCTGAACCCCTGTCGTTGGTCGTTTCTATCGTTCTTCGCCGTGGCCGGCCTGCCGGTCGGCGCTCCACACCGGGAGTGCACCAGTATGCCGCCGAGCGCGGCGAATGTACGGTCGGAAAATGCCGATCGGGCCGGGTTCCGCGGTGGATCATTGCGCTGTCGAGCAGTGATGCGAACGATTTTCCCCGCATCCCCGCCCGCTCCCTGGTCAGGCGCGCAGCACCTCCAGCGCCGACAGCCCCTGGACCGCATGGTCGAGAAAGACGCGCACCCGGCCGGGCATCAGCCTTGCCGTCGGCACCACGACATGAACCGGGATCGGCGCCGGCTCGGTATCCGGCATCAGCCGCACCAGAGTGCCGGCGGCGAGGTCGTCGGCCGCCTGATAGGACAGCGGGCGGGCGATGCCGTGCCCGTCACGCGCGGCGAGCAGGGCCGGCTCGATGTGGCTGACCGCCAGCTTCGGGGTGACCCGCAACACCCGCTCCCGCCCATCGGCCAGAAAGCGCCAGTCTAGCGGGCCGGGCCGGGCGGTGGTCAGGATGAGGTCGTGGCGGGACAAATCCTCCAGCATCGCCGGCGAGCCGCGCCGCGCCAGATAGCCGGGGCTGGCGACCAGATAGCGCCCGACCTGCCCAACCCGCCGGGCGACGAGGCCGGAGTCGGGCAGCGGGCCGATGCGGATCGCCACATCCAGCTCCTCCTCGATCAGGTCGAGGTTGCCGTCGGACAGCACCAGCTCGACCCGGATGTCGGGGAACTCCCGCATGAAGTCGAGGACCAGCGGCGTCACATGCTTGCGCCCGAACATCACCGGTGCGGTGACGCGCAACCGTCCGCGCAGCGGCCGGTCGGTGCCGGTGGCGGCCAGCGCCTCGTCATAGTCGGCCAGCAGCCGGCGGGCCTGCTCGGCCAGCCGGCGGCCGGCGTCGGTCGGAGCGAGGTTGCGGGTGGTCCGCTCGATCAGCCGCAGACCGAGCCGCTCCTCCAGCCCCGACAGCGCGCGGGTGACGGCGGGAGCAGACCGCCGCAGCCGCTTGGCCGCCCCGGCGAGGCTGCCGGCCTCCAGGATCGCGACGAAGGTCGCCAGTTCGTCCAGCCGGTCCACGATTGTTCCAGTTCCTGAAAGAGAACCTTTCGATGAAAGCGCGTTCCTGCAGAAAGACGCAAGTGGTTGGCTGTCTGGCAACCGCGATCGACTGAAAAGAGGAGCCCTTCCATGAGCATCAGCGCCGATCCCGCCATCACGCTCTACGGCACGCCGCTGTCGGGGCATGCCCACCGGGTGGAGGCCTTCCTGAACATCCTCGGCCTGCCATACCGCTATGTCGAAGCGAATGCGGAGGTGCGGCGGTCGGAGAGCTTCCTTGCCCTGAATCCCTTCGGGCAGATTCCGGTGCTGGTCGACGGCGATCTGGTCCTGCCGGACTCCGTCGCCATTCTGGTCTATCTCGCCGACCGCTACGACGGTTCCGGCCTGTGGAATCCGAAGGTGCCGGAAGAGGCAGCCCAGGTGCAGCGCTGGCTGTCGATCGCCGCCGGCGACCTGCGCTTCGGACCGGCACTGGCGCGCATCCTGACGCTGTGGGGCGGGGCCGGTTCGCTGACCGATGCGCAGAGGGTCGCGGAGCGCGTCCTGCGCTTCATGGACAGCCATCTGGACGGGCGCTACTGGCTGGCGGCGGTACGGCCGACCATCGCTGACATTGCCTGCTATGCCTACGTCGCCCGCGCTCCGGAAGGCCGCATCCCGCTCGATCCTTATCCGGCCGTCCGCCGCTGGCTGGAACGGGTGGAGGCGATCCCGGCGCTGCCCCCAATGCCGCAGAGCGCCATTCCCCAGACTGCCTAGCCGGGTGCCGCAGGACGGCGTGACGCGAGCGTACCCGGATGGCTTGACGCAAGCGTCACGAGACCGTCGCCAAGCAGCCGAATCTGTGCTTCGATGACAGTTCCATGACACTTGATGGATGGGTGAGTCGATGCGCAATTCCGCCTGTTCCGGGCGCTGGTCGCTGCTGTCCGGTGCGGTTGCCCTTTCCCTTCTGGCCGGCCCCGCCTTGGCGGCGGATCCGGTGCCGCAAAGCGATCTGCTGAACGCCGAGCTGTGGATGCAGCGCTCGGTTGAATACAAGGCGAACGCGTTGGCGGTCTATGCACTGGGCAGGATCCAGCTGGACAAGGCGCTGGCCGACAGGAACTGGACTGCGGCGACCGAGCAGACCGGCAATTACCAGGACCTGCCGCCGGCCGTGGTGCTGGACCTGGACGAGACGGCGATGGACAACTCCGCCTATCAGGCCGGGCTGGTCACCACCAACGGCGAATTCTCGCCCAAGACCTGGGATGCCTGGGTGAAGGCGGAAAAGGCGACGGCGGTACCGGGTGCCGTGGAGTTCACCCAATATGCCGAATCGAAAGGGGTGAAGGTCTTCTACGTCACCAATCGCAACGCCGACCAGGAGGAGCCGACCCGCCGCAACGCGCAGGCGCTGGGCTTCCCGATGGGCGGCAACGTCGACACCTTCCTGATGTCGAAGGAAAAGCCGGACTGGGGCTCGGCGAAGGGGACACGCCGCGCCTACATCGCCAAGGATTACCGGATCGTCCTGCTGTTCGGCGACAATTTCGGCGATTTCAGCGATGCCTATAACGGCAGCGAGGCGGACCGCCTGAAGGCGTTCGAAGCGGCGAAGGAGCATTTCGGGCGTGACTGGCTGATGCTGGCCAATCCCGGCTACGGCTCGTTCGAGAGCGCGCCCTACGGGCATAACTTCAAACTGTCGGCAGACGAGAAGCGGGCCAAGAAGATCGGTGCATTGGAGCCCTGGGTGGCGCCGGCCCAATAATGCTGTGAAGAAGGTGCGCCGGTTCTTTAAAAGATCAGGCGCACCGCTTCCACGATCACCACCCACGGCGTGCCGATCATCACCGTCCACACGGCCAGACGCGGCAGGCCGGTCATCTTGCGGACCTTCGGCTCGGCGGAGGGGACGGCTTCGAACGAGGCGGCGTTGTAGATCGACATGACCTGCGGCTCCGTGAGCAAGATGGCGTTGAAACCATCATGCGGTTTGGATCCTTAACGACCTTTAAAGAGCGCTGCCTGCGAAGTCGTCGCTTGTGATGTACCGCCTCGGATAGGTCATACCTCCAATGCAGTGGCGAGGTACGGCGCCGGTCACACCGTCAGATACTTGCGAACCTCCTGCTCGTCCAGGCCGCTGCGCGGGCCGGAAAGCATCACCTCGCCGCGCTCCATCACAACCCAGTTGTCGGCGAGGTCGCGGGCGAAGTCGAAATACTGCTCGACCAACAGGATCGCCATGGTGCCCTTGTCGCGCAGATAGGAGATGGCGCGGCCAATGTCCTTGATGATCGACGGCTGGATGCCTTCGGTCGGCTCGTCCAGCACCAACAGGCGCGGACGGGTCACCAGCGCGCGGCCGATGGCGAGTTGCTGCTGCTGGCCGCCCGACAGATCGCCGCCACGGCGGTCCAGCATGGATTTCAGCACCGGGAACAGCTCGAACACCTCGTCGGGGATCGAGCGCTGGGCGCGCGGTAGCGGAGCGTAGCCGGTCAGCAGGTTTTCCCGCACCGTCAGCAGCGGAAAGATCTCGCGCCCCTGCGGCACATAGGCGATGCCGCGGCGCGCCCGGTCGGCAGGCGCCATCTTCGTCACGTCGGCGCCGTCCCAGCCGATGGAACCGCCGGACACCGGCTTCAGCCCGACGATGGCACGCAGCAGGCTGGACTTGCCGACACCGTTGCGGCCGACCAGACAGGTGACCTTGCCGATTTCGGCCTTCATGGATACGCCGCGCAGCGCCTGTGCAGCGCCGTAATGCAGATCGAGAGAACGAACGTCGAGCATCATGGGATCTCCCGTCAGCGGCCAAGATAGGTGTCGATGACCTGTTGGTTGGCGCTGACCGCGTCCAGCGAGCCTTCGGCAAGGACCGAGCCTTCCGCCAGCACAGTCACCTTGACACCGAGCGCGCGGACAAAGCTCATGTCATGCTCCACCACGATCACCGAATGCTTGCCGGCGATGCTGCACAGCAGTTCGGCGGTCTGTTCGGTCTCGGCATCGGTCATGCCAGCCACCGGTTCGTCGACCAGCAGAAGCTTGGGGTCCTGGGCCAGCAGCATGCCGATCTCCAGCCATTGCTTCTGCCCGTGCGACAGGCTGCCGGCCTGCCGGCCGCGCAGTGCGGACAGGCGGGTGATGTCGAGGATCTCCTCGATGCGGGCGCGGTCGTCGCGGCTGATGGCGTAGGTAAGGGTCTTCAGCGGCCGGCGCGGTGCCTTCAACGCCAGTTCGAGGTTGTCCCACACCGTGTGCGGCTCGAAGACGGTCGGACGCTGGAACTTGCGGCCGATGCCAAGGTTGGCGATGGCCGCCTCGCGCAGGCGGGTCAGGTCGGTGCCGCCCTCGAACAGGATGGTGCCGGTGTCGGGGCGGGTCTTGCCGGTGATGACGTCCATCATCGTCGTCTTGCCGGCGCCGTTGGGACCGATGATCGCCCGCATCTCGCCGGGCATCATCACCAGCGACAGGCTGTTCAGCGCCTTGAAGCCGTCGAAGCTGACCGACACGCCGTCGAGATAGAGAAGGGTCGATTCCGCGCTCATGGGTCAAGCTCCCTTCTGGTCGGCGGGTTGGGCGTTGGAGAGGGGCGAGGCTTTGCGGCCGGGCAGCTTCGCGGTCAGCTGGCCCCACAGACCGAGCAGGCCCTTGGGCAGGAACAGGGTGACCGCCACGAACAGGCCGCCAAGCGCAAACAGCCACAGCTCCGGCAGGGCACCAGTGAAATAGCTCTTGCCCATATTGACCAGCACCGCGCCGAGGATGGCGCCGGCCAGCGTGCCCCGCCCGCCGACGGCAACCCAGATCACCGCCTCGATCGAACTGGCCGGGGCGAATTCCGACGGGTTGATGATGCCGACCTGCGGGACGTAGAGGGCGCCCGCCACGCCAGCCATGCAGGCCGACAGGGTCCAGGCGAACAGCTTGTAGCTTTCGGTGTCGTAACCCATGAAGCGGACGCGGCTCTCGGCGTCGCGCAGGGCCACCAGCACCTTGCCCAGCTTCGAGGCAATGACGCCGGAGGCGATCATATAGGAGAGCGCCAGGGCCACCACCGTCGCCACGAACAGGGCGACGCGGGTGGTGTCGGCCTGGATGTCGTAGCCGAGGATGTCCTTGAAGTCGGTCAGGCCGTTGTTGCCGCCGAAGCCCATGTCATTGCGGAAGAAGGCCAGCAGCAGGGCGAAGGTCAGTGCCTGGGTGATGATCGACAGATAGACGCCGGTGACGCGGCTGCGGAAGGCGAACCAGCCGAAGGCGAAGGCCAAGGCGCCCGGCACCACCAGCACCATGATCGCGGCGAACCAGAACTGGTCGAAGCCCAGCCAGTACCAAGGCAGCTCCTTCCAGTTCAGGAAGACCATGAAGTCGGGCAGGACCGGGTTGCCGTAGACGCCACGCGGGCCGATCTGCCGCATCAGGTACATGCCCATGGCATAGCCGCCGATCGCGAAGAAGGCGGCGTGGCCGAGCGACAGGATACCGCAATAACCCCACACCAGATCGAGCGCCAGCGCCAGCAACGCGAAGCACAGATATTTGCCCAGGAGAGAGACGGTGAAGACCGACAGGTGGAAGGGCGAGTCCGCCGGCACCCACAGCGTCATCACCGGAACCGCCACCGCCAGGATGGCGAGGATCGTCAGGACGATCCCGGCCTTGCGGTCCAGCCCCATCAGGAAAAAGCGCAGCAGCATCGGATCAGGCCTCCACCGCGCGGCCCTTCAGCGCGAACAGGCCGCGCGGACGCCGTTGGATGAACAGGATGATGAAGATCAGCACCAGGATTTTGCCCAGCACCGCCCCGGCATAGGGTTCGAGGAACTTGTTCATGGTGCCCAGCGTCAGCGCGCCGACCAGCGTGCCCCACAGGTTGCCCACACCGCCGAACACCACGACCATGAAGCTGTCGAGGATGTAGCCCTGGCCGAGGTTCGGGCTGACATTGTCGATCTGGCTCAGCGCCACCCCTGCCAGACCGGCAATGCCGGAGCCGAGGCCGAAGGTCAGCGCGTCGACCCGCGCGGTGCGGATGCCCATGGCGTTGGCCATCGGCCGGTTCTGCGTCACCGCGCGGATCGACAGGCCGAACCAGGTGCGCTTCAGCGCCACCAGCAGGGCCGCAAAGACGGTGAAGGCGAAGATGACGATCCACAGCCGGCCGTAGGTGATGGTCAGGCCGCCCAGCTCGAAGGCGCCGGACATCCAGCTCGGCGCGCCGACCTCGCGGTTGGTCGGGCCGAAGATCGAGCGCACCGCCTGCTGGAGCGCCAGCGACAGGCCCCAGGTGGCGAGCAGCGTTTCCAGCGGGCGGCCGTAAAGCCAACGGATCACGCTGCGCTCGATGACGATGCCGACGCCGCCGGACACGAGAAAGGCGGCGGGCAGCGCCACCAGGATCGACAGGTCGAACAGACCGGGGGCATGGGCGCGGAAGAACTCCTGCACCAGGAAGGTGGTGTAGGCGCCGATCATCACCATCTCGCCATGGGCCATGTTGATGACGCCCATCACGCCGAAGGTGACGGCCAGCCCGATGGCGGCCAGCAGCAGCACCGAGCCGAGCGACAGCCCGTACCAGAGATTTTGCAGCGCGGCCCAGAAGGCCAGCTTCTGCTCCAGGGTCGAGACCGCGGCGGCGGCCAATTTCTTGGTGACATCCGACGCGCCGGAGCCGGCGACCATGTTCAGCAGCACCAGGGCGTCGCGGTCGCCGCGGGCGGTCAGCGTGTCGGTCGCCGACTGGATGTCGGCGTCGGTCATCTTGGAGGCGGCCTCGCCGGTCAGCAGGATGGCGGCCCGCGCCTGTTCCATGGCGGCGCGCACGCCCTTGTCCTGCTCCTTGGCGATCGCGGCGCTCAGCGTCTCCAGCGCAGAGGCGTCGCGGCTCTTGAACACCGCATCGGCGGCGGAGCGGCGGACACTGGCATCGGGGCTCATCAGGGTGAGGGCACCCAGCGAGGCGCTGATGGCACGGCGGAGCGAATTGTTGATGCGGATCTTTTCGATTGCAGCGGCCGGCGCATCGCCGAGCGCCGCGCGGGTCAGCGGGTCGGTCAGGGCGAAGGCGTCGCCGGCCTTGCGGGCGATGACGACGGTGCCGTCGGCCTTGCGCACATAGAGGTCGCCGGCCTGGAGCGCCTCGATCACCGGCACGGCGGCCGGGTCGCCGGCCTCCGACAGTTGCGCCAGGGCCTTTTCGGTTCCGGAATAGCCGCCGCTGCCCAGGGCCTGGACAAGCGGGCGGAGATCGGCGGCTTGGGCGGCAGCCGATGTGGCGACCACCACACAGACAGCCATCAGCCAGCGGAGAGCGCGTCGCATCGGGGGTCCTTCGGTGCAGGGACAGTGCGGGAGGGGCGGTGCGGGAGGGCTGGAAACGCGAAACGCTTGCCCTCTCCCCTCCCCCGCCCGGCGGGAAAGGGGAAAGGGCAAGCGTCGCAACCACTCAGGTCAGAGAGGGCAAGTCAGAGAGGGAACGCTGCCCTCACGACCCCTTGCCGCCGCACTTGCCGGTCTTCACGTTGAAGTTGCCGCAGGACATCGGCTTGCGCCAATCGGCGATCAGATCCTTGCTGTCCGGCAGATAGTCCGACCACTCGTCGCCCGGGACGAGGCCCGAGGTCTTGGAGACGACGTCGAACTGGCCGTTCTCCTGCACTTCACCGATCAGCACCGGCTTGGTGATGTGGTGGTTCGGCAGCATCGCCGAATAGCCGCCGGTCAGGTTGGGCACGGCCACGCCGACCATGGCGTCGATCACCTTGTCCGGATCGGTGGTGCCGGCCGCCTCGACCGCCTTAACCCACATGTTGAAGCCGATATAGTGGGCTTCCATCGGGTCGTTGGTGACGCGCTTGTCGTTCTTGGTGAAGGCCTTCCATTCCTTGATGAACTCGGCGTTCGCCGGGGTCTCGACGGACTGGAAATAGTTCCAGGCGGCCAGATGGCCGAGCAGCGGCTTGGTGTCGATGCCGGCCAGCTCTTCCTCGCCGACCGAGAAGGCGACGACCGGGATGTCCTGCGCCTTGACGCCCTGGTTGCCCAGTTCCTTGTAGAAGGGAACGTTGGCATCGCCGTTGATGGTGGAGACCACCGCGGTCTTCTTGCCGGCCGACCCGAACTTCTTGATATCCGCCACGATCGACTGCCAGTCGGAATGACCGAACGGCGTGTAGTTGATCATGATGTCTTCGGGCTTGACGCCCTTGCTCTTCAGGTAGGCTTCGAGGATCTTGTTGGTCGTGCGCGGATAGACGTAGTCGGTGCCGGCCAGCACCCAGCGCTGGACCTTCTCCTTCTGCATCAGGTAGTCGACGGCCGGGATCGCCTGCTGGTTCGGGGCGGCGCCGGTGTAGAACACGTTGCGCGAGGACTCCTCGCCCTCATACTGGACCGGGTAGAAGAGGATGTTGTTCAACTCCTCGAACACCGGCAGCACCGACTTGCGGCTGACCGAGGTCCAGCAGCCGAACACGGCCGACACCTTGTCCTTGCTGATCAGCTCGCGCGCCTTTTCGGCGAACAGCGGCCAGTTGGAGGCCGGGTCGACCACCACCGGCTCCAGCTTCTTGCCCAGCAGGCCGCCCTTCTTGTTCTGGTCGTCGATCAGCATCAGCATGACGTCCTTGAGCGTCGTCTCGCTGATCGCCATCGTCCCGGACAGGGAGTGCAGAATGCCCACCTTGATGGTGTCGTCCGCCGCCTGGGCAGGCATCGCGAAGGACGCCATCGCGCCCATGGCCAGACCGGCCAGCGCGCTGATCCCGAAGCTCGACGTCAGTTGCTTGGTCCGCATGAAGTTGCCCCCTTCCTGTTGACGCCCCGGTTGATCCGGGGCTTCGCCATATCGTCGAAGGAAAAGCTACCGCGCATGCGAAAGGCGGTATCTACGTCAAATGACACATACGGCCAGCGCACCGCCTTCATGGCCGGCTTTGCGGCATTACCTCCAGCGAAGGTTCGGAATAATTCCATCGCCACGACGTCCAACCAGTGGATGAGCGCGTGTAACGGCAACGGCCTTCGACGGGTGAGACGGCGATGCAGGGGAGCAACAGTGTGAACAGCAGGTCTGTCGTCACCAAATGTCGCTTGCGATTCACAGAAGGCTTGTCGAAGGTTGCAGCGTTCGATCCTTTCCGTTCACGTTCCGGTCCCGTCGCCATGCATGACATCCGCCGCCCGATCACCCGCCGCTCCGCCGCCCTCTGCATGGTCGGCGGACTGGTCGGCATCGTCCTGAGCGGCCCGGCCTTTGCCGCGACGGCGAAGGAGGCCGTGCACGCCGCCAAGCCGCCGCTGATCGCCGGCTGGGCCGCGGCGCTGGAGCAGCGCGCGCTGGAGGTGCAGAATGCTCCCAAGGCGACCGCCACCCGCATCGGTTATGGCGCCGTCGTCAAGAAGGGCGACGGCGGCATGGTCGAGAGCGTCGCCCCGGCCGTGGAGCCGCCGCCCGCCGAGGTCCAGGCGCAGGCCCCCACCCTGCCCGGCCTTGCTCCGGTCGAACCGGCGCCGCCGGTGGTGTTCTCCGTCCGCTCGCCGCTGGCCGACCGCGTCGGCAAGGTCTCGCGCCGCCTGATCGAGCTGGGCTTCCTGCCCGCAGACAAGTGGACCGACAGCTTCAACGACGATGTCGAGGCCGCCGTCCGCGCCTTCCAGCTGACCGAGGGGTTGCAGCCCGATGGCAAGGTGGGCGAGGTGACGCGCCAGGCGATGGACCGCACCCCGGCGCAGACCGTGGCGCTTCTGCGCCGGGCCGCCGCGGCGATGCGGGCGCAGCAGGCCTCCATTCCCGACACCACCATCCTGGTCAATCTGCCAGGCCAATCCGTGACGCTGATCGAACATGGCCGCCCCACCTTCACCATGCGTGCGGTGGTGGGTCGGCCGTCGCGCAAGACGCCGCTGCTGCAGGACAAGGTGACCAGCGTCACCATCAACCCGACCTGGACCGTCCCGCCCACGGTGTTGAGCGAGGACAAGCTGCCGGCCCTGCGCAAGAAGGGCACCACCGGCATCAAGAACGCCGCCGTCTATCTGGACGGATCGGAGGTGGTCAACACCCAGTCGGTCAACTGGTGGTCGGTCGATCCCGGCCGCGTCCGCATCGTCCAGAGGCCGGGCGACGACAACGCTCTGGGCCGCTTCCGCTTCAACCTGACCAACGGCGACGGCATCTTCCTGCACGGCACCAACGACCCGCGCCTGTTCAGCCGCGACCTGCGCGCCGCCAGCTCCGGTTGCGTGCGGCTGGAAGATGCGCGGCTGATGGCGGAGACGCTGCTGGGTGCGGCCAAGATGACGCCGGCCAGCATCGGCCAGCAGCTCGACACCGGAGAGACCAAGACGATCCGGTTGCCGAACGCCATCCCCGTGCGCTTCGTCTACTGGAACGCTTCGGTCGACACCGCCGGCGTGGTGCGCGTGCATCCCGACATCTACGAGGATCCGCCCACGCTGGCGACGCCGTCCGGTCAGTCGGGCTCGGCCGCTCCAGCCATGTCGGCCAATCCGGCGTCCGCAAATCCGGTGACCCCGGTGTCGACGCCGCGCCCGCTGTCCAAGCCCGCCCCGCTGCCGGTACCGACCGCCCATGCGCCGACGCCACTGTCCTCCGCCTCCACCCCGGCGCCGGCCAAGCCGCTGCCGCTGTCGACCGGAATGTGAGGCCGATTTGCGGATCGACCGGATCGACCATTTCGTCCTGACGGTCGCCTCGATCGAGGCGACCTGTGCCTTCTACCGCGACGTGCTGGGGATGGAGGTCGTCACCTTCGCCGGCGGCCGCCGCGCCCTGTCCTTCGGTGCGCAGAAGATCAACCTGCACGAGGTCGGTCGGGAGTTCGAGCCGAAAGCCGTCAGCCCCACCGCCGGCAGCGGCGATTTCTGCTTGATCACCGACACGCCGTTGGATCAGGTGATCGCCGAACTCCAGGCCCGTGGCATCACCATAGAAGAAGGCCCGGTGGGCCGCACGGGCGCCACCGGGCCGATCAGATCCGTCTACATCCGCGATCCCGACGACAATCTGGTCGAGATCGCCAATTACGCCTGAGGGCGTCGCGTCCTCAGCGCGCCTGAAGCACGCCGACGGCGCCTTGGGCAACCTCGTGCAGGTCGGACGCGCCGCCGGCCTGGACGTGGGCGAACAGGCCGGCGCGCATGCGCGGATCCCAGAATTTGCGGATGTGGGTCGCGGTTTCGCTCACCGCTTCGTCATGCGGGTAGGTGGCGAAATGGACGGCGATCTGGTTCGCCATCCGGACCAGATCCTTGGCGTGGTTCGTGTGGCTCATCGGTCTCTCCGGACTGGGTTGAAATCAGCGGAACAGGATGACGGTGTCGCGGCGCGACAGGGCACCCAGGGTCAGGTTGGCGTTGCGCGCCAGTTCCAGCGCCAGCGCCGTCGGGGCGGAAATGGTCGCCAGCAGCGGGATGCCCACCGCAGCGGTCTTCTGCACCAGCTCGAAGCTGCAACGGCTGGTCATCACCACGAAGCCGGTGGCCGGGTCGGCACCCGAACCGACGACGGCACCGATCAGCTTGTCCAGCGCGTTGTGTCGGCCGACATCCTCGCGCGCCATCCGGATGCTGCCATCGGGCGCGCACCAGGCGGCGGCATGGACCGAGCGGTTGGTCCGGTTCATCGGCTGATGGTCCGGCAGGGCGCGGAAGGCGGCAGCCACCGCGGTCGGCTCGACATCCAGCGAGGTCTCGATCTTGCGGGGCTCCCGAACGGCGTGGACAAGACTGTCCACGCCGCACAGGCCACAGCCGCTCCGCCCCTCCATGGAGCGGCTGCGCAGACTTCCGCGCAGGAGGCGCAGGGGATCGACCGTCAGGTTGACGACGAAGCCCAGCGGGGTTTCCCGCACGGCGATGTTCTCAATGTCGGCGGCGGACCCGACGATCTCCTCGGCAAGGCTGAAGCCGAGCGCGAAGTCTTCCAGATCGGCGGGGGTCGCCATCATCACGGCGTGGGACCGGCCGTTGTATTCGAAAGCGACCGCGGTTTCCTCCGGCACCTGCCATTCGACATCCGTGCCCTCCTCCACCCCGACACCGGCGGAAAAGCCGGTGCCGGTGACGGCGATGGAGCACATGAGGCTGTCGTCGGGACTGATGGAACCAGAGGGCATCGCGGTCATGCTTCCCACTCCTCACGTCATTCGGCGGCGATCACGTTGGCGGCGGCGATGCGCTTGCGCTCGACGTCGTTCTTCGCATAGTCAACCTGCCAATCGGACGGTTGGTTGCTGCGGGCGACCTGCACCGCCGTCACCTTGTATTCGGGGCAGTTGGTCGCCCAGTCCGAATTCTCGGTGGTGATGACGTTGGCGCCGGTCACCGGGTGGTGGAAGGTGGTGTAGACGACGCCGGCCGGCATGCGGTCGGAGATGACGGCGCGCAGCGTGGTGGCCCCCATGCGGCTGGCGAGCGACACCATGTCGCCGTCCTTGACGCCCCGGAGTTCGGCATCCGCCGCGTTGATCTCCAGCACATCCTCGGGATGCCAAGCGACGTTGGCGGTGCGGCGGGTCTGGGCGCCGACATTGTAGTGGGCGAGGATTCGGCCGGTGGTCAGCACCAGCGGGTACATCCGCGTGGTCCGTTCGTCGGTCGGCACATATTCGGTGATGACGAAGCGGCCGAGACCACGGGCGAAGCTCTCGCCATGCATGATCGCCATGCCGGTGTCGTCGTCCTCCAACCCGGTGCAGGGCCACTGAACGCTGCCGACGCGGTCGAGCTTCTCGAAGCTGACGCCGCGGAAGGTCGGGGTCAGCCGAGCGATCTCGTCCATGATCTCGGACGTGGTCTCGTAGTGCATCGGATAGCCCATCGCCGTCGCCAGCGCGCAGGCGACCCAATGCTCGTCCTTGCCGACCTTGGACGGCATCGCCTTGCGGACGCGGTTGATGCGGCGCTCGGCGTTGGTGAAGGTGCCGTCCTTCTCCAGGAAGGAGGTGCCGGGGAAGAAGACGTGGGCGAAGGCCGCCGTCTCGTTCAGGAACAGATCCTGGACGATGACGATGTCCAGCGATTCCAGCGCCGAGGTGACATGGGTGGTGTTGGGATCGGACTGGACGATGTCCTCGCCCTGGACGAACAGACCACGGAAGCTGCCGTCATGCGCGCTGTCGAACATGTTCGGGATGCGCAGGCCGGGTTCCGGATCCAGCGTGACGCCCCAGGCGGCCTCGAACTCCTGGCGGACGAGGTCGTCCGAGACATGGCGGTAGCCCGGCAGCTCGTGCGGGAAGGAGCCCATGTCGCACGAGCCCTGCACATTGTTCTGACCGCGCAGCGGGTTCACACCGACGCCCTCGCGGCCGATGTTGCCGGTCGCCATCGCGAGGTTGGCGATCGCCATCACCGTGCTGGAGCCCTGGCTGTGCTCCGTCACGCCCAGCCCGTAATAGATCGCGGCATTGCCGCCGGTGGCGTAGAGACGGGCGGCGGCGCGGACCTGATCGGCCGGGACGCCGGTGCGCGATTCCAGGTACTCCGGCGAGTTGCGGTGCTCGGCGATGAACGCCTCCCACTTCGCGAACTCCTTGGGATCGCAGCGCTCCTCGACGAAGGCGCGGTTCACCAGCCCTTCGGTGACGATGACATGGGCGATGGCGTTCACCACCGCGACGTTGGTGCCGGGCTGGAGCTGGAGATGGTATTCGGCCTGGACGTGCGGGCTGCGCACCAGATCGATGCGGCGCGGATCGACGACGATCAGCTTGGCCCCGGCGCGCAACCGCTTCTTCATGCGCGAGCCGAACACCGGATGGCCGTCGGTCGGGTTGGCGCCGATGACCAGGATGACGTCGGACTTGTCGACGCTCTTGAAATCCTGGGTGCCGGCGGAGGTGCCGAAGGTCTGCGACAGGCCGTAGCCGGTCGGCGAATGGCAGACGCGGGCGCAGGTGTCGATGTTGTTGGTACCGAAGGCGGCCCGGATCATCTTCTGGACGACATAGACCTCCTCGTTCGTGCAGCGCGACGAGGTGATGCCGCCGATGGAGCCGCGGCCGTACTTGGCCTGCACCGCCTTCAGCCGCTCGGCGGCGTAGGCGACCGCCTCTTCCCACGACACTTCACGCCACGGATCGGTGATCTTCTCGCGCACCATGGGCTTCATGATGCGGTCCTTGTGGGTGGCGTAGCCCCAGGCGAAGCGGCCCTTGACGCAGGAATGGCCCTCGTTGGCGCCGCCATTCTTCCACGGGGTCATGCGCACCACCGTGGTGCCCCGCATCTCGGCCTTGAAGGAGCAGCCGACGCCGCAATAGGCGCAGGTGGTGATGACGCTGTGTTCCGGCTGGCCGTGCTCGATGATCGACTTCTCGGTCAGGGTCGCGGTCGGGCAGGCCTGGACGCAGGCGCCGCAGGACACGCACTCGCTGTCCATGAAGTTTTCCTTGGCGCCCGGCGACACCGAGGAGGCGAAACCGCGCCCGTCGATGGTCAGCGCGAAGGTGCCCTGGGTCTCCTGGCAGGCACGGACGCAGCGCGAGCAGACGATGCATTTCGACGCATCGAAGGTGAAGTACGGGTTGCTCTCGTCCTTGGCGGCGGCGCGATGGTTTTCGCCGTCGAAACCGTACCGCACGTTGCGCAGACCGACGGCACCGGCCATGTCCTGCAACTCGCAGTCACCGTTGGCGGCACAGGTCAGGCAGTCGAGCGGATGGTCGGAGATGTACAGCTCCATCACGCCACGGCGCAGCTTGGCCAGCTTGTCGGTCTGGGTGTGGACCTTCATGCCGGGGGCGACGGGGGTGGTGCAGGAGGCCGGGGTGCCGCGGCGCCCCTCGATCTCCACCGCGCAGAGGCGGCAGGAGCCGAAGGGCTCCAGGCTGTCGGTTGCGCACAGCTTCGGCACGGTGATGCCGGCATCCATCGCGGCGCGCATCACGGAGGTGCCTTCGGGGACGGTGATGCTGCGGCCGTCGATCTCCAGCGTCACCAGGGTCTCGGAGACGCGGGCGGGAGTGCCGTAGTCGGTCTCGTGGATGAGGGTCATCTCGGGTGCTCCTGGGGCGCTCGTTATTCGGCGGCGATGTGGGTGACGCGGACGGCGTGCTGCTTCTTGCGGAAGTCTTCCGGGAAGTGCTTCACCGCGCTGCGCACCGGATAGGGCGTCATGCCGCCCATGGCGCAGAGCGAGCCGTCCACCATCACGTCGCAGAGGTCGGCGAGCAGTTCGAGGTTCGCATCGACGTTCTTGCCGGCGATGATCTTGTCCAGCGTCTCCATGCCGCGGGTCGAGCCGATGCGGCAGGGGGTGCACTTGCCGCAGGATTCCGCCACGCAGAATTCCATGGCGAAGCGGGCCTGCTGGGCCATGTCGACGCTGTCGTCGAAAACGACGATGCCACCATGGCCGACCATCGCTTCCTGGGCGGCGAAGGCCTCGTAATCCTTGGGCAGGTCGAACTGCGAGGGCGGCAGATAGGCGCCCAACGGACCGCCGACCTGCACCGCGCGGATCGGCCGGCCGGTGATGGTGCCGCCGCCGAAGTCGTAGAGCAGCTCGTGCAGGGTGATGCCGAAGGCCTTCTCGACGATGCCGCCCTGCTTGAGGTTGCCCGCCAGCTGGAAGGGCAGCGTGCCGCGCGACCGGCCGACACCGAAGTCGCGGTAATAGTCGCCGCCCTTGTCGAGGATGATCGGCACCGAGCAGAGCGACAGCACGTTGTTGACCACGGTCGGCTTGCCGAACAGGCCTTCCAGCGCCGGCAGCGGCGGCTTGGCGCGCACCATGCCGCGCTTGCCCTCCAGGCTTTCCAGCATGGCGGTTTCTTCGCCGCAGATGTAGGCGCCGGCGCCGACGCGGACGTCGAGGTGGAAGGTGCGGTTGGTGCCGTGGATGTTGTCGCCGAGCCAGCCCTCGTCATAGGCGAGCTTGATGGCATGGCGCAGGGTGGCCGTGGCGTGCGGGTATTCCGAGCGCATGTAGACGTAGCCGGAGGTGGCGCCCACCGCGATGGCGGCGATGGTCATGCCCTCGATCAGGCAGAAGGGGTCGCCTTCGATGATCATGCGGTCGGCGAAGGTGCCGCTGTCGCCCTCGTCGGCGTTGCAGCAGACGAATTTCTCGTCCGCCTTGGCCTGCATCACCGTGTTCCACTTGATGCCGGTGGGGAAGCCGGCGCCGCCGCGGCCGCGCAGGCCGCTGTCGGTTACCGCCTTGACGATCTCCGCCTGGGACATCGCCAGCGCGTTCTCCAGCCCGCGGAAGCCGCCATGGGCGCGGTAGTCCTCGACCGACAGCGGGTCGATGATGCCGCAGCGGGCGAAGGTCAGCCGCTCCTGCTTCTTGAAGTACGGGATTTCCTCGGTCAGGCCGTGGCCCAGCGCATGCTCCCCGCCGGTCAGGAAGCCGGCGTCGAACAGGCCGGGGACGTCGGCGGCGGTGACCGGGCCGTAGGCGACCCGGCCTTCCGGGGTTTCGACCTCGACCAGCGGCTCCAGATAGAGCATGCCGCGCGAGCCGTTGCGGACGATGCGCAGCGGCAGGTCGCGCTTGGCAGCCTCGGCCCGGATGGCGGCGGCCACGGCATCGGCGCCGACCGACAGGGCGGCGGAGTCGCGCGGGACGAAGACGGTGATCAGATGGCCGCTCATTGGGCGTGACCCTTATGGCTGAGGGCGCGGGGAATTTGCTGGTGGGCGTGCGGGTTGGTCCGCGTCTCCGCCGCCAGCTCGTCGAAGCGGTCGGGCGAGACCCGGCCGTGCAGGTTCTCGTCGATCATGACGGCGGGCGACAGGGCGCAGTTGCCCAGGCAGAAGACCGGTTCCAGCGTGAAGGCGCCGTCGGCGGTGGTGCCATGGAAATCGACCTGCAAGCGCTTCTTGATATGGTCGACCAGCGCGTTGGCGCCCATCGACTGGCAGGCCTCGGCCCGGCACACCTTGATGATGTGGCGGCCCGGCTTTTCGCGGCGGAATTCGTGATAGAAGGAGACAACGCCATGCACGTCGGCGCGCGAGAGGTTCAGCGCCGTCGCCAGCAGGGGGATGGCTTCCTCGTCGATATAGCCGAACTCCTCCTGAAGCGCGTGAAGGATCGGCAGCAGGGCGCCGCGCAGATGCCGATTGTCTTCGACAATCGTCATGGCGCGCTCAGCGCTCCACGGATGGCAAGCGTTCACGGGTGTCCCTCCTTGCGATCGTCCGCGCCGCTCTTGAGGTCGGCGTCGTTCTGGCTTGGCTCTGTTGGCTTTTTCCGGACGTCTCTCGTCGCCCGGCACCGTCAGAGTGGCGGAGGATACGGTATACCAGCAAATTGTATTTTCTGATGGCGTGATAGCTTTTGGCTATCGAGCGCCGCTGCGACCGTTCAGCGGAGCGCCAGCCGCCAGGGGATCATGGCGTCGGCGATGCCGATGGCGACGCGCTGGGCGATGTCGGCGTCGGCTGCCGCCACCGCCAGCGCCTTGGCCAGCGGCGAGGGCGGGTCGCGGTCGGCATAGGCCAACCCGACGACGTGGCTCAGCTCCGGATCGACCAGCGGCAGGGCGACGATGTCGGGATGCGGCGGCACGAAGGTCAGCAGTTGCCCCGGAACGATGCTGGCGCAGCTGCCGGCGCGGACGATGGTGTAGAGGGTGACGATGGAGTTGGTCTCCATCACCGGCTCCACCTTGCGGCCGGTCATGCGGAAGGCGGTGTCGGCGATGCGGCGGTTCTGCATGTCCGGGGTCAGCAGGCAGAGCCGCAAGCTCGCCGCCGTCTCCCACGGCACCGCCCCTTGCGCGATCAGCTCCTCCGCCAGCTCGTCGCGGCGGGCCAGCAGATGGTAGCGCTCGGTGTAGAGCGGCAGGGTGCGGACGTTGTTCAGCGGCTCGTTGTCGAGATAGGTGATGGCGGCGTCCAACTCGAACTCGTCGAGGCCGCGCTGGATCTCGCGTGAGCTGAGCGAGATGACGCTGGAGCGGATGTGCGGGAAGCGCGTGGTGAAGGGCGTCATCACATGGGGCACCACCGGCAGGGCGGTGGGGATGGCGCCCACCCGCAGATGGCCGGTGACGCCCTGGGCCAGCGCCAGCAGCTCGTGACGCAAATTGTCGCGCTCGCCGACGATGCGGCGGGCATATTCCAGCACCTTCAGCCCCTCCGGCGTGAAGCCTTCAAACTTCTGGCCGCGCTCGACGATGGGGACCTGAAGCTCCTCCTCCAGCTGGCGGATGGCGTTGGAGAGGGTCGGCTGCGAGACGTGGCAGCTTTCCGCCGCGCGGCCGAAATGCTTTTCGCGCGAGAGAGCCAGCAGATAGACGAACTTGCGGAACATCGCCGGCCCCCTCCCCGCTCAGGCTTCCGGATCGAAGGGCGGGACCGGCAGGCCCGGCACATCGACCGTCATGGCGAACAGGCCGCCGGACTGCGGCAGCCGCTCCAGCTCGTCCGCCGGGCGGCCGGCGCTGGCGGTGGTGACAAAGAGCGTGCGCAGGTCGGGGCCGCCGAAGGCCACCATGGTCGGGCAGCGCGCCGGCAGCGGGTGTTCCGAGAGCAGCACCCCGTCCGGCGAGAAGCGCGCGACCCGCCCGCCCTCGTAGAGCGCCGACCAGTAGCAGCCCTCCGCATCCACCGCCGCCCCGTCCGGCCGGCCGCGGTCGCCGTCCTTCGGCTCCAGCCGGATGAAGATTTCGCCGTCGGAGATCGCGCCGGTCGCCGGATCGTAGCGGTAGCGGCGGACGGTGAAGGTCGGGGTGTCGGCATGATAGAGCGTCCGCCCGTCCGGGCTGAAGGCCAGCCCGTTGGAGGTCAGCAGCCCGCCGGCCAGCACCGCCAGCCCGCGCCGGTCATAGCGGTAGAGATGCGCCTTGCCGCCGGCCTTCGGCTCGTCCAGCGTGCCGGCCAGATAGCGGCCGGCGGGATCGGTCCTGCCGTCGTTGAAGCGGCTGGCGCCCTGGTCCTCCGGATTGGCGGCGAGGCAGGCGACCGGCCGCCCCTCCCCGTCCAGCTGCCACAGGCCGGAGCGCAGGCCGGCGATGAAGCCGCCGCCCTTGCGCGGGGCGACGCAGCCGATCTCCTCCGGCAGAGCCATCACCCGGTTGGCGCCGGTGGCGGGATCGAAGCGGTTCAGCGCCTTGCCCTTGATGTCGACCCAATAGAGCGCCTGCTCGTCCACCGACCAGACCGGCCCCTCGCCCAGCCTGGCACGGGCATCGAGCACGCAGGTGAAGGTCGGGGCGGAGGCAGGGCCGGCGGTCATCGCGTGATCCTCGGTGGTCGAACGGACCCGCAGGGTCGGACAGTTCGGCCGCGCGATCAAGCCCGCAGGTGGGGCCGGACCGTTGGGGGGCGGCGGAGGGATGGAACGGCGTGGAACGTTTTCCGGCGGCTGTTGCATGGTCCGGCCGGCATCCGGCGGGCGGGCGTCCGGAGCCCCTACCGGCGCCAGGAGAAGGGGCCGGCGGCGCGGCGGCTGACCGGGCCGGGGTTGAGGTTGGGATACTCCTCATACCGGTTGAGGGTGTAGGGGAAGACGCCCTTCGGCCCCTCCGCCTCCGGCTGGGCCAGGACGGCGGCGACCATGGCCGGGCTGGGCGGGTGGCGCTCGCGCAGGGCGCCGGGGATGGCGTCGTCGTCCAGTTCGGGGACGGTGACGGCGGGCGGGTCTTCGGGTTTCGGGGCCGGGACGAGGCCGGCGGCCGACGGATCGTTGGGCTGGCGGTCGGGCTGGGCGGGCGGCCGCTTGGCCGTGGGCAGGTCGAGGCCGGCGAACAGGCCGAGCCGTTCGGCCAGCCAGCGGACGGTGGCGGGATCGCCAGATGAGACCAGCCGCTCGATCTGTTCGGCCACGAGGATGCGCAGGGAGGACAGGCGCAGTTCGGCCTCGCGGTTCAGCGCCTGCCGCTCCCACCACACCCTGTGACGGAAGTCCTTGGAGCCGTAATAGGCGCGCCAGAGGGTGGTGCGGCTGCACCCCATGGCGCGCGAGACCTGGAGGAAGCTGTTGCCGCGCGCCAGCATGCCGGCGGCCATGATCCACTGCTCTTCATGGAACTGCGAACCGGGGACCAGCGAGCCTTCGGACGGGGTCGGCGGCTCTTCGGCCCAGCGGGGGAAGTTGTCGTTGTTGAAGCTGCGGCTGTCGAGGGGCATGGCGTGGCTCCGCGAATGAGGGGGCATTGCGGAGAGAGTATAGGATTTTTATCCTGCTGTGGGGCGGTTTTGGGAAAAAGGGGGATAAACGGATGCGGGAGTAACTGCTTCCACTACGAAACGGACGATACCATCGAGAATCGCCCCTGGTCTTTCCAATAGACAATGAAGTAGATAAATTAGGCTTTCTCAACCACAACAGATACTTTTGATACGTTGTATACCGTAACATTGCCACCGGTTGCCTTATTGGGATCAAAGAGCGCAAGGTTTATCCCATCGCTTACAGAACTACGATAAACGACTCCATCAAATCCAATTTTCTTAATAAATTCACATAAATATTGACTAGGTATATAATCAATGGCGGCGCCTGAAGGCAAAACTGGCCGTGTAAGCTCCTCTCCAAGCCGCTCCAAGAACGGAAGATCAGCACGCAATTGACCGATAGCACTTGCATCCTCAAGAATAAATGGAGATACAAGCTTGCGTGGTTCACGCAGGTCAACTGCAAGTATTTCAGGGATTGTAAAATCGGCTACACAAGCAACCTCACCTGTATGCGGCCTCACCTCAGCTGCGGCCGTCTCAGGCTTTGACCCTAAATAGAGATAGGGGATTCCAGCTGGGTTTGCGCGTCCATGCGATGCTAGCCGATTGGGTGGGGCGCCCATTTTGTCGATTGTATAGTTTTCGCCACCAGACCGAATACGTGCACGATACCAAGCACGCGGGAGCTTAGTAGCTGTCAAATGATACAGTAAATGACGGAGACGATCAGTGTCGATATTCGTATCTAAAAACCACCGGTTTCGGTGCATCATTTCATCTCGCAACGTCTCCCATTGCAATAACCCTTCACTCTTATAGCTGGGAGATGGAGCAAATAATTCTCGCACGATATCGCCATCACTAAGAATATCAGCTAATAGCTCTTTCGTGTGGGCAACATCCATCACATTGTGGGAGAAGAGCTTCCAATCTTCTTTCAACCAATGTGCGAGTGGCTGTCCTTGTTCATTCAGTTCATAAATGCCTATGATCAACTCAAAATAGGGCGCCAGCAATTGCGGCCTGAGTACATCGACATTTACAGTACCACAATAATCACAAGTTCCAGGTTTCGCCTCAAGAAAAGGGAAAATCCGTTCTCTCAGGCCCTGATCATCAAAGCATTCCGGGCAACACATGCGATTTGGCATTATTATTTTCTCAAGTAATCAGAGAAAGTTTCGATATGATGTTTCATCGAGAGCTTCTTCACGTAGCCAAGACCTGGGAAGTGACCTTTAGTATGCAACTCACGGAACTCTCTGATTGCACTAGACTCAAATAGTTTAGAATTTCCACTATCAAGCTTGTCGATAAGCTTTTCCAATGCCTGGGCAAACTTACCAGCTGGATCGGTTGGCGTATCGTTCTTAGTTGACACAAAATGATAAACGAACATCACATCATCTTTATCAGGATCGATGAAGGTAAGATGGATTGCCACCGCATAAGCAGGACCACCACCTTCAGAATAACTATCCCCAACAATCAGAAAATCGCCAAAGCCATTCACATTCAATTCGCTGTATGTCAAGTGTAACTCAGAAAACTCCTCAACAGGAATTTTCGCATATTCTGAGTTTTTCCTACGCTTGAATCCATCTCTTAAAAGAACACGATTACTAGTATCAAAATGCTTGCGATATAAAATATTTGCATGCTCCTCAAAAAACACATGGTGAGTTTGCGGAAGATTTCTTCCTAGATGTTCTGCAAGCCCCTTCTGCGCTGCGAATCCGGCATGAATAAAAGTCGGGTTATACCGCTTATGAGCTTCAAAGGCAGCAATCGCTTGGTCAAGGCTAGTCCCGGCGCTAAGAAATATGCCTGCAGAGATAGCAGCATTCCCAATATAGTTAGCTTGCAGTAACTCAGTGATCACAGTTCCATCTTCTTGATGATCCCCATGATAAGGGTTAATAATAACAATCGCGCGCCCATTAGCGTCACAGATGGCCTTTAATGTCTTTTCCAGGCCACTAAGAGCTTCTCTTACCGGCTCAATGATTGGTATGAATCCGGCATTTGCCATTAATGCTGCCGTTTCACGGATGGTAATGAGTTCAAACTGCTTTCCACGAAAGTAAGGATGGTACATTTGTATTATATCCAAGTCTTTGCCGCTTCGAGCGGTGTCGTGACGGCTCCAACAAGGCGGTCATGATCGGCCCGGCGAACAGGGATCGACAGTGCCGCAGCATGGAGTGAAGCCGGCAATTGATTAATGAGGCCACCCAATGGCGCGAGATTGCGCGTTTGCTTCAACGTCTGCACAAACTCACGATGTAGTATGGCGGGTTGTAGATTAGCGAACAATTCACGCAACATACCATATCGCTGCGTGTTCGGAACAGTGGGAACAGCAATGCCGAGGGATTTAAGGATCGCTTCGGCTTCTGCTGATCGCAATGATTCGAACACCGTCACAGGACAGATACGTTCTGGGCAATCATGAGCATCACGTACCACTGAAATTTGATAACGCTTGGACAAACACATAATGCCGACATCATCTGTCACTACCTGTCGAACGCTTTCTACATGGTTTTCACTGACAATTACGTTAACTGTTGCAAATACATTTTTGTAATTTTCAATCTGGTTTTCCAGTCTAGAGAGTGAATCCCGCTCGGACTTGATTTCGTAGACACTCGACGTGCCATTGAGAATAACCAAATCCGCCTTACATGAACCGGCACGAAATTCATTTAGCATTGATGCGGTATGCAACGAGTGCTTTCCGATCAGAATCTTTTTTACTATAGCAGCACGGTAAATATACTCGTCGCGCTGTCCAGCAATCTGAAGCACCTTGAACGCAGCGTCAAATGCGTCGCCGACACTCGCATCTGCACGGCAGCTCTGCACAATGCCTGTTTGCTCTACTAGGCGTTTGAACAGGGCAGAGCGCCCTCTTTTAGCCATCTCTTGAAAGACAGCCGAAGAAAATAGGCGCGTCAATGCCGACAGTTCAGACACACTCGGCTTCAATTTACCCCCCATATGCCGCGCGTCATAGAGCGCGCCGACAGTCGTTCGATTGCCCCGGATTGTGGCCCAAGGCCAACGCACATTCTACTAACTTCATCACCCCTCCCCCATCGTCTCCACCGCCCGGCGCGAAGCAACGCACCGCGCGATCTCGCCCAGCATCTGGGCGCGGTCGATCGGCTTCGGCACGTGGCAGTCCATGCCGGCCTCGTAGCAGCGGGCGATGTCGTCCGGGAAGGTGTTGGCGGTCAGGGCGATGATGGCGACGCGGGACGCCGGCCCCGGCATGGCGCGGATGGCGCGCGTCGCCTCCAGCCCGTCCATCACCGGCATGTTGATGTCCATCAGGATGGCGTCGAACGGCTCGCCCGCCGCTGTCCGGGCCACCGCCTCCACCGCCTGGGCGCCGTCCTCCACCGCCACCACGCGGTGGCCGGCCTGCTTCAGCAGGGTGACGGCCAGCAGGCGGTTCATCTCCACATCCTCCACCACCAGCACATGCAGGGCGCCCGCCGCCGGCTTCGCGGGCGGTGCCGCAGGGGAAGGCGGGACAGGAGCCGTGGCGGGCGCCGGAGGGGGTGAGGGCGCGGCAGCCCGCGGTGGCGCGGCGGGCGGCGGGGGCTCGGCGGCGGGGAGCGGGACAGGCTCCGCCACCTGCGGCGAAGCGGAGGCCGGCGGGCGCAGGCGGTCGAGCCGCTCGCGCAGTTCGGCCGGGTCATAGGGCTTGGCGATCAGGTCGTAGCCGCCCATCGCCACGTCGTCGGCCACCACCGCATGGGTGGCGAAGCCCGACGCCAGCAGAACCGGCAGGTCGGGGCGCAGGCGCCGCGCCTCGCGCGCCAGCTCGGCGCCGTTCATGCCCGGCGGCATCACGATGTCGCTGAACAGCAGGTCCAGCGGCTCGGTGCCGCGCAGAACCACCAGGGCCTCGCCGGCACCGGCGGCGGCGGTCACCCGGTGGCCCCAGCTGCGCAGCAGGGCGCAGCCGTTCTCGCGGATCTTGTTGTCGTCCTCCACCATCAGGATCGACAGGCTGGGACGGACGCTCGGTGATTGGCTTGCCGGAGGCCGGCCGGGGCGGTCGCTTTCATGCCCCATCCCGGCGCCCATCCCGGCGCCCATCCCGACGGCGACCCGCTCGGGCGGGAAATGGATGGTGACGGTGGTGCCCTGCCCCACCCGGCTCGCCAGGGTCAGCGTGCCGCCATGCAGCTCCACCAGCCGGCGGGTCAGCGGCAGGCCCAGGCCGGCGCCCTCGGTCTGGCGGTTCTCCGGGGTGGCGACGCGGGCATAGGCCAGCAGGACGCGGTCCAGATCCTGTTCGGGGATGCCGACGCCGTCGTCGCGCACCTCCAGCAGCAGGCCGCCGTCGGGCGCCGGGCCGGCGGTCAGCGACACCGAGCCGCCGGAGGGGGTGTATTTCACCGCGTTGGACAGCAGGTTCAGCAGGATCTGGCGGATGCGGCGCTCGTCCCCGCGCAGGGTCGGGGTGGCGGGGTCCACCGTCGCGGCGAGGGCGATGCCGGCGCGGGCGGCGCGCGGGGTCAGCAGGCGGACGGCGAAGGTGGCGGCGGCGTCGAGATCGACCGGCTCGTCGTCGAGGGCCAGCTGGCCGGATTCGGCGCGGACATGGTCGAGGATCTCGTTGATCAGCTCCAGCAGATGCTGGCCGCTGTCGCGGATGTTGACGGCGAAATCGCGGTAATGGGGGGTGCCCACCGGCCCCTCCGACTCGCGCGCGATCAGGTCGGCGAAGCCGATGACGGCGTTCATCGGCGTGCGCAGCTCGTGGCTCAGGCTCGCCAGGAACTCGGACTTGCTGCGGCTGGCCGCCTCCGCCGCGTGGCGGGCGTCCTGAAGCTCCGCCTCCATGATCTTGCGGGCGGTGACGTCGCGCTCGACGCTGACGTAATCCTGCGGCGCCCCCCAATCGTCGGTGACCAGCCGAACCGCCGCCTCGATCCACAGCCAGCGGCCGTCGGCATGGCGCAGCCGGTAGATGGTCTTCAGGGTCGGGCGCTCGGGCGTCAGGCGGGCGAGGCCGGCGGCAAGGGCGTCGCGGTCGTCGGGGTGGACCCGCTCCACCAGCGGGCGGCCGACCAGATCGGCAGGGGCGCAGCCCAGGCTGTCGCGCGTCGCCTCCGAACAGAATCGGCGGACGCCGTCCAGCCCGATGCGGCCGATGATGTCGGTGACGCTGCGCGCCAGCAGGCGGTAGCGCGCCTCGCTGGCGCGGATCGCCCGCTCCGCCTCGTGGCGGCGGGTGATGTCGCGGGCGCCGACCGACAGCATGACGATGGCGCCGCTCGCGTCGCGGATCGGCACCTGCGACAGCTCCCACCAGCGGGTGACGCCGTCGTGGGTGTGCTGCTCCTCGAACCGGGTGGGGGCGCCGGCGTCGATGCAGGATTGCAGGTCGGCCGTCACCTTGGCGGCAAGGTCGGGCGGCAGCAGGGCGTCGATCGGCTTGCCCAGCGCCCGGGTCAGCCGGTCGCCCATCGCCCGGACGGCGGCGTCGTTGGCACGATGAAGGGTGAAGCCGCCGTCGGCGCCGACGCGGACGACGACCAGGATGTCGGCGGAGCTGTCGAAGACGGCGCGGAACAGGGCGGTGCTTTCGGCCAGCGCGGCCTCGTCGGCGAAACGCCGGTGCTCGCGCGCCAGCAGCAGGGCGAACAGGCCGAGGCCGAGCGTGGCGATGGCGGCGACGGTGGCGGTCAGCGGCAGCGGCTCCACCGCCCGCAGGACAGGCTCGCGGTCGGGCGGCAGCAGGACCGTCAGCAGGGAAAGGGCGGCGGCGGCACAGACCAGCAGGGCGGCGAGCGCGGCGGCGGCGATGCGGCCGCTGCCGAACCGCCGCAGGATCCGGCGGTAGGCGAGCAGAACCAGCGCCAGCAGGACGACGCCATGCGCGAGGGCGATGATGATGCCCGTTCCCATTGCTGCGCTCCCCCGCGGCTATGCCCCCACCCCTACGCCAACGGCTAAACCGCTCCCGGCCCTGTGCGTCAAAACCCGACGTGAATTTTTACACACGCAACCGAGCAAGAAGAAGAAGCAATAAGAAACAGTCATACTGCCCTTTTTCCCACTACTGCCGATGATGCCGGCATGACCGCCGGCATCGACGTCGCTGTCGTGTTCGGCCGCCGATTCGGCTAGGATGACGCCGCGTATCGTTCGTGTTCGCCATGTTCTCGGTGGCTGTTCTGGGTGACTGTTCTGGGTGGCTTCGGCATGTTCTTGAAGATCTTCTCACGGAGCCTGGTTGCCCGGACGACGGCATCGGCGGTGGTGCTGGTGTCGGTGCTGGTCGCCGTGCCGATGGTGGTGCTGATCCAGGCCGACGTGCGCAACACGCGGGCCGAACTGGCGATCCGGGCGGAGATGGCGACCCGCATCGTGCTGGACGACGTGACCAACGCCCTGTGGGATCTCGACCCGGAAGAGGCGATGACGGCGCTGGGCCCGCTGCGGTCGATCGACAGCTTCGCCGAGGCGGTGATCCTCGGCACCCATGGCGAACGCTTCGCCACCTTCCGCAAGCCGGGTGCCGCCAGCGTGGGGGAGGGCGCCGCCACGGTCGCCACCGTGCCGCTGATCCGCCAGGACCGCGCCGGCGGCTCGCGCAGCATCGGCACGCTGCTGGTCCGGCTCGACACCGGGCCGACCGACGCGGCGATCCGCCACCATGTGCTGCTGCTGGGCGGGATCGGTGCCGTGACGCTTCTGCTGGTGGTGCTGGGGGTGATCTGGGCGACGCGCGGCATGACCCTGCCGATCGCCGGCATGACCCGCGCCATGGCCGATCTGGCCGCTGGCGACGTGACGGTGACGGTGCCGGTCCGCCACCGCGACGACGAGATCGGCCGCATGGCCAAGGCGCTCGACACCTTCCGCCAGAACGCCATCGACCTGCGCGTCGCCAAGGAGCGCGCCGAGCAGGCGGTGGCGTCGAAGGCGAAGTTCATGGCCGCCGCCAGCCACGACCTGCGCCAGCCGGCCCAGTCGCTGCTGATGCTGACCGCCATGCTGCGCGCCACCGCCCCCAATCCGAAGGTGGCGGACTCGGCGCGCAAGATCGAACAGGTGGTGATGACGCTGAAGCAGCTGCTGGACGAGCTGCTGGAGGTGTCGCGGCTGGATGCCGGCGGCGTCACCGCCAACAAGGCGGTGCACGAGGTCGCCGACCTGTTCGAGGCGCTGGACTCGCAATACGGCCCGGTCGCCCGCAGCAAGGGGCTGGCCTTCTCCGTGCCGCAATACCGGGCGCCGGTGCTGACCGACCGGGTGCTGCTGTTGCGGCTGCTCGGCAACCTGATCGACAACGCCATCCGCTACACCGCCAGCGGACAGGTGCAGGTCGCCTGCCTGGAATCCGGCGGCAGCCTGATCGTCGAGGTGCGCGACACCGGCATCGGCATTCCAGAGGACCGGCTCGACGCCATCTGGGAGGAGTTCCACCAGATCGGCAACCCGGAACGCAACCGCGACAACGGCATCGGCCTTGGCCTGTCGATCGTCCGCCGGCTGGCCGGCGTGCTGGACCACCCGGTCAAGGTGCGCTCCACGCCGGGCAAGGGCTCCGTCTTCTCGGTCACCGTGCCGCTGGCGCCGGTGGAGCAGGTCATCGAAGCCGCGGCGCCAATCCCCGCCCCCGCCCCCGCCCCTGCCCCTGTCCCTGCCCCTATGATGGCTTCCCTGCCGGCCGCCGGACTGGCGACGCTGGCCGATGCGCCGGCGAAGAGCGGCGAGATCGCGATCCTGGTGATCGACGACGACCAGTTCGTGCTGTCGGCGATCTCGATGTTCCTCAACACCGCCGGGCATCGCGTCGTCGGCGCCTCCAGCGTGGCGGAGGGCCTGCGGGCGGTCGAGGGCGGCGACATCCGCCCCGATGCGGTGATCGCCGACTATCACCTCTCCGCCACCGAGAACGGCCTGGATTTCATCGAGAGCGTCTGGCGCCGGCTTGGGCTGCGCATCCCGGCGGTGCTGATCTCCGGCCGGCTCGACGGCGCCGTGAGCGCGCGCGCGGCGGAGATGGGCGTCATCGTCGCCGCCAAGCCGATCATGCCCGACCTGCTGTCGGCGCTGGTCGAACAGATGACGGCGGCGCGCCCGGTGGCCGCGCTCGATACCGCCGCTCCGCATAAGACTCCGACGATCTGAGGGCAGTGGTCCGGCAGTGGTCAGGTCCTGCTTCGATCTTGAGGCTTAGGACCAAAAATGATCTCACATACGGGACTATGCTGTGTCACAACATCAGGGCGGAGCCTTCGGACCGCCTGCTCCCCCGTCCGAGGGCGAACAAAAGCAACCTCGGAGGATTCCATGCCTGGCGCCACCAAGACCGTCACCACCCGTGCCCGTGACATCATCGCCGGTTTCGACTTCGGCTATGTGGTCGACCGTGCGGTCGCCGCAGGCATGTCCCACAGCACCTCGGAGATCGCGCTGACCCAGCTGAAGGCGTTCCTGCTGGCCTGCGCCGAGCATCCGGACCGTGACATCGTTCCGCAATCCGCCGCCTGCGACGAGCTGTGGCACGAGTTCATCGTCGCCGACACCCGCGCCTATTTCCGCTTCTGCGACGCGGTCTATGGCGAGTATCTCCACCACAATGGCGTGACCGTCCCGGCCGAGCGCATGGCCGCCGCCCGCAGCGACAGCGCCCGCCTGTTCGCCGGCGCCGATTGCCTGCGCGAGGCGGCCAAGGCGGACTGCCTGCGCGAGGGCGCGGAGGCCGATTGCCTTCGTGAAGCGAAGCCGGTGGATTGCCTGCGTGAGGCGAAGGCCGCCGACTGCCTGCGTGAAGCCGCCCAGGCCGATTGCCTTCGTGAAGCGAAGCCGGCGGATTGCCTGCGCGAGGCACGGCCGCAGGGCGCCGCCTGACCGTCTCGTCCCGGTAGCGGCGAAAAGCCCCTGTCCGCAAGCGGACAGGGGCTTTTCCATGCCGGCACCCTGCCCTGTCCCGGGTCAGTCCCCAGGGATCAGCCGAAGTTCAGGCCGCCGAAGGGCGTGATGAAGTTGTCGCTCAACACGTTGCCACGCAGCGCCACATAATCCGGAACCACGAGCGGGATCACCGGCAGATCCTGCATGACCAGACGCTCGGCGTCCTTGTAGACCTCGGCCCGCCGGTCCTGATCGGGAATCGCCATCGCCCGCTCGATCAGGCGGTCGAACTGCGCGCTGGTCCAGCCGACGGGATTGAAGCGGCTGCCGCTGCTGAACAGCTCGTCGAGGAAATTCATCGGGTCGGGATAGGTGGCGGTCCAGCCGAACAGGAAGGCGTCATAGTCGCGCCGCCGGGACCGGGCGATGAATTCCTGCCGCGGCGCGATCGCCAGCTTCGCCGGGATGCCGGCATTGTTCCATTGCGAGACGTAATAGACGAACTCCCGCCGGTATTCCGGGACGATGGTCACCTGGAAGGGCTCGATGCCGCGCCCCTCCGGATAGCCGGCCTCCTCCAGCAGGCGCTTCGCCAGCGCCGGATCATAGGCCAGCGGCTCAAGCCGCTCGTTGGACAGCAGTGCCGGCGGAACGATGCCGTTGTGAACGGCCGCCACCCCCCGGAAAAAGCGCTCCGCCATCGCCGCGCGGTCGATCAGCAGCGACATCGCCCGACGCACCCGCAGATCGCCGAAGGCCTTCACCCGCCTGGGGTCGAGCGCCACCACCCGCATCTGCATGCGCGGCACGCTCGACAGCGACCGCTTGAAGCCGGGATCGTCCATCACCCCGCGCAGCGCGTCGGTATCGACGAAGGTGAAGTCGATCTGGCTGTCGTTGAACAGCGTGATGCCGTCGTTGCCGATGCCGGTGGCGAGGAAGGACACGCGCTCGAACGGCACCGATCCGCCACGCCAGTCGGGATTGGCCTCGACGTCCATCCGGATGCCGTCGCTCGACCGCACCAGCCGGTAGGGTCCGGTACCCGCCGAAAGGGTGCGGAACCACTCGGGTCCGGCCTGCGCGGCCGCCTCGACGTCGACGATGTTCAGGCGGGCGAAGGGGAACACCGCGCAGGGTTCGTCGCAGACCACCTCCAGCGTGCGGTCGTCGGCAACGGTGATGCCCGACAGGTCACCGGCCGTCTTCGCCCGCAACTCGCGAAAGCCCCGCACCTTCGCCAGCGCCAGCACGGCGAAGTTGGCGCCGTCGCCGGTCAGCGCCGCCTCGAAACTGCGCTTGACGTCCAGCGCCGTCAGGCGGCGGCCGGTGTGGAAGGTGACGCCGTCACGGATGGTCAGCCGCCAGCGCCGCGCATCGTCCGACGCCTCCCAGCGGGTGGCGAGGCCGGGCAGGATGCGGCCCTTGGAATCGACGGTGGTCAGGCTTTCGTACATCGAGCCGAGAACCTGACGCGCGACCAGATCGCTGACGGTCAGCGGGTTGAGCCCGCCGGGCAGGGACTTCAGCCCGATCCGCAGGGTGCCTGACGCGGCCATCGCCGGACGCGGCAGCGCGGCGGCAAGACCGGCCATACCAAGCAGACCCCCGCCAACCAGACCAAGGAACTGTCGTCTCCGCACCACCGGCATCGCTGACCCGTAACATCAATGATTTTACAGGCAATCCTTACCATGGGGCAGGGCAGGCGGTCACCCTGGCCGACCGCCAGAGGCTTTCGCGCTCGAAAGCAACCTAAGCAGGTATCAGAGGCGTGGAACAACCAAGGCGGGCTTTCGCGCTCGAAAGCCGTCCCTCGGGTCAGCCATTCAGCAGGGAGTCGATGCGGTCGCGCAGGGCCTGCAGGCGTTCGCGGTGTTCGCGTTGCAATGCCTGGGCGACGGCGTCGATGGCGGCCAAATCCTTGTCCATCCGGTTGATCGCCTTGCCCAGCACCCGCAACGGTTCCGCCGAGCTGGACGCCGACGGACGGGCGGCGCGCACCGCGCCGACGGTCAGACCGCCGGTCCGCGCCGTCTGCCACAGCCGGCGCAGTTCGGCCTCGTCCTCGACGAAGGCCAGCTCGACCAGGGCGGAGCGCGAGACGGCGTCGGGGTTGGCGCGGTAATCGGCCAGGATGTCGTCCGGCAGGCGCAGCACCTTCAGGCGCTTCGACACCTCGGCTTCCGAACAGCCGACGGCGGCCGCCACCTCGGTCTGGGTGTAGCCGTGCGCCTCGATCAGCTGCGACAGGCCGCGGGCGAGGTCGATGGCGTCGAGGTCCACGCGCTGGACATTCTCGATCAGCGCGATCTCTTCCGGCCGGCCCTTGGTGATGATGGCGGCGATGGTCGCCCGGCCGAGCAGCCGGTGGGCGCGCAGCCGCCGTTCGCCGGCCACCAGCCGGTAGCGGCCCTTCTCCGGCCCCTCCTGAACCAGGACGGGTTGCTGCAACCCATGACGGACAATGGACTCGGCCAGCGAACGCAGGGACTCGTCGTCGAACACCGTGCGCGGCTGGCCGGGATTGGTCTCGACCGCGTCGAGATCGACCTCGATCAGCCGGGGCAGCACGCCGCTCAGCCCGAACATGCGGTCGGTCTCGGCGGCGAAGCCGGCCTCCTTGGCCTGGAGCACGGTGGCGGCGGTCTGCCGGGTCAGCTTCTTAGGCGGCATCGACGGTCTCCTGCAAACGGCCCATGGCGGTCAGCAGCGCGGCGGCGATGGCGGCGTAGCTCTCCACCCCCGGCGCGCCGATGTCGGCATCCAGCGTGATGACGTTGGCGCCGGCCGCCTGGGCGTAGATGGTGGCGCGCGGCACCGGCGGGAACACGCGGCGGCTGTCGCCCCACAGCCGCTGGATGTCGTCCAGCGACGAGCGGTCCTGGGTCTGGCGCGGATTGACCATGGTCGGCAGAATGCCCAGCAGCTCCAGCCGCGGATTCAGGCGGCGCTGGATCTTGGCGACGGTGTCGAGGAAGGCGCTGACGCCGAGGATGGCGTGCGGTTCCGCCTGGCAGGGCACCAGCACGTAGTCGGCGGCGGTCAGGGCGTTGATCGTCACCGCACCGAGATTGGGGGCGCAGTCGATGACGATGACGTCATAGCGGTCGCGCACGCCGTCGAGCATCTCGGCGAGCGCCGTCTGGGCATTGGTCAGGTTGCCCGGCAGTTCGGTGTCGGCGCTCGCCAGCGCGATGCTGGAGGGAACGATGTCGAGCCCCTCGACGCCGGTCGGGCGGATCACCGCATCGAGCGGCGTCTTGCCCATCAGCGCGTGGTAGAGAACCTTTCCGGCTTCCGTCAGCGCCACCACGTCGGCCTGCGGCACGCCGACATGGACGGTGGCGTTGCCCTGCGGATCGGCATCGACCAGCAGGACGCGGTTGCCGGCACGGGCCAGGATGAAGGCGAGGTTGATCGAGGTGGCGGTCTTGGCGGTGCCGCCCTTTTGCAGGCCGACGGCGACGGTGGTGCCAGGGCGGGGCAGGGGGCTTTCCGGCCGTTCGAGATCGAGCAGCAGCAGCCGGCCCAGCACCTCGCGCGGCAGCGCTTCCTTGCCGGTTTCCCATTTGCTGAGCCGCTGCTTGTCGTATTTGCGGCCGGTCAATTCATTGACGAACGCCGCCATCTGCGTCTGGGTCAGGCCGCGCCGTTCCCGCAACGCCTTCAACTGTTCCCCTGTCACGCCCCGTCCTCCTGCCCCGGCACCGGTCGGCAGGGAGCCTAGCAAGTCGTCGCGACTCCGGCAACGGGTGTCTACCGAAGGGGGAGGGAGCGATTCACACCGTCTCGTCGTATTCCACCTTGGGAACGTCGATCCAGTTTTCCGGCTGGCCCTGGTCCTTCTTCCAGAACAGCACCGGCAGGTCGGCGTTCAGCACGCGGCCCAGCACCGCGCCGCGCGCCTTCATCGTCTCCTTGTATTCCGCGGTCTCGACGATGCGGACGCCATAGCCGGGGATGCGGTCGGCGGCCAGGACGGGATTCAGCGCGTTCTTGAACTTGCGCAGGTCGTTGTCGGAGCCGACGCGCTTGCGCAGCGGTTCCAGCGCCATCCAGAAGGCGTGGCCGCGGGCGAGGTGGGCGCGGGCGATCTCATAGAGCCGCTTTTCCACCGGCTTCAGCGCGAAATACTGGTCGTCGTAGCTCAGCAGATTGTGGCCCAGCGCCGCGCGGGTGACCCAGCCCGACAGCGTCAGCTTCAGCCCGCGCACCGCCCGCTCGCCGTCCTTCTTGCGCTGGTAGAGCAGCTTGTAGTCGGAAATCCAGGAGAAGGCCCCGCTTTCGCCCTCGCCGCCGGTTTCCAGGTTGGTCTTGATCTGCGTGCCCTGAAGCCGCTCCAGCGCCCCTTCGATCTTGTCGTAGGCGCTGCCGCCGGCGGTCTTGCCGACGATGCGCTGAAGGTCGCTGGTGGTGAAGTGCAGCTCGCCCAGCTTGGACGGGCCCTTGCCGGACTCCATCTTCTCGCGCAACAGCGAGATGGCGTAGAGCAGCACCGCCTTGTCCCAGATCGTCGCGACGCCGACATTCTTCGGCGCCCGCACCTCGATCCGCACCTTGCCGTCGTCATAGGTGGGCAGCGATTCCGCCTTGTCCTTCGACAGGCCGAACAGGCTGTAGACCATCATGTGGCGGTCGTTCTGGACATCGCCGGTCAGCGGGGAATCAAGCCGCAGAGCCAATTGCAGCGGCCGGTCGAGCAGCTCGGCGTTGTTGGTCTGGGTCATGCGATTTCTCCGCGGGTCCTGTGCGGCTTCAAAGGTGTCAGTCCCATAATCCACAAGCCCGCCACCCTGTTCCACAATGCCGGACCAAACGTCGCCGTTCTGCCGAAAGATTCCCGGGGACGGCGCCGGTTGGCCGGCCGAACGTCGTCGTTCTGCCAGTTTTTACGGCGGGTGGCGGAGAAGGAGGGGCGAAGGGGAGTTGGACGGCGGCAGGGGTGGGGATGGACCGGCTTCGACCGGCCGGTAGCGAAGCCAACGTCTGCGTTCTGCCGTGCCGAGGGGCGGCAGGAGAGGGCGCCTTCAGGTCAAAGCATTGTTTTTCCTATCTTACTGCTCCCTGCGCGCCACCCGGATGCCGCCGGAGCCCCCCTGGGGAGGCCATCGACTGGCAGAACGGCGACGTTCGGACGATCCGTCGAAGGGCCGATTCCCACCCGATTCTCCGCCGATTCCATCCCGGGGAGGGTGGGGGTGGGGCTGATTCCGCTCCATCATTCGGCAGAACGACGACGTTCGAGGCGGCCGGCGCGTCGTCACAAGCCACTGGCTGCCAAGAATCTTTCGGCACAACGACGACGTTCGGAGCCGAATCTTTCGGCACAACGGCGACACTTGCAGCTGGCCGGCCGGCGCAGCGGCAGAGCAAGTGCTTGATTCCTCCACAAGAATCCAGGCCTGCGTCGGCGAAATGCCGGATGCAGGCGATTTTTCCAAGACCGTGGACAGACGTGCAACGGGACGTACACATTCCAAAAAACGGGCGAAAACCGCCCTCACGCCATTGACATGCGCCCATGCCGGATGCCGGCCGGCGCCACGGGTCTTTGTGGTCCCGTGCTCTCTGAAGGAGCGAAGAGCATGAGTTGATGGAGGACCGACCTCCGCAAACACAAAAGGCCCGGATTGCTCCGGGCCCTTCGTGTCGGACGGAGGAGACCGAGGAAAACCCCGGGCACCCCACATCTGGCTGTTTGGCGACTCCATGATGGCAGGGCAGGCCCGCAAAGCCAAGCGGATTCACAGCGAGTCCGTTGACGCTCCTTCCTTGTCTCCACCCGTCCACGGACCGACCGACAGACGGGTAAAGCAATGAAGCCATACATCGATATGTACAGGCGCTGGATCGCCGTGCCCGGCATCCAGGCCGCCGACATCGCGGTGTTGTCCGCGCTCTATGCCCATGCCGACCGCGACGGTGTCTGCACCGCCACGCAAGGGGAGCTGGCCGAAGAGCTTGGGCAAAGCCGCGCATGGTTCAACGCCGTTCTGAAGGGCCTGCAGGAGAAAGCCGCGCAGGGACCGGCGGCGGCGCTGGTCTGCGCCAAGCCGCGGCGCGGCCTGCGCGGGTTCGCCTATCAGCTGGCGGGGATGGAGGGCTTCACCGCCGGCATGTGCTGTCAGCCGGCTGACAGCAGCGGTTCGCCGGCCGGCATCTCCTTTGATTCCCAGAATCCTGAATCCTCCTCCTCCCATTCGGGCGAAGGGATGAGGATCGGAGAGGACGCCTTGCCGGCGGACTGGCAGCCGGCTGCCGCGGATCTGGCCTGGGCAGCGGCGGAGCGGCCAGAGGTCGATGCCGATCGGGTGACCGTCAAGTTCGTGTCCTGGTGCCGCAAGGCGCATCGCCGCAACGGCTACCGCCCGCCGGATCCGGGGTCGGCCTGGCGCCGCTGGATCATCCGGGAGCTGGTGGCGCCCGCTGATCAGTCCGCCGAACAGCCTTCCGCGCCGCCCACCGCTCCGGCTCCGCAACGCGCCAGGGCGTCGATCCAGTCCTCCACCCCTCCGTTCCGCCGGGAGCACCGCAATGACCGCCGCCCCGATCCCCGCCCAGAGCCTCGGCCCGATATCCGGTCCGCGTCCGATGCCGCAGGCCGCAACCGCGAAACCCTCGCTGCCTTGCGCCTTCGCCTCGCTGGCCCGGCTTGAGGTCGCGGATCTGCGGTTCGAGACACAGGATCTGACGCCCGACGAGATCGGTGCGCTGGCCGAGCGGGTTGAGCAGGCGATCGGCACGCTGACACCGCCGATCGGCATCGAGAATGTGCTGATCGGGCTGGAGAAGCTGGCCGAACGCTTCGCGCTGGAGCTGCCGGACGCCGACCTGCTGGAGGCCGACGTGCGGATGATGGCGGCGTGGCCGGCCGACCGGTGGATGGCCGCCTTCGAGGCGGTGTGGGCCGGTTTCCGCAGCGGCTGGAGCCGCTTTCCGACGCTGGGCGACTTCCGCGAGGCGCTGGGCGCCCTGCCGCCGGCGACGGAAAGCCGCGCCGCCGACGATCTGCGGCGGCTTGCCGGCCGCCTGCGTCAGGAACAGCAGCTGCGCGCCCGCACGGAGGAGCAGCGCCGCCGCACCCGCGCCCGGGAGGCGGCATTGGCAGAGGTGTTGGCCGACCGGCAGCGCCGGCTGTTGCTTGAAGTGTCGCTTGTCGGGGCGACGACCGACCAGCATTATCCGCCGGACCACCAGAGAGTGCCGAACGCGGATGAAACCGAACCATCGCCCGACGCATCGTCCGACCGGCACCGCCGACGCACAGGCGCTGCTGACCCGTGCCGTCACCCATCATCAGAACGGCCAGCTGGCCGAGGCGGCGACGCTCTACGAGCAGGTGCTGAAGCGGCTGCCGAGACAGGCGGACGCGCTGCATCTGTCGGGACTGATCAAGGCGCAGACCGGGGCGCTGGCGGAGGGGATCGACCGGATCCGGCAGGCGGTGAAGGCCGATCCGAAGCAGGCGGTCTTCCATGCCAATCTGGGCCGGCTGATGGAGGCGGCGGAACGTTGGGCGGAGGCGGCGACGGCCTTCCGATCCGCAGCCCGGCTGGCGCCGCTCGATCCGTCGCTGCCGCGGATGCTGGCGGCGGTGCTGACGCAGGCGGGGCAGCAGGGTCCGGCGGCGCAGGCGCTTCAACGCGTGATGGCGCTGGAGCCGGCGGAGGCCGAGAGCGCCGCGAGCCTGGGCGACGTTCTGTACGACGGCGGGCGCTTCCTGCCGGCAGCCAGCTGGTACGGGCGGGCTGCGAGGCTGGAGCCGCATCGGGTGCTGGCGGCCTTCAACCGGGGGGCGGCCCTGCGCGATGCCGGCCGGATCCCGGAGGCGGCGATTGCCTTCCGCGACCTTGTGCAACTGGCACCGCAGATGGTGGAGCCGCTGGAGCAATGCATGCAGCTGCGCCAGCGGCTGGGCGATGGGAGAGAGGCGATGGCGGCTGCCCGCCGGCTGCTGGCGCTGGTTCCCGGCCAACCGGCGGCGCTGCGGCTGCTGGGCAGCTCGGACAGCCGGCCAACGCGGGAGCCGGTCTGGCTGACGCGGCTGGTCAGGCTGGAGCCGCTGGTGGACGAGCTGGTGCTGGCGCTGGCCGGGCGCCTTTATGGCCGGTGGACGGCGCTCGCGGAGCGGGCTTACCGCCATGCGCTGGCTCTGGCGCCGGCCTCCGGGCTGGCGCTGTCGGGGCTGGGACTGGCGCGGGCGACGCTGGGGGTGGAGGGGGCGACGCGGTGGAGCCTGCGCGCGGTGCGGGTGGCCCCCGGCGACGCGGCGCTGACCGCCAATGCCGGATCGGCCTTCCAGCTGGCCTTGCGGCCGCAGGAGGCGCTGTCCTGGCACCGCAGGGCGCTGGCGCTGATGCCCGAGGATGCGGCGGCCTGGGTCAACATCGGCACGCTGCGGCTGGACGCCAACGCGGCGGAGGAGGCGATCCCGCCGCTGGAGCGGGCGAGGCGGCTCGGCGATCCGGGACAATCGGCGCTCGCCAACTCCAACCTTGGCGTCGCCTGGATGGCGCTGGGGCTGCACGGAGAGGCGGTTGCGGCTTTCCGCGCGGCGCTCGACCGGGCGCCGGAGGATGCGGCGATCCGCTCCAACATGCTGTTCTGCCTGTGCTTCGACGACCGTGCCGATCCGCTGGAGGTCTTCCGCGAACACCGGGCCTTCGAGCGCCATCTGCCGGCGGTCCCTGCCGCGCCGCATGCGGTGGAGAGCCGCGATCCGGAGCGTCGGCTGCGCGTCGGCTACCTGTCGCCGGATTTCCAGCGCTATCCGGGGCCGGGCTATCATTTCCTGCTGCCGCTGATCGAGGGGCACGACCGCCGGGCGGTGGAGGTCACCTGCTATCACAACGACCGCAGCCGCGACGCCACCACCGAGCGCTTCCAGGCGGCGGCCGACCGCTGGCGCGATGTGGCGGCCCTGTCCGACGAGGAGCTCGACCGCCGGATCCGGGAGGACCGCATCGACATCCTGGTCGATGCCGGCGGCCACATGTCGCGCAACCGCATGGCGCTGATGGCGCGCCGGCCGGCGCCGGTTCAGGTCAGCCTGCCGCTCTATCCCAACACCACGGGGCTGAGCGCCGTCGACTACCAGATCACCGATCCCCGCGTGGCGCCGCCGGGAGCGGACGCGCTGCATGTCGAGAAGCTGATCCGGCTGCCCGGCTGCGTGCTGTGCTACCGCCCGGCCGAGTCAGCCTTCGCGCCGCCTTCGCTGCCGCCGGTGGAGCGCAACGGCCACATCACCTTCGGGTCCTTCAACAACATCACCAAGGTGAACGCCGCCACCATCGCGCTGTGGGCGAGACTGCTGGCGGCGGTGCAGACGGCGACGCTGGTGCTGAAATGGCGGGGACTGGGCAGCGGCGGCGGTGCCGACCGGCGCCTGCTGGACGCCTTCGCCCGGCACGGAATCGGGGCGGAGCGGCTGGAGCTGCGCGGCATCACCCCGGATCCCTATCAGGATTACGTCACCATCGACGTGGCGCTCGATCCCGTCTTCGCCAATGGCGGGACGACGATCTGCGACGCGCTGTGGATGGGCGTGCCGGTGCTGAACCAGACCGGGCCGACCATGATCGGCCATTGGGGGGCGACGCTGCTCGATGCGGTCGGGATGGAAGAGCTGGTGACGGAGGACGATGACGGCTATCTGGCGCAGGGCGTCCGGCTGGCGACCGACCGTGGGTTCCTCGATGCCCAACGGGCGGAGTTGCGCGAGCGGATGCGGCGGTCGGCGCTGATGGACGAGACCGGCTATGCCCGCGCGGTGGAGGCGGGCTATCGCACGGCATGGCGCCGCTGGTGCGCCGGTTTGCCGCCGGTGGCCTTCGACGTGGCGGACGGGGAGGGGCGGGCATGAGCGTCTGCGATCTGGCGAGCGTGCGCAGCATCCTGGTCGTCAAGCTGGACGAGGCGGGCGACTTCGTGATGGCGACCCCCTTCCTGCGCGGCCTGCGCGCCGCCGCCCCGCAGGCGCGCATCCTGCTGGCGGTGCGCGAGGCGGTGGCCGATCTGGCCCTGACCTGCCGCTGGGTCGACGGGGTGGTGGCGCCGCGGCCGAAGGAGGGCGGCGGCATCGACTTCCGCGGCATCACCCCCGGCGGGCTGACGCTGTTCGCCGAATGCTACCGCGCCGGCTTCGATCTGGCGCTGGTGCCGCGCTACGACTTTGACCGGCATGGCGCGACGACGCTCGCCGCCAACAGCCGGGCGAAGCTGGTCGCCGGTTTCTCCGAGCGGGTCACGCCGTGGAAGGCCGACGGCAACCAGGGTTTCGACCGCGCCTATGGGCTGGCGCTGGCCCCGCCGCCGGGGCGGCACGAGGTGGAGCAGAACGCCGCCCTGCTGGAGGCGCTGGGCGCCGCCCCGGATCTGGGGCCGCTGGAGCTGACGCTGACGGCGGAGGACCGCGAGGAGGCGCGGCGGCTTCTGGGGTCCGGAGATGGCCGGCCGCTGATCGCGGTGGCGCCGGGGGCGGCGAGCCCGCGCCGGGAGTATCCGGCCGGGCGGCTCGCCGCCGTGGTTTCCGCCGTCGTGGCGGGGCTTGATGCGCGCGTCGCCGTGCTGGGCACGTTGGCGCAGCGGCCGGCGGCCACTGTGCTGGCGGCGGCGCTTCCCGGACGCACCATCGACCTGACCGGCGCCACCCCGCTGCGCGTCGCCGCGGGGGTGATGGCGGAGGCGGCGTTGGCGATCACCATGGATTCCGCCCCCGCCCATCTGGCCGCGGCGGCGGGGGTGCCGGTGGCGGTGTTCTCCTGCCATCCGGTCGGCGGCGATCCCAACCATTTCCATGCGCCGGAACGCTTCCGGCCCTGGACCGGCGGGCACGAGCAGCGGGCGCTGGTCCTGCGTCCGGAAGCACCGGTGCCGCCCTGCGCCGTGTCCTGTCTGGCGGCCGAGGCGCATTGCATCACCGCCATCGACCCGGCCGACGCCGCCCGGCGCATCCTGGCCCTGGCGGCCGCCAGCATGGGGGAGCGGCGATGACCGACCCGATCATTCACGTCTCCTTCCCGCAGCCGCCGGACGCCTATCCGAAGACGCTGCACTGGCATGCCCAGCTGAGCCGCCATGTCTTCGAGGCGCTGCAAGGCCGCTTCGGGGGGCGGGTGCGCTTCTCGGCCTGGGGGGCGCCGCTGGAGCCGGCGGGGCGCGACGTGCTGGTGTCCTTCCTGCCGCATCCGGCGCTGAAGGGCTGGAAGCGCTCGGTCCTGATCGAGAATTCCAACTTCGACGTCGACAAGTGGCGCTTCGCCGCCTTCCGCCGCTTCGGGCTGGACGCGCCGGTGGATTCCGTGCGCGAGACCGAAGAGTGGATGCGCGGCCAGTATGCGGCACTGGTGCTGAGCAACGATGTCGCCATCCGCCGCGTCGCCTCCCGCGATCCGCAGGTGGCGGCCTGTCACGACCAAATGGCGTCGCTGGTGCGGCACCTGTCGGTGCATCCGCATCCGATCGACAAGGTGGAGTTTTCCCGCCTCGCCGCCGGCGTTCCGCCGCCGCCGAAGGTGCGGATGCTGGTCTATCATGCCGGCCCGCGGAAGAACTCGGCGGAGCTGATCCAGACCCTGCGCGACCTCGGTTTGCAGGAGAACAGCGATTTCAGCGTCGCCGCCCATGTGCCGAAGGACCGCGCCGACCTGATGGCCTTCCTGCGCCAGAATTTCCTGATCGTCGGCAACACCTCCTACTCGGAGACCGGGCCGATCAACATGATCGAGTATCTGTTGTCGGGCTTCGCCATCTACGGCCATGACGACTGGTGGGACGGGGCGGGCAACCCGCGCTTCGGCTGGTCCTATGATCCGGCGCGGCAGCAGGCGAACCGGGAAAACCTGCGGCACATCTTCCACGAGCTGGGTCCGGCAGGGGTGGCCGCAGAGCGCGACCGCATGCGCACGGCGTTCCTGGAGCGGACCGACAATGACTGGCCGGCGCTGCTCGGCCCGCTCTGCGATCATGTGGAGGCGCTGCTGGACAGCGACCATCCCGGCCGCATCGGCGGTTGAGTCGTCTGCGGGGCGATAGATCGCAAGGGTTGCTTTCGAGTTGGAAAGCCGGCGACGGTTCAGAGAGCCATCACATATGATTCCCTCTTCCGCCTCTCGCACAAACTTTGTTTGTGCTGCCGGCGTCAGGCGGATCGAAGATCCGCTGAGAGCACCGGGAGAGGGCCTTTTCTTGCCGCAAGCGGGGAGACGCCCCCGAAAAGAAAATGGGCGGATCCACGGTGAGGTGGATCCGCCCGAGGCGAGGAGACTGAAAGCCGGTGCCCGAACGTGCCTGCAAAGGCACCGGCGTTCCGGAGGTCCGGCTGCGCAGGACAGTGCAGCCGGGCCGTCCGAACCGAGGGTCTCCTATCCCTGTGACACCATTACCCGCTCCTGTTACCCGGCAATCAGGCCGCGCAGCTGCCGATTTGCGACAGCCAGCATGGCGAGATCGACCGCCGGCTGGGCGCGCAGTTCGGCCAGAAGCTGCTCGACCCGCTCCACCACCAGCGTGCGGCTGGCGATCCAGCCATCGACCGCCGCGGCCTCGTCGCCCTCGCTTTCCAGCACGCGCACGGTCAAGGCACTCTGGTGGGCGAACAGGTCGTCGATGATCGCGGCGACCGCCTGACGCTGCCAGTGGTTGTCGACCTTGGCACCGCTGGCACGGTCGCGCAGCCATTCCAGGCCGAAGCGGCGGCCGAGCCCGAAATAGACCGAGGCGACGCCTTCCACCGCACGGCCGGTGCGCTCGGCGATCCGCACCAGATCCGGGGCGGCGGCCAGGACCGGCAAGGCGGCGATGCGGCGGGCCAGATCCTCCGGCACGCCCTGGGCCATCGCATCGGCGATGCGGATGGCGAGGCGCGAGGATTCCTCTGCGTCGAGGAAGCGGTCGAGGCCGGCGGCGAGCGCCTCCACTCCCGGACGGAAGGCGGCGGACTCGCGGCCGAGATCCAGCGGGTGCGGGCTGTGGGCCAGGAACCAGGCCACCGCGCGGTCCAGCAGCTGGATGGTCTCCAGCATCAGCGCCGTCTGCAAGGCCGCCGGCACGACAGTGTCCAATCCGTCGATGGCATCCCACAGCGGGCGAAGCTGGAACACGTCCCGCGCGATGGCATAGGCGCGGGCGACGTCCGCCGGGCCGAGGCCGGTCTTCTCCACCATGTCGCGGACGAAGGTGGGGCCGACGCGGTTGACCAGGCTGTTGGTGACGGCGGTGGCGATGATCTCGCGGCGCAGGCGGTGGCGGAAGATCGCCTCGCGCTGGCCCTCGCGCAGCGGCTGCGGGAAATAGCGCAGCAGATCCTCGACCGTCGCCGGATCGTCCGGCAGTTCGGACGCCAGCAGATCGTCGTACAGCGTGATCTTGGCGTAGGCCAGCAGCACCGCCAGTTCCGGCCGGGTCAGACCGCGCCGTTCGGCCATGCGCTGGGCCAGCTCCTCGTCGGTTGGCAGATACTCGATGGCGCGGTTCAGCCGGCCGTTGCGCTCCAGGTTGCGCATGAAGCGCAGCTGGGCCTCCAGCAATGCCGGGCCTTGCGCCTCGGCGATGGTCAGGGCCTGGGTCTGGCGGTAATTGTCGGCCAGCACCAGCCCCGCCACCTCGTCGGTCATGGCGGCCAGCAGGGTGTCGCGCTGCTTCAGCGTCATGTCGCCCCGCGCCATGACGTCGCCCAGCAGGATCTTGATGTTCACCTCGTGGTCGGAGGTGTCGACGCCGGCCGAATTGTCGATGGCGTCGGTGTTCAGCCGCACGCCGCGGCCGTCGCGGCCCTTCTGCGCCGCTTCGATGCGGCCGCGCTGGGTGACGCCGAGATTGGCGCCCTCGCCGATCACCTTGGCGCGGATCTGGCCGCCGTCGATGCGCAGCGCGTCGTTGGCCTTGTCGCCGGCCTCGGCGTTGGTCTCGGTCGAGGCCTTGATGTAGGTGCCGATGCCGCCGAACCACAGCAGGTCGACCTCGGCCGTCAGCAGGCGGCGCATCAGCTCGACCGGCGACAGGTGGGCCTGCTCGATGCCGAAGCGGGCGCGGACCTCCGCCGTCAGCTCCACCGTCTTGGCGCTGCGCTCGACGATCATGGCGCCGGCGGACAGCCTGGAGCGGTCGTAATCGGCCCAGGAGGAGCGGGGCAGGGCGAACAGCCGGTTGCGCTCCTCCCAGCTGATCGCGGGGTCGGGATCGGGGTCGAGGAAGATGTGGCGGTGGTCGAAGGCGGCCAGCAGCCGGATGTGCTTCGACAGCAGCATGCCGTTGCCGAACACGTCGCCCGACATGTCGCCGACGCCGACCACGGTGAAGTCGGTGGTCTGGATGTCGGTCCCCATCTCGCGGAAATGGCGCTTCACCGATTCCCAGGCGCCACGGGCGGTGATGCCCATCACCTTGTGGTCGTAGCCGGCCGAGCCGCCCGAGGCGAAGGCGTCGCCCAGCCAGAAGCCGTGGTCGACCGACACGCCGTTGGCGATGTCGGAGAAGGTGGCCGTGCCCTTGTCGGCGGCGACCACCAGATAGGGATCGTCGGCGTCATGGCGCACCACGTCCCTGGCCGGGATCACCGAGCCGTCGGCGGCCAGATTGTCGGTGATGTCGAGCAGGCCGCGCATCAGCGTCTTGTAGCACTCGATGCCTTCGGCGAGCGCCGCCTCGCGGCCGGCGCTCACGGGCGGGGGACGCTTGACGACGAAGCCGCCCTTGGAGCCGACCGGCACGATGACGGTGTTCTTCACCATCTGCGCCTTCATCAGCCCGAGGATCTCGGTGCGGAAATCCTCGCGGCGGTCGGACCAGCGGATGCCGCCGCGCGCCACCTTGCCGCCGCGCAGATGGACGCCTTCCATGCGCGGGCTGTAGACGAAGACCTCCACCCACGGACGCGGCAGCGGCAGTTCATCGATCGAGCCGCTGTCGAGCTTGAAGGACAGATGCGGCTTCGGCGCCCCGTCCGGGCCGGTCTGGTAGGCGTTGGTGCGCAGGGTGGCGCGGATCAGGTTGACGAAGCGGCGCAGGATGCGGTCGTCGTCCAGATTGGTGACGGCGTCCAGCGCGTCCTCGATCTGCTCCAGGATCGGCGCTTCCTCCGTGCGGTTGGCCGGGTCGAAGCGGGCGGCGAACAGGCGGGACAGCAGCCGCGCCGTCTGCGGATGGGCGGCCAGCGTCGTCTCGATGGTGTCCTGGGCATAGGCGAAGCGGGCCTGCTTCAGGTACTTGGCATAGGCGCGCAGGATCGTCACCTCGCGGCCGGCCAGACCGGCGCGCAGAACCAGGCGGTTGAAGCCGTCATCCTCCATCCGGCCGTCCCAGATGTCGGCGAAAGCCTCCTGGAAGGTCTGCTTGACCTTGACGCAGTCGACCGGCATTCCGTTCTGGGTGCGGGCGGCGAAGTCGTGGATCCAGACCGACTGGGCCGGGGTGGCGCCGCCGGCGGGACGGACCTCGTAGGGCTGCTCGGTGATGACCTTCAGGTCCATGTGCTCCAGCATCGGCAGCACGTCGGACAGCGGCACCGGCCGGCCCTGGTGGTAGATCTTGACGTGCAGCTCGTCGCCGTCGGCCTCCAGCGGATGGAACAGGACGATGCCGAGGCGCTGTTCGGCCAGCACGCGTTCAATGCGGTCGATGTCGTGGACCGCGGCCTCCGCCGTGAAGGTCTCGCGGTAGCCGGCGGGGAAGGCGTCGGCGTAGCGGCGCAGGCGGGCGTTGCCGGTTTCCTCGCCCAGCGCCTCGACCAGCGCGTCGCGGATGCGGTCGGCCCAGCCGCGCGAGACCTGGACCAGCCGTGCCTCGATCTCGCTGATGTCGGCGACGGGGATCTTGCCCGGCTCCGTCTTCACCATCAGGTGCAGGCGGGCGAGCGCGCTGTCCGACAGCTGGGTGAAGTAGGAGGTGCAGGTGCCGTGGAAGGCGGTTTCCAGCACCGACTGGATCTTGCGGCGCAGTGCCGTGTCGTAGCGGTCGCGCGGCACGAAGACCAGGGCGGAGACGAAGCGCTCGAACGGGTCGCGGCGCACGAACAGGGCGAGGCGCTGGCGTTCCTGAAGGTGCAGGATGCCGAGCGCCGTCTCGAACAGCTCGTCCGACGGCGTCTGGAACAGCTCGTCGCGCGGGTAGGTCTCCAGGATGTTCAGCAGCGCCTTGCCGTCATGGCCCGACGGGTCGAAGCCGGCGCGCGTCATCACGCGGGCGACCTTGCGGCGCAGGAACGGGATCTCGCGCGGGCTGCGGTTGTAGGCGACCGAGGTGAACAGGCCGACCGCCAGGGTGACGCCGGCCACCTTGCCCTGCTCGTCGAAGCGCTTGACCAGAATGGCGTCGAGCGGGACCGAGCGGTGGACGGTGGCCTGCCGGGTGCCCTTGGTCACCAGAAGCGCGCGCGGCTGGTGCAGGAAGGCGCGGATTTCCTCCGGCAGCACGGCGGCATGGCCGTGTTCGTCGAACACGGTGATTTCCGGGTCGCGCAGCACGCCCAACCCGCTGCCCTCCACCAGCTCCAGCCAGGGATCGCGGCCGTCGCCGCCGACGGTGGCGGTGTAGAGCCGGCTGCCCAGCAGGGTCATGTTGCCGTCGTCGACCCAGGTCAGGAAGTCTGCGGCCTCCTTGGACTCCTCGCTGTCGGGGGCGTTGGCGATGTCGGTCCGGGCGCTGCGGACGCGCTCGCGCATCGGCGTCCAGTCCTCCACCGCGGCGCGGACGTCGGTCAGCACCCGCTCGATGCCCTCGCGCAGACGGGCCTGGGCGGCCGGGTCCGACAGCGGGTCGATCGAGCAGTGCATGAAGGATTCGTCGTGGGCGCCGTCGGCTTCTTCACCGGGCTCCAGCAGCTCGACGATGCGGCCCTCGGCGTCGCGGACGACGCGGGTGACGGGATGGATGATGAGGTGGACGGTGACGCCCTGCCGGTTCAGCTCCGCCGTGACGGAATCGACCAGGAAGGGCATGTCGTCGTTGACGATCTCCACCACCGAGCGTTCGGACTGCCAGCCATGCTCGTCCAGCCGCGGCGCGTAGACCCGCACCTTGGGCTTGCCGGCTTCGCGCTGCTGGCCCCACTGCCACATGGCGAGAGCGGCGCCGTAAAGCTGTTCCGGCGTGCCGCGCAGCAGGTCGTCGGGAGGCACGTTGGCATAGAAGCGCTTCACGAAGCGCTCCGCCCGCGCGTTCGGAACCCGGCTGCGCACCAGTTCGGCCAGTTGCTGCCGCAAGTCGCCCGCCAGATCCTTCGTCGCCGTACGCATGATGGTTGATGTCTCCTCTCGGGGGGGCTTTGGTCGGGTATTCTTTTGATTGGTAGTACCACCCCCCTGCCGGCTTTTCGACGGCAAATAAACGGCAGGACTTCTGACCAAGCGGCGATTCGCCCCCCTTTGGAGGTATTTCTCCAAAGATTCGGACAATCCAGTCACATACTCGCCGAATTTATCCATGGCGCATTCACATCTCCGCCATCGGCGACGCCGCGGCAAAGGCGCACAGCGCCGATCCGCCGCATCCGCCGGTGGATCGGGGAGGGAACGGAGCGGGGGCGGACCGACTCGATTCGGTGGGATGGCCGCCCTGCCGGCAAGTCGGCGGAAAACCAGGAAAAGCGCGGCAGAAAAAGGTAAGCGATACTGACTGAACGGCGTTTCAGATCGGCGCCGGGGCGTTTTCGGACAAGCTATCGACCAGCCGGCGGGCATGGGCGGAAAGATCGGCAAAATTGCGGGCGCACAGCACCAGCAGGCGGGGCGCCCACGGGTCGCTCAGCGGCATGACGCGCAGATCCCCGCTGTCGAGCGCCCGCAGCGCCGCGGTTTCCGGCACGATGCCGACGCCGACGCCGCGTTCGACCAGCCGGCACAGCGCCACCGGCCCGCGCACCCGCACGCGGTAGGACAGGCTGCGCCCGGCGCGGGTGGCGTGGCTGTTCAGATACTCCTGCAGGGCGCTGCCGGCACTGAGGCCGACGAAGGGTTCGTCCAGCAGATCGGCGAAGGATATTCGGTCGCGGTCCGCCAGCCGGTGCGACTGCGGCAGGACGGCGACCAGCCGGTCGCTGCGGAAGGGGCGGGTTTCCAGCCCGCCGAGATCGACCATGTCGGCGACGACGCCCAGGTCGGCCAGCCCGGCGGCCACCGCCTCGACGATGGCGTGGCTCGGCCGCTCCTCCAGGTCGATGTCGATGCTGGGATTGTCGGCCAGGAAGCCGGCGAGCGCGTCGGGCAGGAATTCGTTGATCGCCGCGGTGTTGGAGAGCAGCCGGACATGGCCCTTCAGCCCCTTGGCGTATTCCGCCAGTTCGCCACGCATGCGCTCAAGCTGGTGAAGGACGAGGCGGGCGTGATGGACCACGGCGCGGCCGGCCGGAGTGGGGCGGACGCCGCGGCGGAAGCGTTCCAGCAGCGGGATGCCCAGCGCCTCCTCCATCCCTCGGACCCGCGCGCTGGCCGACGCGAGCGCCATGGCGCTGCGCTCCGCCCCGGCGGTGATGCTGCCGGTCTCGACAATGTGCAGGAACAGCCGCAGGTCGGTCAGGTCGAAGCGCATGGCGGGTCTGGATGGAACCATAAAGTGTTACGAGAGCACCCATATAATGCACTCGCGGGAACCATAAAATGGTCCGCCACAACCGTGTTTGAAAATGGCTGACCAAGCGACGTTGTTGCAGCGAGGCGGGATCGCGGATGGAGGGGCGGCATCGTAGGGGAGACGCCGTTGACCATTTTCCGGCACTGTCACGGGAACTGAGCCGGGGTGCAGAACACCCCCAGTTCGACATTTGCTTACGCAGATGCTGTCGCGAATTGCCAAGCGGCCAGGGCCTGCGCCCGGAAGGTGCGCAGGGTGCGGGCGATGGCCGGCCCAAACTTCAGGACCCAGCGGCGGACGGTCTCGTAGGACACCTCCACGCCGCGTTCGGCCAGTAGCTCCTCGACATCCCGGTAGCTCAGCGTGAACCGGAGATAGAAGCCAGATTGCATGCTGGATGATCGTGGGCGGGAACTGATGGTGGGCAAACGAGAGCGGCGACATCCGAGGAGGATAACGTCACGGCCGGCGAGCCGCGACCATTCCCGTGACAATGCCCCTTCCTCTCTTGTTCAGGTTTGATGGAAACCGAGAAGACTGACCAGCCTGTCCGACGCAGATCAGTGTGCCGCGGACAAAGCTTCTCGACCGACAGGCTCCCTACGGATACGGATCAGCCCCACGGCCAGCGCTGCAATCAGCAGCGGGATGGCTATGGCAACGTAGTAACCGGCGATCCCCCCGGTTTGGAGGAACCAGCCGCCTGCTGCCGAACCGATGATCGAGCCCACGCGCCCCATGCCGATCGCCCAGCCTGTGCCAGTGGCTCGCAAACTGGTCGGGTAAATGTTGGCGATCAGGTAATTGAGCGCGATCTGCTGGCCACCGACACCGAATCCGGTCGTCCCCACCAGCACGAACACCAATGTCCAATTGTCGCCGGCAGCGAAGGCCAGAGCCAAGCAGGTGGCAACGCCGCAGGCGAACATGGCGAGGAGGATGCCCCGAACATCAAGCCGCGCCAGGGTGATCGACAGCGGGATAGCGCAGGCGATGAAGACGCCGTTGACCGTCACCGTACCAAGAGCAGCCCGTTCGGTCGCCAGACCGGTGGAGATCAGCACGGTCGGCAGCCACAGCAGCAACATGTACCAAGCGATCCAATTGAAGAAATACGTCGCCCAGATGGCCAGCGTCCGCAGCCGCCATTCCGGCGCCAGCAGGGCTGACACACGCGATTTTTCCAGGCGCGCCGGAACGAGAAAGCTGATGCCGGGCGCAGGCCGTTCACCGGTCGTCCTCTCCAGCAGCCGCTGGATTTGGTCACGGTTCCGCTCCTGATCCTGGGCCACCAGGAAGTGCGGCGATTCCGGGAGAAGAAGTCCGGCCACCGCCAGAAGACACAGGGGGGCCACTCCGCCAGCGAAGAAGATGCCTTCCCAACCAATCGCCGGCAGCCAGGAGGAGGCCAACAGCCCACCCAGCATCGCCCCGGCCGGGAGGCCCAGCAGAATACCGGTCATCACGGTTCCGCGCCGGCGAACCGGGCTGTATTCGGCAACCAGCGCCAGCAGAACCGGCGTCATTCCGCCCATGCCGAGGCCGGCGAGGAAGCGCAGCACGACGACGTGCTCTGGAGCGGTGGCAAAGCCAGTGGCCAGTGAGCTGATGCCGAATAGAAACAGCGCGGAGAGAATGGCAGGCTTGCGGCCGAGACGATCACCGATCGGACCCAGCGTCATCGCTCCCACCATCATTCCGATGGTGCCGGCCATCAGAATGCCGGCCAACCCGCCTTTGGGGGCAAGCCCGAAGGTTTTGGCAATCGACGGGCCGGTATAGGCAATCGCCTGTGTATCGAACCCGTCCAACAGCGCGCAGAGAAAGCAGAGAAGATAAAGGCGCCATTGGAAGAAGCCGATCGGCGCCGCGTCGATGTAATCCTGTAGGCTCTTTTGCAACGATCTCGTTCCTCAACAAGAGAGGGACGACGTCCCGCACCGCTAAGGCCGGGACGTCGCTGTTGTGGTTGGCGGGAGCAGCAGCCCGGTCAGTCGATGCTGCTCGCGGCCGGCAGCGGGCCGGCGAAGGACGAGGAGGCAGCCGTCTGATGAGCTGGCTGCGGAGCCAACCTACCTTTGACCACCATGAACAGCCCAGCCAGGATGACCGGGATACCGACGATGGCGAAGGCGGTCGGCAGGCCAAGGCCGCTGGACAGAACGGTGCCGCCGACCATCGAACCAAGAACTGATCCGCTGCGCCCGACGGCGTTGGCCCAGGCCACGCCGGTTGCCCGGTTCGCCGTCGGGTAGAAGCCCGCCGCCAGCGCGTTCACGCCAACCTGCGCACCGGCCAGGCAGAAGCCGGCGCCGAACACGGCGCTGGCAAGCAGGGCAGGGGAGGTGGTGGCGCTGCCGATCAGCGCGATGAACAGGGCGGCGGTCGCGTACGCGATGCCCAGAACCTTGTGAGGGTCGACACGATCCATCGCTGCGCCGATCACCAAAGCGCCGACGGTGCCGCCGAACTGCAGCATCATGGTCATCAGCGAAGCATCCTTCAGGGTCATGCCTGCGCTGCTGATCACCGTCGGCAGCCAGCTCGACAGCAGGTAGAAGACGAGCAGACTCATAAAGAAGGTCAGCCACAGCAGCAGCGTGCCGGCGACCAGCCCTGGCTGGAACAGCTGCCCCACCGGCGAGCCTGCCGGCCTGTGCACGCCGATGAACCGCGCGCCGGTCAGCTCCGCCTCCGGAGCGATCCGCTTCAGGATAACCGCCACGCGCTCTGCCGGGGCATTCCGCAGAACGAGAAAGCGCACCGATTCAGGCAGGGCCAGCAGCAGGACCGGCACCAGCAGCAACGGCACGATGCCGCCGAGCAGCAGAACCGACGCCCAGCCGTAGCCGGCCACCAGCTGTGCCGCCGCCAGCCCGCCCAGCGCCGAGCCGAGCGTGAAGCCGCAGAACATCAACGTGGTCAGGAAAGACCGCCGCTTGTCCGGGCAAAACTCCGAAGTCAAAGTGATGGCGTTGGGCATCGCGCCGCCCAACCCCATGCCTGTGAGGAAGCGCAGGATGGTGAGTTCGGTGATGTTCGTCGCCCAGGCGGACGCCAAGCTGGTCAACCCGAAGAACAGGACGGTGAGGATCAGCGCGCGCTTGCGCCCGATCTTGTCGGCCAGAGGCCCAAAGATGAACGCCCCGATCATCAGCCCGAACAAGCCGGCACCGAACAGTGGCGCCAGTTGGGCCGGCGCCAGCTGCCATTCGGCGCGCAGCGCCGGAGCGATGAAGCCGATCGCCGCCGTGTCGAAGCCGTCGATGGCGACGATCAGGAAACAAAGGCCGATCAACGTGACCTGGAATACGGAAAGCTTGTGGGCATTGATGAAGTCCTGGACGTCGATGACGCGTGGTGTCGATGACACGGGCGTTCCTCCCTGTTGACGTGATGGACGGGAAAAGGCTGCGGCGTTGCGCAGTGGACCCATCCGCGTGCTCCCGCGGAGCAGGGCAACGCTTTAGGGTTGATGGGCCGGGATGCCGACGGTTCGGCCGACGCCCACTTGGCAGTGGGCGCCCCTCACGTCATTTGGCGATGGGTTTGTCTTCCGCTCTCGGCAGTCAGCCGAGGGTGTTCAGCCGATGCTGCCACCGGCAACGAAGCAGGTTTGGCCGGTGATGTACGATGCGTCGTTTGACGCGTAGAAGCAGATCGCAGCGGCGATTTCCTCTTGGGTGCCCATCCGTCCCATCATCGTGTCGCGCATGACCTGGTCGTAGGTTTCCCGTTGCCAGATCCTCTCCTGTTCACTCATCGGCTTTGGATTGCGCGGGATGGCACGCTCTCCATTGTCGACGGCGCCCGGGGAGACCGCGTTGACACGGATGCCCTTGTCCGCCAGTTCCATCGCCATACAGGTGGTCATGGCATGCACGCCACCTTTCGCGGCGGAGTAGGGGACACGGTAAATTCCGCGGGTGGCGTTGCTGCCGACATTGACGATGCTGCCGCGGCCTTGTGCAATCATCACCGGGATCACCGCCCGGCAAGACCATAAGGTTGGCCAGAGTGAACGGCCGATCTCCTTCACCATCTCCTCCTCCTGGTATTCCCAGAAAGGTTTCATCCAGATGGTGCCGCCGACATTGTGGACGGAGATGTCGATGCGCCCAAAACTCTCGACCGCGGCATCGATCATCGCTTGAGCGCCGGCATAGGTCTCCAGATCGGCGGTGAGTGCCAGTGCCGACGCCCCCTGGCTCGCCAGCTCCTCCGCCACCTGATGCACCAAGTCGGAGCGATCGACCAGCAGCAGCCGGGCCCCTTCCCCTGCCGCCCGTGCGGCAACCGCTCGTCCGATGCCCTGGGCGGCACCGGTGACAATCATCACCTGATTGTCGAAACGTCCACGCATGGTCATTGGCCATTCCCTTCGCTGGCGGCGAATTTCTCATAATGGAAGCTGGCCGGTGTCAGCCCGCACTCGCGGAAATGAGTGCGCACGGCCTCAACCATCGGCGGCGGACCACAGAGGTAAACGTCGACATTCCCGCCGTTCAGATGCTCCGGCCGAAGATGGTGGGTGACGTATCCCTTCAACGGATGGCTGCTGCCCTGGTCGGCCACGCAGGTGGTGAAGCTAAAGCCTGGGATTCGCTCTGCAAATCTCTGCAGCGCCTCGACCTCGACGAGATCGTGGTCCAGGGTGACACCGTAGATGAGGTGAACCGGGTGCGGATTGCCGCCTTCCACCGCAGCGATGCGGTCCAGCATCGACAGGAAGGGCGCCAACCCTGTCCCACCCGCCAACATCAGCACCGGCCGCCGGACCTCGCGCAAATAGAAGCTGCCGAGCGGTCCGGTCAGGGTCAGACGGTCGCCCGGCTTGGCCCTGCCTGTCAGGTAGCCGCTCATCAGCCCGCCCGGCACGTTGCGGATCAGGAAGGTCGCAAGCTCCGCCCCCGGCGGCGAACTGAAGGAGTAGGAGCGCGTCTGTCCCGTGCCAGGCACCTCGATGTTGACGTATTGTCCGGGCAGGAAGGCCAGGCGCGCGGCATTGTCCAAGGCCAGGGACAGTCCGATGCTGCTGTCCGACAGGCGGGTGACGGACACCACCTCCGCACAGACGTCCATCGCCTTGGTCTTGCACACCTCCGACGATGCGGCGATGCGCAGGACGATGTCGGATGCCGGACGCATCTGACAGGTCAGACAGTAGCCCTCCTCCGCCTCCGCGTCTGTCAGGGCATCCTCGATGTAAGAGCCGCCGTCATAGCGCCCGGCCTCGCAAAAGCTCTTGCAGGTGCCGCAGGCGCCGTCGCGGCAGTCGAGCGGGATGTTGATGCCTTGCCGATAAGCGGCATCCGCGACCGTTTCACCGAGGTTGGCATCGATGAAGCGGGTCAGCCCGTCCTCAAAGGTCAGCGCGATGTGAAAGCTCATGAGTCGTCTCCCTGGCTTTGAGACGCACAGAAGGGCGTCGGGCCAGTTGTCGCCCGTCCGGGATGATCGATCCCGCCCGGCCGATCAGATGTGGTAGATGTCGATGACGTGGTGGATGTAGTCGTTTTTCAGAACCACCGTCTTCTCTTTGATCAGTGGTGTCTCACCCGAAACATCCAGTGTGTAGAAGGACGTGCCGAAATAGGTGTCGGTCGCCTTGTAACGGAAGCTCAGCGTGAACCAGTTGAAGCGCAGCTTGCAGACACCGTCACGCTGCTCGATGACTTCGAGGTTGCTGATATTGTGCGAGGTGCGCGGTTCCGGCAGACTGGTGGCGCTCGACCGTTCCGTCTTGATGCGGAACACGCGATCCTCAAGGCCGCCGCGGTTGCCGTAATAGATCAGGGAGATCTCGCGCTGCGGGTCGGTGGTCAGGGCGCCATCGTCATCCCAGGCCGGCATCCAGAACACGGCGTCCGGTGCATAAAGCTGCACCCAGTCGTCCCATTGTTTTTCATCGAGCAGACGGGCCTCGCGGTGGAGGAAGGCCTGCAGAGCTTCATGGGTGATGGTCATGCGTTCCCCCGTCAAGCCAGCGTCTTCAGGCCGGACGATGCCTCTTCCACCGCCACGGCGCGGCGCATGGTGTCGAGCCAGTGCTGGTGCTGGACGACGAACAGCCCCTCGTCCTCGGTGCGGACACCGCTCATCAGTGGCTTCAGGTCAATGGCCTTGGCCGCCTCGTCGGCGCCGGTCACCCAATGGACCGCCCCACGCGACAGGTCGTTCCAGGGGGCGGCACTGCCGAGATAGCCGGTCTGGCAGGAGCGGAACTCCTCCAGGTCGTCCGGAGTGGCCATGCCGCTGGCGTTGAAGAAATCCTCATACTGGCGGATGCGGCGGGCGCGGGCTTCGGCACTCTCGTTCTTCGGCGCGATGCAATAGATCGTGACCTCAGTCTTGTCGACGGACAGCGGCCGGTAGGTACGGATCTGCGAGCTGAACTGGTCCATCAGGTAGACGTTGGGGTAGAGGCACAGGTTGCGCGAATTGCCGATCATCCAGTCGGTCCGCGCGGCCCCGTACTGTGCCGCCAGCTCGTCCCGGCGCTCATAGAGCGGGCGGTCTTCGGGATTGGCCCAGCGGCTCCACAGCAGCAGATGACCATTCTCGAAGGAATAGAAGCCGCCGCCCTGCTTGGCCCAGCTTCCGGCGTCCATCGCCCGCACGCTGTCGCCGGCGGCGGCCGTCTTGCGGTGGTTGGTGGTTGCCGCATAGTTCCAGTGCACGGCGCTGACGTGATAGCCGTCGGCTCCATTCTCGGTCTGGAGTTTCCAGTTGCCATCATAAATGTAGGACGAGGAGCCGCGCAGCACCTCCAGCCCATCCGGCGACTGGTCGACGATCATGTCGATGATCTTGGCGGCCTCACCCAGATGCTCGGTGAGCGGTGCCACATCGGCGTTCAGGCTGCCGAACAGGAAGCCGCGGTAGGATGCGAACCGGGCAACCTTTGTCAGGTTGTGCGATCCCTCCCGATTGAAGGCGTCAGGGTAGCCGGCGGACTCCGGGTCCTTGACCTTCAGCAGCTTACCGGAGTTGTTGAAAGTCCATCCGTGGAACGGACAGGTGTAAGTTGCCTTGTTGCCGCGCTTGTGCCGGCACAGCATCGCGCCACGGTGGCTGCAGGCGTTGATGAAGGCGTTGAGCTCGTTGTCCTTGTTGCGGGCGATGATGATCGGCTGCCGGCCGATGAAGGTGGTGAAGTAGTCGTTCTTGCCGGGGATCTGGCTTTCGTGGGCGAGGTAGATCCAGTTCCCCTCAAAGATGTGCGTCATCTCCAGTTCGAACAGCTCAGGGTCGGTGAAAATGTCGCGCCTGCACCGATAAATGCCCTGCTCTTTGTCCTCAACGACAGCGCCGTCCAGCCGCGCCATGAGATTGGCAGTCATGATCTGGTCCTCCACAAGATGGCGGGAATGGGGCCGGGCATGGCCCCCCGGAAGATCAGGCGGCCGTGGCGCGCGGACGCTCAGGAAGCGTGTTCAACACGCCATCCAGTGCGGACGGGAGAACGAAGTCGAAGGTGATGGTGGCGAAGGGCCGGTTCACGCCCATGTCGTGGAGGGCGGTCGGGTCCGTGTGGTGCTCGACCTCGGGGATCAGGCCGTCGCGGGTGGCGAAGGCGAAGTCGTCATGGACGTAGGGATCGTCCTTGATGTTGATCTGCGTCGTCAGCGTCCGATAGCCCGGTGCAGACACGAAGAAGTGAATGTGCGCCGGACGATGACCGTGGCGGCCCAGCAGGGTCAGGAGTTTTTGGGTCGGCCCGTTGGGCGGGCAGCTGTAGCCCGACGGCATGATGCTGCGGAAGCGGTAGCGCCCCTCGGCATCGGTGACGATGGTGCGGCGCAGGTTGAAGTCGCTCTGCGACTGGTCGAAGTAGGAGTAGTTGCCACGGCTGTTGGCGTGCCAGACCTCGACCTGCGCACCGGCAACCGGGTTGCCACGGGTGTCGAGGACCCGGCCATCCATGAACAGGATTTCGCCGTCCTCAGTGTCGTCGTCGAGCCGGGCTTCGCCCTGGCAGACGGGAGCACCGGCCACATAGAGCGGACCCTCGATGGTGCGCGGGGTGCCGCCGTCCATTCCGGCAGCGCGCTCCTTCTCATCCTGGCGCAGGTCGAGGAAATGCTCGACGCCAAGACCCGGCACCAGCAGTCCGACTTCATTGGACTTCCCGAGCTCGGTGACATAGCTGCAGGCCGACCAGAATTCCTCGGGCGTGACGTCCATCTCGTCGATCAGCACGAAGAGATCGAGCAGCATGCGGTCGACGACCGCTTTCACCCGCTCGTTAGCCGGAGCAATTTGGGTGCCGGAGATGCGCTTCGCGAACTCTTGGATCTGGTTCTTGTTCATCGTTTTCTCCCTAAACTTCGGTTATGGGTGCCTCAGCGGCGGGTGGGCGGCGACCGGCTCAGCGGTCATCGTCGCGGATGGACGAGGGATGGCGACACAAGGCGGTAACCGTCATCGCCATGTAGGGGAAAAGCGGCAGCGAGGTGAGCAGCGCGTGAAGTTCGTCCGCGCTTTCGACATCGAAGATGCTGACATTGGCGTAGCGGCCGGCGACGCGCCAAAGGTGCCGCCACTTGCCCTCGTGCTGCATCTGTTGGGCGCGTTCGCGCTCGACCCGCTTCAACTCGTCTGCCACCTGTGGCGCCATGTCAGGCGGCAGGCGGACATCCATTTCGACCTGGAACAGCATGATCTTGGCCTCGATCAAGGGGGGTGTGCGAGTGTTACCGGCCGTCACGCCGGAAGAAGGCGATGCGGTCCTCGTCCAAGTCGATGCCGAGGCCCGGCTTGTTGGGGATCTGAAGGCTGAAATCGCCATAAGCCAGGGGTTCGGTCAGGATTTCCTCGGTCAGCAGCAGCGGACCGAACAGCTCCGTGCCCCAGGCGAGCCGCGGGAACGTGGCGAAGAGGTGAGCGGAGGCGATGGTGCCGATCCCCCCTTCCAGCATGGTGCCGCCGTAAAGCCCGATTCCCGCCGCATCCGCAATGGCGCCGACGCGCGCTGCAGCCTGGAGACCGCCGGACTGGGCGATCTTGACGGCGAAGACATCGGCTGCCGCCTGCGATGCGATGGCGAAGGCATCCTCTGGCCCGTGAAGACTTTCGTCGGCCATGATCGGCACGATGAAGCGTGCGGCCAAGCGTGCCAGTGCCGAGCGATTGCTGCGCGCCACCGGCTGTTCGATCAGATCGACGCCAGCGTCCTCCAGCAATGCAATTCCGCGCGACGCGGCGGCTTCATCCCAGGCCTGGTTGACGTCGACACGCACGCTGGCTCGGTCGCCCAACGCGCGTTTGATCTCAGCAACATGCGCGACATCGTCAGCCACCGGACGCTTGCCGATCTTCAGCTTGAAGATGTTGTGCCGCCGCAAAGACAGCATGCGCTCGGCTTCGTCGATGTCCTTGGCCGTGTTGCCGCTGGCGAGCGTCCAAGCGACCGGCAGCGTGTCACGGTGACGCCCGCCCAGCAGTTCGGAAACCGGGAGTCCGAGCCGCTTTCCCATGGCGTCCAAGAGCGCCGTCTCGACCGCCGCCTTGGCAAAGTGGTTGCCAACAACGGCTCTGCCGACCTGCGCCATGGTTGCGGCAACGCGGGTGGGGTCGCTGGTTCGCAGCACCGGGGCTATATAAGTGTCAATCGCCAGCTTGATACCTTCGGGGCATTCTTCGCCGTAGCTCAGTCCCCCGATCGTTGTCCCCTCACCGATGCCCACAACGCCGTCGGAACAGCGAAGCCGGACTACGACGATGGTCTGCCGGTGCATGGTGGCCATCGAGAGCACATGCGGCCGAATGGTCGGCACATCGACAATGAGGGTCTCGATGCCGTCAATTCTGGTCATCCTGCGGCTGTCCTCGGCAAAACTTTGTTGTGCCACCACGCTATCTGTTGCCATGCACATTGTGAAAGACCGTGTTGGTCTGGTTTAATACCCTCCAGGTATGATGTGGCCCGGCGGCATGATCTCATGGCCGCCGCACTCAATGAGGGAGAGGCTCGTTCATGGAACTTCGGCATCTCCGGTACTTCATGGCAGTCGTGAACGAGCGGAACTTCACGCGTGCAGCAGAGCGCCTGAACATGGCGCAGCCGCCGTTGAGCCGACAGATACAGCAATTGGAAGAGGAGCTTGGCCTTCAGCTCATCGAACGGGACAGCCGTCCCCTGCGTCTGACGGAGCCAGGGCGCTTGATCTATGAACAGGCGGTCCACGTGCTGGAGCGCGTCGATGAGATCAAGGCGTTGGCTCGCCGCCTGCGCCACGCCGAGCATAGCCGCTTCACCATCGGCTTTGTGGCGTCCACACTCTATGGCTGGCTGCCAGAGATGATCCGCCGTTACCGCTCGATCCGTCCGAATGTGGAAGTCTCGTTGGTGGAGTTGACAACGGTCGAGCAGGTCGCGGCGCTCAAAGAGGGTCGCATTGACGTCGGCTTCGGCCGCATTCCGCTGGAGGACGCCGCCGTCACGCGGACTCTGCTCCGCTACGAAACCATCATTGCCGCCATTCCGTCAGGGCACCGACTGCTGGAGCAGGACCGCCCGCTCCGTCTCGACGATCTGACAGCCGGAACACTGGTTGTTTACCCCAAAACTCCGCGACCGAGCTTTGCCGATCAGGTGCTCGCGCTCTATCGCTTCCGAGGGTTAAAGCCAGACACCATTCTGGAAGTGCGGGATGTGCAGACGGCGTTGGGTTTGGTGGCAGCCGATGTCGGGTTTAGTTTGGTGACCGCTTCCGTACAGCATTTGCGGCGGGACAAAGTCGAGTATCGTCCACTTGAAGAAGCACATGCTGCCTCGCCGCTTTTCATGAGCCAGCGGGTCAACGACACGTCTCCAGAAATTGCAATAATGCTTGATGCGATCCGCCATGTTTATCGCGCCAACCACGTTGAAAACGAACTTGGTGTCTGAACGTGAAGTTTGATCTAGCCCCGGTTCGGTGGACACCACAGCTAAGCTCCAAGTGGAGCGGGAAGGTGTCTGATGACGAAGACAAGGCGATCCTTCACGGACGAGTTCAAGCGTGAGGCCGCTGCCCTGCCGGAAGGGAGCGGCCGGCCGCTGGAGCATGTGGCGCGGGAGTTAGGCCTTCAGGCCTCGGTGCTGCGGAACTGGCGGCGGGTAGCCCAAGGCCACCCGCCGCGCTCACGGTCTGGTTCCCCTGCCGTATCCGGCACGGCCATGCCGGCCAACCAGCGCCAACGGCCGCCTGTGGGTCTCATCCAGCATTCCGATCGCGGCAGTCCATGTCGCGCAAGGGCTGCTGCTACGACAATGCTCCCATGGAGAGCTTCTTCCACACCCTCAAGGTCGAGTTGGTCCACCGCACTCGGTTCGAAACCCGCGACCAGGCCCGCCGGGAGGTGTTCGCCTACATCGAAACCTATTACAATCGCCAACGCGCTCACTCGGCCATCGGATACATCACTCCCGAACAGGCCGAGCTAAGATCTGCGTGAACCCCTGTCCACCGAACCGGGGCAAGATCAAAACTTTATCGGGGGTGCGGGAGGACGGTGGCGCAGTCGCACCATTGCACGGCGATGCATTTATGAAATGCGGATATAACGTCATGCGGATCATGCAGTCTAATCGGTGGTCTTCCCATCGATTATCTCCCTCCCAACGCAACGTTGAGCGCCCACGGCCGTGGGTGGGAGAGAGCGATGAAAACGCGTGTCCTTGGGAAAAGCGGTCTGGAGGTCTCAGCGATCGGCTTCGGCTGCATGGGCCTGAATTTCAGCTATGGCCATGGGCTGAACCGGGAGGAGAGCATCACGCTGATCCGGCAGGCGGTGGAGCGTGGTGTCACCTTCTTCGACACGGCCGAGATCTACGGCCCCTTCACCAATGAAGAGATCGTCGGTGCGGCGCTGACGCCCGTGCGCGACCGGGTGGTGATCGCCACCAAGTTCGGCTTCGACATCGATCCCGTCACAGGCAAGATGAGCGGCACGAACAGCCGTCCCGAGCATATCCGCACAGTTGCGGAGGCGTCGTTGAAGCGCCTTGGCATCGAGGTCATCGACCTGCTCTACCAGCACCGCGTCGATCCCAACGTGCCGATCGAGGATGTCGCCGGCGCCGTCAAGGACTTGATCGCGGAGGGTAAGGTCAAGCATTTCGGCCTGTCCGAGCCCGGTGCCCAGACGGTTCGCCGGGCGCATGCGGTGCAGCCGGTCACCGCGTTGCAGAACGAATATTCGCTGTGGACGCGCGGTCCGGAGACCAACGGCATCCTCCAAGCCTGCGAGGAGCTGGGCATCGGGCTGGTCGCCTACAGTCCGCTCGGCAAAGGCTTCCTGACCGGCGCCATGGGCAAGGACACCAAAATCAGCGAGAATGACTTCCGCAAGATCCTGCCGCGCTTCACCCCCGAGGCGATGGAGAAGAACCAGGTGCTGGTCGACCTTCTGAGGCGCATTGCGGTTGAGAAGAAGGCGACGGCGGCGCAGGTCGCGCTCGCTTGGCTGCTGGCGCAGAAGCCGTGGATCGTGCCGATCCCCGGCACCACCAAGCTGCACCGGCTGGAGGAGAACCTCGCCGCGGCGGAGGTCGAGCTGACCGTCGGCGACCTCGCCGAGATCCAGCGCGCCGCGGCCGGGATCACGGTCGAGGGACAGCGGTATCCCGAGCATCTGATGAAGACCACCGGCCTCTGAGCGAACCGAGGGAGGCGATCCGATGAAACGCCCGAGCGGCGTGTCGAGGCGGGACACCATGACGGCCGCGCTCTCGTTGCCACTGGTCACGGGACTGGGCCTTTCAGTCGATTCCGCCGCCGCCCAGAATGCCGCGTCCCGCGCGGCACCTCTGGTCGCCTATTTCTCACGCACCGGCAACACGCGCGTCGTTGCGGCCCAGATCCGGCGGGCTTATGGCGCGGACCTGTTCGAGATCGAGCCGGCCGACCCGTACCCGGAAGACTACGAGGCGGTCGTCCGACGGGCGCAGACCGAGCGGGATAGGGGCTATCAGCCCCCGCTGCGGGCCACGATCCCGGACATCCGTTCCTACGACGTCGTTTTCCTCGGCTTCCCGATCTGGGGGATGAGCACTCCTCCGGTGATCCGGTCCTTCCTGGCCGGTCATGATCTGTCCGGCAAGACACTCGTCCCCTTCGTCACCCATGGCGGCTATGGCCTTGGCAACAGCATGGCGATCGTTGCCGCGCACGCACCGCGGTCACGCCTCCTTGAGCCATTCACCATGCGGGCGGATCAGGAGCGGGAAACACTCTCACACGTATCCCGATGGCTCGGCGACATCCGGGTCGGTCGCTGATCCGACCGCAACGCGCGGACACCAGATCCCCGACGCCGGCAACCGGCGGGCGCCGGGTCATCGGACCGAAAGGAAGACATCCATGAGCAGCACCATCGACGGGAAGGTCATCGTCATTACGGGCGCCAGCAGCGGGCTGGGCGAGGCCACCGCGCGGCACCTTGCGAACGCGGGCGCGACGCTGGTCCTCGGCGCCCGCCGGCTGGACCGGCTCCAGGCCCTGGCCCGCGAGCTGAACCTCGCGCCGGGCGCCGCGGTGCAGACCGACGTCACCGACCGCGAGCAGGTCAAGCGCCTGGTCGACGCGGCGGTCTCCGCCCACGGCCGGATCGATGTGATCGTCAACAACGCCGGCTTGATGCCGCACTCGCCGCTGGAGCGCGGCAAGGTGGAGGACTGGGACCGGATGATCGACGTCAACCTCAAGGGCGTGCTCTACGGCATCGCCGCGGCGCTCCCCCACATGACGCGGCAGAAGAGCGGGCACATCATCAACGTCTCCTCGGTCGCCGGCCACAAGGTACGCCCGGGCAGCGCGGTCTACGCGGCGACCAAGGCGGCGGTGCGCATGCTGTCCGAGGGGCTGCGGATGGAGGTGAAGCCCTACAACATCCGCACCACCATCATCTCGCCGGGGGCCGTGCAGTCGGAGCTGCCGCAGAGCATCACCGAGGCCGACGTCGCCAAGGGCATCCGGGACTTCTATCAGGCCGTTGCCATTCCGGCCGACAGCTTCGCGCGGATGGTCGCCTTTGCCATCAGCCAGCCCGACGACGTGGACGTGAACGAGATCCTGTTCCGCCCGACGGCGCAGGAGCTGTGATGTCGATGATCGCCAGTGTTCAGACGCCGGCAGCGCCGACCCGCCATGGCTGGCGCGTGCTCGCGATTCTCAGCGCGCTGATGGGCTTCGCGTCGATCTCGACCGACCTGTACCTGCCGGCCATGCCGGCGATGGGCCAAGCGCTCGGCGCCGATGCCGGCATGGTCGAGTTGACGGTGTCGGGCTATCTCGTCGGCTTCAGCCTGGGACAGCTCCTGTGGGGCCCGATCAGCGACCGCTTCGGCCGCCGCCTGCCGGTGGCGGCCGGGCTGGCTCTGTTCGCGCTGGGTTCGGCCGGCTGCGCCATGGCGGGCAGCGCCGAGGTACTGATCGGCTGGCGCGTCATGCAGGCGGTGGGGGCGTGCGCCGGCGTGGTGCTGGCGCGGGCCATGGTGCGCGACCTCTACGAGGGCCCTCGCGCGGCCCAGATGCTTTCGACGCTGATGACCGTGATGGCCGTCGCCCCGCTCCTCGGACCCGTCATCGGTGGGCAGATCCTCGTGGTCGCGGGCTGGCGGGCGATCTTCTGGGTGCTGGTCGGCGTCGGCCTTGCCACGCTCGCCGCCCTGTTCACCCTGCCCGAGACGTTGCCGCCGGAGCGGCGCAACCGCGAGCCGCTTGGCCGGGCGCTGCTCGGCTACGGCGCGCTGATCCGTCAGCGCCGGCTGCTCGGTTACGCCGGGGCGGGTGGGTTCTTCTACGGGGGCATGTTCGCCTACATCGCCGGCACGCCCTTTGCCTACGTCACGTACCACCACGTGCCGCCGCAGATATACGGCCTGCTGTTCGGCGCCGGAATCGTCGGCATCATGGCGACCAACACGCTCAACGCGCGGCTGGTGCGGCGGTTGGGCGGCGACCGGCTGTTGCTGTGGGGTGCCGGGGTTGCCGCGCTCGCCGGTGGCTTGGTGTCGGTGACGGCTTGGAGCGGGTGGGGCGGGTTGTGGGGGCTGGCGGTGCCGCTGTTCCTGTTCGTCTCGGCCACCGGCTTCATCGTCGCCAACTCCATCGCCGGTGCGTTGGCTGGCTTCCCCGAACGCGCCGGCGCCGTATCGGCGCTGGTCGGAGCGGTCCACTACGGCAGCGGCATCGTCAGCTCGGCCGCGATCGGCGCTTTCGCCGACGGCACGCCCCGGCCGATGGGCTGGGTCATCGCACTTGCCGGCGTCGGCTGCCTGTCGTGCGCGTGGTTGCTGGTTCCAACCACCCGTACAGCCGCAAGGTCAACATAACGAAGCTTGGCGCGTCCTTGCATTGTGGGATCAATCCGGAACCGGCAGCTTGCCCGCACGCATCGCCGCGATCACACCGCCATCGATCAGCAGGTCGCTGCCGGTGATGAATCCCGCATCGGGCCCCAGCAGATAGGAGGCCGCCACCGCGATTTCCTCGGGCGGGGCCATCCGCTTGGACGGAGAGGCGGCGATCATGGCGCGATAGCCATCTCCGATCTCCGAGTTCAGCTCGTGCTGCGCGAGCGGCGTCACGATGATCCCGGGGCTGATCGAATTGACGCGCGCACCGCGAGCGCCCCAGCTCATCGCGGCCGCCTGCGCGCGAAGGTGATTGGCGCGCTTGGCGATCATGTATGCGACAAGCGAATTGGGCACGGCGTCCCCCTTCAGGATAGGCAGATTGAGCAACTCATCGGCGGGCGCGAAGGCCAGCGCGTGCTCCTGATCTGCTGGCAGGGGCGGCATCATGTGGCCTGCCATGCTGGAGATGACCAGACCAGCGCCACCACGGGCGATGACGTGCTCGAACTCCTCGAACACCACGGCCGATCCGTAAAGGTCGACCTCCAGCACCTTGGCAGGGGACGCCATGTTCGGCGACAGGCCGGCGGTGTTGATGACCTGCGTCACGCTGCCCAGCGACGCTGCCTTGCCGGCAAGCGCGCGCACCGACTCCCGCGAAGCGACGTCGACGCCCTGCGCCTCGACGGTGTAACCGGCCGCCGTCATGCCGTCCACCGCAGCCTGCAGCACCGTCTCGCTGAAGTCTGCGAGCAGCACCGTCTTACCGAAGCCCTGCCGCCGGGCGATCGCCAGACCGATGCCGCCGGATCCGATCACCACGATCACGTCGTTCGCCATCTCACATCTCCTTCAAATGCGGGGCCCGTGAACGGCACATCAACGCGAGCGTGCCGGAGAAATGCTCTTCCGGCCCTCCTTGCGAGGGGTTCGCCCCATCGCGCTTGATGTCCATTGCGCCCCCGGTATGGCCGTTGCCGACGGTTCAGACCATCGGCGGCACCCAATGATCTAAACGGGAGGCGCGCCAAGGATTAGACGCTATAAACCGCATGGGGTCATATCGGGGGTTCATGAATGCAACGCGAGGATCTGGTTGACCTCAACGCCTTCCTGCTCGTAGCCGAGGAGAGGAGCTTCACCCGCGCTGCCGCGAAGCTGGGCACGTCGCAATCGACGTTGAGCCATACGATCCGGCGTCTGGAGACGCGGATCGGCGTGCGCTTGCTGACCCGGACCACCCGCAGCGTTGCGCCGACGGACGCGGGCGAACGGCTGCTCGCCACATTGAGGCCGGCACTGGACGTCATTGACGCCCAGCTCGTCTCTCTGGGAGAACTGCGCGAGAGGCCGGCCGGGACGATCCGGATCACCACGTCCGAGCATGCCGCAACGACCGTCCTGTGGCCTGCTCTCGAAAAGCTGCTCCCCAACTATCCCGACATCCACGTCGAGTTGAGCATTGACTCCTCATTCTCCGATATCGTGACCGAACGGTTCGATGCTGGCGTTCGATTGGGCGAAGCGCTTGCCAAGGATATGATCGCCACCAGGATCGGCCCGGATCTGCGCATGGTGGTGGTCGGATCTCCCGCCTATTTCAAATCACGGCCAATCCCCCATTCACCACAGGACTTGGCCGAGCACCGGTGCATCAATCTTCGGCTCCAGAGTTCCGGGACTTTGTATGCCTGGGAGCTGAAGAAGAGCAGTCGCGAACTGCGGGTAAGAGTCGAGGGACAGCTCGCATTCAACAATGTCGGGATGATCGTCCAGGCGGCAACCGCGGGGTTCGGCTTGGCGTTTGTCATGGAAGACCGAGTGTCGGCGCATCTGGCGGATGGGCGCCTGATACGTGTCCTGGAGGATTGGAGCCAGCCTTTCCCCGGCTACCACCTCTATTATCCAAGCAGGCGCCAACCGTCCGCCGCATTTGCGGTCCTGTTGGACGCGCTGCGATATCGTGGATGATCCCCTCGATAAGTCCTCATGAGCAGCTGACGGGATGCTTCTTCAAACGGCAGCTTCCGACAAATGACCGCACCTCCGGTGCATTGCCCCGCCCGCCCGTCCGCTGCCTGGACGGCTATGATGTGGTCGCCCAAGGTCCGACCACCTGCCGCAGAGCAGTCCCGGTCGTGTCGGCAATGGGTTTTCACCTCACAACGCCGATGACTGGCATCCCGTCCATCTGTCATCGTCGAACAGCCGGTCGAACAGCCGGTCACGGTCCTCCTGGGACAGGGGGCACATCCCCAGCAGTTCGGTGACGGCCAGCCCCCGCGCCGCTGCCCAGCGGAGCAGCGCGAGATCGGGGTCGGTTGCCTCCGCTTTGATCTTTGCGACGGTTTTCGCCGAGTGCTCCCGCGCACTGCTCAGCAGGTCCGGATTCTCGGCGACGACCGCGAAGACGGCGAAGGCGATGGCGCGTTGCCGGGTCAGCGTCTGGCGCAGGGTATCGATCTGGGCGGCCAACTGCGGATAGGCGAGCGCATCCTCATTTTCGGCCAGGAAATGCCGCGAAGCCTCCTCGAACTGTTCGGTCTGATAGGCGAGAAGCGCCGCCATCACCGCGCTCTTGTTGTGGAAGTGGTGCAGGAGGGCGCCCTTGCTCATCCCGCTTTCCTTGACGATCGCATCGAGCGTGAGCCGCCCCGGCCCATCCCGCGCGATGATCGTCAATGCTGCCTGAAGAACGGCATTGCGGGTGCGTTCCGAACGGACAGAATTTTCCATGAGAAACTCGAACGAGGCGGTTTCGGCCGGTTCAGGCCGGAAAGTGTGAGGCGGGACGGACAGTCATAGCGCGCCGACGCCTTGAATAACAAGCCGGCTGGTTGGTTTCATGGGCGAGCGGCTCCGTTTCGGATGTCTGCGCGATGGGAGTCCGTCAGGTTCTGGTCACATTGCCTGACGGACTCCAGGCCTCCGGCTTCCCCATGCGGGGCAGGGTCTAGGCAGAGCCGCTTGACCCGGTGGCGCTCCAGTCCGCCACCCCGCTCATCGCAGTTGCGCCGCCAAGGCCGCGGCGCCCTTGTCGATGCCGGTCCTGGCTGCCGCCAGCGATCCGAAGCTCGATGGGATGTTGTAGGGATTGGGGTACTGCTTGGCGATGAAGGCATCCAGCAGCCGGTCCGATGGCGCATCGTAAATCTCGACCGCGTAGATCACCGAACCTGTCATCGTGCCCTCGCCGCCACGCACCGACTGCACCCCGTTGTAGAGGCCGCCGGCGATGTCGAAGCGCGACAGAGTCCCCAGCACCGGCGTCGTGGTGGCGGCGCCGGTCAGGGTCAGCCTGAGACGCAGGGTGTGCGGTGCTGGGGTTTGGACGGTGCGGAAGCGGGGCGACAGCTCCGCGGTGAAGCTGCGCTGCATGTGGTCGGCGAGTGCCCTCTTGTCCTCCTCGGACATGTCGCCGAACTGCTGGTCGGCGCCGCGGTAGATCGCGACCGGATCGATGATGATCTGGTCATAGTCGCGCCAGTTCATCCCGGTGTTGTAGCGGAACGGAATCCGGCCGGTGTCATCCTGTGGATTAGGGGCGAGATAGGAGGAGGATTTGAGGCCGGCGTAGGCGACGGGATCGGGACTGGCGCAGGCGGCGACCAGTGCGCAGACGAAAGCGACGACGGCCGCCGGAATGAGGCGTCGGCGTGCCCGTGACGCGGCGAGGATTTGAGGCATGGAATTTGATCCTTTCCGAGGGTGGTGTTCAAGAAGCCGTAAGCGCGTCCGCGATACGGTCGGCAAGGCGCGCGAGAGCCCGGCTCAGCGCCAGGACGAGCGCATCCGGTCCGGGGCCGGCGGGACTGACGGTTTCCTCGACGCTCCGTTCAGCGGGAGGGCGTGGGGAATGGGGATGGCGCAGGACGAAATGCGCGGTTAGAACGGCGCGTCCGTCGGCGTCGGCCTCGAACCGGTCGATCCTGACCTCGACCAGGACAGCTGGAGCGCCGACTCCGTCGATGGCGCCGGTCGCGATGCCACTGACGGCATCGGTCACGGTGGCGGCGGGCAGCCGGTCGGCCAGGTTCCGTCGCAGCACGGCGGCAATCAGGTCGCCCGGCGCGGCTGCCCATTGCCCGCCGGTCGGAACCAACCGGGTGTCGCCGGCCAGTCTGAGAATGTCCGGGCGATCCAAGGCGCGCGCCACCGTCACGTCGCGCAGTTCGACCCGCGCCATGACGTCCGCACGCACGGGTCCGGCAAGCGGTACAGGACGGAACCAGTCCAGCCGGGCGGAGGTGCAACCGGCCAGCGACACCGCGAGCAGCCATCCCAGCAGGACGCGCCGGCCGGTGGCCCCGGGGAAATATCCGGCCGTCATGGCCCGCGCCCCTGGATCAGGGCCTCGGGGTGGCTCTCCAGCAGTTCGGCGAGCCGGCGCAAGGCCTTGGCGGCCTCGGCAGCCTGCCGCACACCCTGCTCAGTCTGCCGCCGGAACGACGACTCCGCGCCATAGCCTTCCTCCAGAGAGCGTGCCAATGTCTGCACGGCGTTCAGGGATTGGGCGCCGGCCCGCATCAGTTGCGGCAACTGCGCCATGGCCGGTCCCAGCCCGTTGTCCGCCTTGCGCAGAAGGGTCCGGGCACTGCCGGCCAGCCCGTCGATGGCGGCGAGGGCCGAAACCAGTCGGGTGCCGATCGCCTCCAGCGGGAGGGCATCGATCCGGCCCGCCACCGCGCTGAGTGCGGCAATCGGATCGCTTCCCGTGCCGGGGAGCGACGGCAGCAGGATCGCGCCGCTGCCCTCCACCGCCTGTGCGATCGCCGCCGGCCCGTCCGGCTCCGGAGCATCGTTCCAGTGTTCGATCGACAGATGCTTCGCGCCCGTCAACAGATTGCCGGTCCGCAGCGCGATCCGATAGCGCTCCCCAGCCCGGCCGGACAGCAGGCGCTCTGCCTCGGACCGGGTGCTGCCGCTCCCAAGGAGGCGGTCCGGCTCCACCGTCAGGTGAACGGCCACGCGAAACCGCCGGGTCCTGGCGTCGTGGACCAGGCCTACGGCGGTGACAGTGCCGACCCGCAGGCCCTGAAGATCGACGGGAGAGCCGACGCCAAGACCATCGATGGCCTCATCGAAATAGGTGAGGATCTCCACCCGGCCGGCGGTATCGGCCGCCGCAGCCACGCTTCGGTCCGCAAGCAGCGGGAATGCCGCACCCGACGGCGCCGCCGGTCCTCCCAGCTTGTCCGGCGGGGTTTCGAAGGCGATGCCGCCACCCAGGGCCGCCCGCAGACTTTCCAGTTCCAGAGTCAGACCGGTCGAGCCAAGATCGAGGCGGATGCCGCTGCTGTTCCAGAAGCGGGTCTCGGCCCGGACATAGCCGTCATAGGGGGCACGGATGAAGATCCGGAGCGTGATCGGGCCATCCGCGACCGGCGGATCGACATCCAGCACGGAACCGACCGGCTGATCGCGAAAGCTCACGGTCGATCCGGCCGACAGCGGCCCCAACCTTTCGGTTTGCAGAAGATAGACGGAGCCATGTTCCCCGGCGCGGATATCGGGAGGCTGATCGAGGCCGGTGAAGCGGGTTTCCGGCTGCGTTTTGGCCATCCCGGCCGGGTCGAACTCGATGTATGGGCCGGTCAGCAAGGTTTCGAAGCCCGACAGCGCCTCGGCGCCGAGCCGGGGCTGCACGATCCAGAATCGGGCGCCTTCCGTCAGCCAGCCGGCAAAGGTGCCGTCGATCCTCGCGGTGATGCGCAGGTGCGAGCGGTCCTCGGCCAACCGCACCGCCTCCACACTGCCGATCTGGGCCGAGCGATAGCGGATCTGGGTCTGGCCGGCGACAATGCCCGAGGCGCTCCGGAAGTCGATGGTGATGGCTGTTCCCCGCTGACGCCATGCCTGGTAACCGACCACCACCGAGAGGGTGGCCGCCAGCACCGGCACCAGCCAGACCCAGGAGAGCGTTCGCCGGCGTCGTCCGGAGGTGTGGGACCTCAAGGTCATCACCGCCTCCCACAGGACGGGACGGCCGCCGGGCAGGTGCCGGCATCCCACAGCAGCCGCGGATCGAATGCCCTGGCGGCCAGCATGGTCAGGACGACCACCGCTCCGAAGAAGATACCGCCGGGACCGGCGACGACCGAGGCGGCGGCATCGAACCGAAGCAGCGCGATCAGCACGGCCACGATGAAGACGTCGATCATTGACCAGCGACCCAGCGCCTCGATCAGGCTGTAGAGACGTGTGTAGATCCAGGCCCGGTCGCCGGACGGCCTGCTCACATGCAGAAGCATCGCCGACAGGCCGGCAAGCTTCAGCAGCGGAAACAGGACACTTGTCACGAAGACGATCACCGCCAGCGGCCAGAAGCCGTTCTCGGCGAAGGCTGCGACACCGCCCATGATCGTGTGGGATTCAGCGTGACCCAGCCGGATCAGCGTCATCACCGGCAGCAGATTGGCCGGCACATAGGCGATGGCGGCCGCCGTCACCAGGGCCCAGCTTCGCGCCACGCTGTCGGGTTTGCGCGACCGCAGCGGGGTTCCGCAGCGCGGGCAGGGTGCGCCGGGCGGCAGGAACGCCGACCGGCGGCAGCACGGGCAGCTTTGCGGGGGGGAGCCGGCCAGGAAAGGCGCCGGGTCTTCCGCAGCGTTGAGCGCATGCCAGATCGACTGCGGTTCGAACAGGGCATCGGCAACCAGGGTCGTCACCACGAAGGCGAAGAGGCCATAGGCCGCCGGCCCGACCTGAACGTCCGCCATGGTCGTGAGCCGGACATAGGCCACGATCCCGCCGACCAGGAAGATTTCGGGCATGCACCAGGCGCCGAGCCGATCGTGCCAGCGAAGCAGCGCCGCCATGCGGGGCGCCATCCGCTGCGGGGATCGGAACATGAGAAGGCCCGACAGCATCGCGATCCGCAGAGTCAGACGCAGCAGCGGCGCCATCACCACCGTCGCGACCAGCAGCAGGGCGAGCGGGGCGGCACCGTCCTCCAGGAAGAAGCGGGCACCGGACAGCGGGGTACTGTCCCTGTAGCGTCCAAGCAGCCGGATTGAGAGGAGCGGCGACGCAAGGGTAACGACGCCGAGGAGCCAGGCGCCGATGGACAGCGCCAGGGGCGTCGCAAGCGGTTCGTCATGATCCCGCCTGAGCAACTCGCCGCAACGCGAACAATGATGGCGGCGGCCCGGCTCCGGCGAAGGCAGCAGAACCGGTTGGCCGCAGGAATCGCAGATCTCTAGGCAGTCACCGTCGGCGTAGCCGGGAGCGGCGAAGTCAGGGGCGCCCCTGGAGTGGATCGGGGAACCCGTAGGGGTTCCGCCGCTCGAGGGCATCTGCATGTCGGCGGCCATGGCCTGTCCTGCGCTGATGACGACGTTGTCACGCTATCACCAAGCGCCGATCGCTGTAAACCGTCTAGACGGTATGTTTTTATTTTTGTGCGCAGGCCTGCAAGATGGTGGCCCCCCGTGGATTGAAGCAATGTTGAGGAATGAAGTCCTGCAGATTGTAATAAGCCGGCGGATGTCGGCAAACGATCGTGCTTTCATGCTCGCCTTTCGCCGAGGCCATCGGCCCGGTGATGGCGACGCGCAGGTTCTCCACGATCTCGGGACTCAGCGAGGGCAGGAAAGCGAAGGGAATGGCCACCGCGGTAGCGGATGGAAGAGTGGCGGTTTTCGCCATTGTCAGAACTGGCGGCAGTTCAAGGCCGACCATCGGGCGTTCCCGGCTCGCCGCCGACACGCTGATCATCGTCCACCCCCGCCACGGCTTGCAGATCGCGCCGATCGACTTGGCCCGCGAACGCCTGCTGCTGAAGCTCCGCCGCGACATCGAGCGCTTCCTCATCCGTCTGGCCACCGAGCGTTCAAGCCTTACCCCATCGCAACCATATGCTGCATATGGAGCGCGTACTGCGCGAAAGGCGCGCCACCATCACGTTGGCGGAATTCAGCACGCTGGACCGACGGATCGACCAGTTGATCCTGACGGCGGCGGGAGAACCCTTCCTGGAGCATACGCTCCGCCCGCTTCAGACCCTGTTTCGGCGGATCGGCTTCATCCATCACACCCACATGGTGGGGCAGACGAACCTCGACGGGACAATCGGTCATCATCTGGCGGTTCTGAACGCCGTAGCGAATCGCCACCCCGACAGGGCGGTCACCGCCTCGGATGCGCTGATGGATTTCATCGATGGTATGTTCGCTGCGATGGAAACCGGTATCGCCCCCTCCCTGCTGGGTTGCAGCATTGAGTCGTTGCTCTGAGGAGATGGTGCCGTCGATATGCACCGTGCAGGCGCCGCACTGTGCGACGCCGCAGCCGTATTTCGTCCCCGTCAGGCCGACATGCTCGCGAATGACCCAGAGCAGCGGCGTGTCCTCCTCGACATCGACCTCCACCAGCCTGCCATTGACCGTGAGTCTCGCCATCACTTCTCCCTGAGGGGTTGCATCGTCAAAATGGAACGGCCCGAACACACGCCGTTCCGGGCGGCGGTGAAATCGGATCGCTGGACAGGGGTGGATCAAGGCCGTCCTGCGCCGCAGCCGCAGCCGCAGCCGCAGCCTGCCCACCGAACCGGCCCACCGGCGTGGCGCCAGCCCGCGCGTGGAGTTCGACGGCTGGGTGCTGGACATGGGGCGGCGGGAGTTGACGGGCGCCGATGGCGTGGCGGTCTCGCTCAGCACGTCGGAGTTCCTGCTGCTGGAGGCGTTCGTGCGGCGCCCCGGCCTCGTGCTCTCCCGCGAGCAGCTGCTCGACCTGACCAAGGGCAGGGCCGCCGACGCCTTCGACCGCAGCATCGACAATCAGGTCAGCCGTCTCCGCCGCAAGGTGGAAACCGATCCGCGAAACCCGGCCCTGATCAAGACGGTCTGGGGCAGCGGCTATTCCTTCGCCGCCGACGTGAGGGATCTGCCGTGACCGGCCTGCTCCGCCGCCTCGTGCCGCGGACCCTGTTCACCCAGATGGTCCTGCTGCTTACCGCCGCCGCCGTCGTGGGAAAGCTGGGAAGCTGGGTCGTCTATCTGGACGAGCGCGCCCTGGCGATCCAGCAGCCGCGGCTGGACGACACCATCGCCAAGACCGCCGCGACCATCCGGCTGGTCGCGGCGACGCCTGCCGCCCTTCACGACGATGTTCTGGAAGCGTCCGGCAGCGCCGAATTCCGCTTCTGGTGGGATCGCAAGGAACTGGCCGCCTATGTCCACCAGACGGAGGAAACCCTTGCGGCGCGCGCCCGGCTCAGCGCCATGGTCGGGACGTCGTTCCGAGGTCCGGGTCCAGATCATGCGGCCTACCACGCCGAACTGCTCGACAACGGCGAGACGAAGCAGAGAATGCTGCAAAATGTCGAGGAGTTGCGGCTGACCGCCGAAGCCATCCTGAGCTTCGCCCGCGAGGAGGGTGGGGAGGAGGCTCGGGCCATGGATCTCGTCTCGCTGGTCGAGAGCGTCTGCGATGACATGGCCGATGGCGGCGCGGCGGCCGTGTCGGTGGCTCCAGCCGGTGCGGAGGTTCGTGTGGTGGTCGACGACCGCGGGCCGGGCATTGCGCCGGTGGATTTGGAACGGGTCTTCGAGCCGTTCGTACGCCTCGAACGGTCACGGAACCGCTCCACCGGGGGCGTTGGCCTGGGCCTGTCCATCGCCCGTTCCATCGCCCGGGGGCATGGGGGAGACATTGTCCTGGAGAACCGGCCGGATGGCGGGCTGCGTGCAACCCTCACCCTGCCGGCCATGCACAGCGTGGGCGACCGGCCGGCCGGATTTGGAGGGGCATTTGGAGAGGTTCAGCCGATGACGGGCTGAGCATCACTCCGGCGTCGGGAACGGCTCCGGACGGATGCTCTGAACCGGCGTCATTGCCCGGCAGCCGACGGGCCGTTTCGCCATCCTTCGGCAAGCTGCATGTTTTCCGCCACGATCCGGCAGTTCTTCACGCCTTTCTCCTGGCAGACCGTCAGTGCATGCTGGCGTGCATCCTCGATCGACTGGGCGCCGTAGAACCAGAAAAAGCCGTCGCCGCCATCGCCCATCGCGGCGGCTTTCTCGGTGGCGCTCTTCAGGTAGCGCTGCGCGCTGGAGCGATCTGCGGCCGGCAGGACGGAAAGGAGCGGCGCCAGTGCCTCGTTGCTCATCGCCGGCAGATGGTTGCGCCGCAGGAAATCATCGATCCTGGGGTTGAGCAGCACACTGGCTTCCTGCTTGTACAGGGTATGGCCATCCTTTTCGAAGGGCGGCAACCCTACGAATTCGACGTTTCCGCCTTCAGACCGGTATCCGCTCAACAGTCTCTGCGCCAGATCGGGACCGAAATAAGGGTCGTTGGCGGCGTAGATCCAGAGTGTCGGTGTCGGGTTGTCACGGCCGAAGCCGGAGAAATTCCGCACAAGGTCGTCCTGATACAAGGAGCAATTGCTCTCGGCGACGCCGACCTTCGTGTAGTGGTACACGCCGCCGGAGATGTTGACCGCCGCCGTCAGGGGCCTGTCCTTTCGTCCGGCGAGGTCGAGCATGGAAGCGCCGCCGATCGACACCCCGACGCCCAACGTCGTCGACGGGTCGACGTCGCTGCGGTTGCGCAAAGCCGCGAGAGCGGCGGCGAGTTCGTCTCCATGGGCATCGAGGAACAGGGAAACATTCGGCTGCGCGCAATCACCGGCTTTGTTCATGAAGGTTCCGGTCGAGCGGCCATAGCCGGGCCAGACGACCGACGCCGCGATCCAGCCACGATGGGCGAAATCATGAGCCATCTGCGCCAGCCAATCCGGGTGCATCTCGGATGGAGAGGCTCCCGCCGAGCCATTGACGATCAGCACCAAGGGAAATCTGTCGCCGGCAACCGGGCGGACCACCAGCGTTTCAAGCTGTTCCGCAACGGAACCGACCTGGATCGGCAGTTGGAGGCGTTCTTCCTTGACTGTATCGCCGGCAGCGCACTGTTCGGCAATTAAAGAAAATCCGATGCATGCTGCAAAAAAGAATTTCCAGGCCTTCATCTCCCGCCTCTCCATCAAAATCCAGCCTGTGTCTCAGCGCGATTGGCTGCGGCGATACTTTAGCCGGGAATTATGATGAATTCCTGGCGCTATCGTTACAGAACTATGGCGGATTGTGCAAAACTCCTGCACCGATTGGTTGGATGCTAGCAACGGAAGAACATGGACAAGATAAACGGGGGCACCGATCAGGCAACGTGAAGAGGATAATCTCAAGGAATTTCTGGTGGTCACTTGCTTCCGCGTCGGTGGGGACAATCACCCGCTGCGAGATCCTGGCGATGCTCCGCCAAGGGCAGGTCGCCGTGCGTCCCACCGACAACCCGCCCCACTCTGACCGCTCCTGTCCGCCGATGCCCCAATCGGCGAGGCCGCTCACACGGTCGCGGCCTTGGAGCGCCGCTTGCGAACCGGCTTCCCGGACTCCGCATCACCGTCCACCGGAGCGGTGTCGGTGTTGCCGTCACGGCGGTAATGCTCGTAGGACTTGTCGATATGCTGCTTCATCAGCTTTTCGGCTTCGTCGGGCTTGCCGCTCTCGATGGCCGCGATGATCGCGTCATGCTCGTTGGCGGCGGCATGCATGCGCCCGTCCTTGTAGGTGGCGTGCTGGTGCGAGAAGCGGAGCACGTCCGGCCCCATCAGGGCGATCAGCGACCGGAGAAGGTTGTTGTTGGTCGCTTCGGCCACCTTCAGGTGGAACAGGAGATCCTCCTCAAGCGTGTAGGCGTTGGCCTCGGCCTGCTCGCGCATCCGCTGCTGGGCCTTGCGGATTTCGGCGATCTGGGCGCCATGGGCGCGTTCGGTCGCCAGCCGGGCGGACAATGCCTCCAGCGCGCCGCGGACCTCGATCAGCATCTCCGGGCTGGTGTCGCCAGCGTTCAGGATGTTGCTGATGAGGCCGATCAGCACATGCTCGCTGAGATTTTCCACCACCGTCCCGCTCTGCGGCGATGTGCGGACGATCCCGAAGAACTCCAGGCGGCGCAATGCCTCCCGGACCGTGCCGCGGCTGACGTCGAAACGCTCCGCGAGCACCCGTTCGGCCGGCAGCTTCTGGCCGGCCTTGATGATCCGGCGGGCGATCAGGTCGCTGATCTGCTCGATGATGATGTCGGGCGGCCGCCGGATCTTGATCTTCTGAAAGTGGCGGGAGACGTCGAAATCAGGATCATCCATGCCGCTCTCCGATCACCGAACTGGTTCTCTGGTTTGTAATCGCTCCAGTTGTTTAGGCATCCTTGACGGTGGAGTCAATCGCAGGCCCCGCCGGGCGTCTCCGCCCGGCGGGGTGGGAGGTCACGAGGTCAGTAGACGGCCATGATGCCGCCATCGACGAAGATCAGCTGTCCATTGACGAAATCGGAGGCCGGCGAGGCGAGGAACACGGCCGTTCCGACCAGATCCGACGGATTGCCCCAGCGGCGGGCGGGCGTGCGCTTCTTCACCCAGCCGTCGAACTCCTCGTTCTCGATCAGCGGCTTGTTCATCTCGGTGACGATGTAGCCCGGACCGATGGCGTTGATCTGGACGTTGAACTCCGCCCATTCCGCCGTCATCGATTTGGTCAGCAGGCGGATGCCGCCCTTGGCGGCGGCATAGGGCGCCACGGTGACGCGGGCCTGCTCGCTGGTCAGCGACCCGATGTTGATGATCTTGCCCGCCCGCCGCGCGACCATGCGGCGGCCCGCCTCGCGCCCGACGAGGAAGGCGCTGGTCAGGTTGGTGTCGATGACCTTGCGGAAGTCCGAAACCGGGAAATCGACCAGCGGGCTGCGGATCTGGATGCCGGCGTTGTTGACCAGGATGTCGACGGAAATCCCCTGCTCGTCGAACCGGGCGAAGGCCTTCGCCACGGCGTCCTCGTCGGTCACGTCGAAGGCGGATTCATGGACGGTGTAGCCCTTGTCGCGCGCCCTGGCGGCGGCATCGGCGAGGGTGTCGGGGTTGATGTCGCTGAGGATGATCGCGGCACCGGCCTCGGCCAGCCCTTCGGCGATGGCGTTGCCCAGCCCGCGGGCCGATCCGGTGACGAGGGCGGTCTTCCCGCTCAGATCGAACATGGTGGTCATGATGGTGGGTCTTCCGGTTAGAGGCTGGTGCGGCGAACGCGCAGATCGGGACGCTCGAAGACGGCCGGCAGCAGTTCGGTGCCGAGCCCCGGCCCTTCCATCGGCAGGACATGGCCGTCGACGATGCGGGGCACCTCGGTGACGAGTTCGGTGTACCAGCCGGTGTAGAAGGCCCGCACCGACTCCTGGATCAGCGTGTTCGGGTTCGACAGCGAGGAATGGACCGCGGCGACATAGGCGACCGGACCGGTGCAGTCGTGCGGGGCGTAGGGACGATGGTAGGTGTCGGCGAGCGAGGCGATCTTGCGGCCCTCGGTGAGGCCGCCGGTCCACACCAGATCGGTCATCACCACGCCGATGGCGCCGGCTTCCAGCATGTCCTTGTAGGGGAAGCGCGATCCCAGCGTTTCCGAGGCGCAGATCGGCACGCTGGTCGAGGCGGCCAGCTCGGTCAGCGCGTTGACCGAGTTCATGCGGATCGGATCCTCGTACCAGGTGGGATCGTAGTCCTCCAGGACGCGGGCGATCTTCTTGACGGTCGGCAGATTCCACAGGCAGTGGAATTCGACCATGATCTGCATGCGGTCGCCCACCGCCTTGCGGATCTTCTCGAACGGTTCGACGGCGCGCTTCATCTGCTCGGCGGTGATGAACCGGCCGTCGTTGGCGATGGCGGCCGGATCGAACGGCCAGATCTTCATGCCGGTGATGCCCTGTTCCAGCAGGCTTTCCGCCAGCCGGCCGGCATCGCTCATGAAGCCGTTCAGATCCTCGTACGGCCCCTCGCTGGAGCCCAGGTTCCAGGTGTCGACCGGCTTGATCCTGTTGGAGCGCACATAGCCGTAGCCGGCGCAGGTGTTGTAGACCGGCACCCGGTCGTGGCAAAGGCCGCCCAGCATCTGGTGCACCGGCTGGCCGCAGACCTTGCCGAGAATGTCCCACAGCGCGAGGTCGATGGCCGAGGCGGCGCGGTATTCGGCGCCGGTCGAGGACTGCGCCATCGGCAGGTTCACCAGTTCGCGGGCATGGGCCTCGATGCGCAGCGGATCCTTGCCGAGCAGGCGGGCGGCCAGCACGTCATGGATGTGCGCCTCGACCGCGCCGGCGCCGTAGAAGGTCTCGCCAAGGCCGACGATGCCGGCATCGGTGTGGACGCGGACCCAGACGACGTTGGAGAACTCGTCCGTCCTCAGTGTTTCCAGCTGCGTGATTTTCATGGAGCGCTCGCAAGGGTGGGGTGGGCTTGCGCCGTGCCGGGGCACGGCGCCGCCGGATCAGAAGACGATCTGAACCTTCATGTTGCTGTTGCGGTCATGCGCCGCGGCGAACGCCTCGGCCGCCGCCTCGAACGGGAACTGCGCCGTGGCCAGCGGCGACAGGTCGACGCCGCCGGTGGTCAGGGCGGACACCGCCCAGGCGAATTCCTCGTGGAAGCGGAAGGAGGTCTTGAACGTCACTTCCTTGGCGAGCAGCCGGTTCAGCGGAATCGGGGTGAGGCCGGGCGCCAGCATGCCGACCTGGACGACGGCGCCGCCGGGGCGGGTGCTGAGCACGCAGGTCTCCACCGCCCTGGCGCTGCCCGACGCTTCGAAGCAGACGTCGAAGCAGCCGCGGTCGGCCTGCCAGCGGTTGGGGGTTTCGCTGTCGGCCAGCACGTTGACGGTTTCATCGGCGCCGATTTGGGCGGCGATTTCCAGCGGCTTGTCCGACAGGTCGGTGATGGTGATGTGCTCGGCACCCGCCCGGCGCGCGGCGACGGCGATCAGGCAGCCGATCGGCCCGGCGCCGGTGATCAGAACCCGCCGCCCGAGCAGGCTGCCGGCCTGCGCCACCGCATGGAGGGCGACGGCGAAGGGCTCGGCGAAGACCAGATTGGTGTGCTTCGTGTCGGCGGGCACCGGGAAGCACTGGAAATCGCGCACCACCAGCGTTTCACGGAAGGCGCCCTGGACATGGGGGAAGCGCGAGGCGCTGCCGAAGAAGATCATGTTGGCGCAGAGATTTTCCCGGCCGCCCAGGCAGTGCGGGCAGGTCCGGCACGGCTTGCCGGGATTGACGGCGACGCGGTCGCCGATCCTGGTCCGGGTGACGTCGGGGCCGACCTCGACGACATCGCCGCTGATCTCGTGGCCCAGGATCATCGGCTCCCGGACGTTGAAATCGCCGACACGGCCTTCGAAGAAATAATGGAGATCCGACCCGCAGATGCCGCCGGCAGCGATCCTGACGCGGACCTCTCCCGGTTTCAAAGCCGGTTCGTCGAGCGTTTCAAGGCGAAGGTCCTTTTGTCCATGCAGAACACAGCCGCGCATCTGGTCTCTCCTGAAAGGTAACGGCGCGCCGTCGCGCCTCGTGTCCGTGTGGGATGCGGTCCGATTATCCGATCCGCGGGCACTTCGTGCGTTGCCGGGGTGCCCGGCAGAGGCGGTGGTGCGTATCTGGTAAAGTGGACCAATATGCAAATTGGTCTTCTGGTTCGATGATTATGCCGGCTGCGCGGGCTTGTCAACATGGGCGTGTTCGGCCTTGTGGCCGGTGTCGGCGGCATAGGGCGGCGACGATTGCCGGCCTGCCGGGGGCGTCAGGAAAAATATGACGTTCTATCAACGGGATGGGCGTGAACATCCAAGCGGAGGGTTCTGCCGGGCCGGGGACTCGGTCGATGAAGGACCGGGCAGTCAAGGCTCTGCCCTGCGACCGTCGGTCGCACGTTCACAAAACATTTTGTGCATCCAGCGTTATGCAGTTGACAGGCCCTGGCCCGGTGCACTATCCACTGGAATAGAAGACCAGTGTACCAATTGCCCAATTCTCGGCGGCCGGTCCGGCAGATGCCTAAGGACGCAGGGGCGGCATGGGGTGCCTTGCGCCGCCGCCCGCGATAAGAAGCATCCGGAGCGTGAACGGACCGGGACAGGGCATCGGATCCGGTCGGGCAATCAATCCATTCCGCTGACCGCAGCGCTCCGTCGCTGCGGAATTCGGCGGGAACACCATCGAGGGGGAAAACCATGAGTGCCAAGCCCAAGGGGAAATCGCAGGCCGGCGGGGGCAACGCTCCGCCCGTGTCCCCCCTCCGCGTGGTGATTGCCGACGCCAACTTCCTGCCCCACCGCGCCTTGATGGAGGCGCAGCTTCCCGCGGGCACCGTCGTGTCCTGGCATCCCGCCTTCGACGAGGCGGCGGTCGCGGCCGACCTGCCGGGCGCCGAAATCTTCGTCGGTCCGCGCTTCACCGCCGCGATGGGGGCCGCCGCCGATTGCCTGCGGCTGGTCCATGTCGGCGGTGCCGGCTATGACGGCATCGACGGCAAGGCGCTGCCCGATGGCGTGCTGTGTGCCAACACCTTCTGTCACGAATCCTCGATCGCCGAATATGTGGCGGCGACCAGCGTCGTCATGCGCCGCCAGCTTCTGCAACAGGACCGCGAACTGCGCAGGGGGCACTGGGATTCCTCCGTCTACGAAGCGCAGCGCTCCCAACTGGGGTCGCTGGCCGGCGCCACCGTCGGCATCGTCGGGTACGGTCACATCGGATCGCATGTCTGGCGGCTGATGCGGGCGTTCGGCGCCTCCGGCGTCGCCGTCACCTCACGGCCCGCCAGGGCCGAAGGAGAAGGGTTGAACTGGGTCGCCGGCACCGACGGTCTCGACCGCCTGCTCGCGGAAAGCGATATCGTCGTGCTGTGCCTGCCGCTGCTGCCGGAGACGCGCCACCTCATCGGCAAGGCCCAGCTTGCGGCGATGAAGCCCGATGCCTTGCTGGTCAATGTCAGCCGCGGCCCGCTGGTCGATCCCGAGGCGCTTTACGACGCGCTGAAGGAACGCCGCATCGGCGGTGCCGTCATCGACGTGTGGTACCAGTACCCGACCGGCGGCGCCCATGCCCAGCCGGCGGCACTGCCCTTCGACACGCTCGACAACATTCTGATGACGCCGCACATCTCCGGGGTCACCACCCAGACCTTCCAGGGCCGCGTGCGCGACGTCGCCGCGAACATCGCCCGGCTGGCGGCGGGAGAGCCGCTGCGCAATCTGGTCAGCCCCCGCTGAACGCCGGCTGACACCGTCGCGGGCTTGCCCGGCGGCAAGCCCGGCCACGTCAAACCGTTGGGCCAACCGCTGGCCCATTCGCTGGCGCCGTACCGCCGGCTTGTCCATCGCCGGCACCCTCACGATCGCGCCCCTCATCGCGCGGCTCAGGCCGTGCACGCTCATTGCTCCACCGCTGCGGTGGTTGATGAAGGAAGCAGGACATGTCTCAGATATCCAGCTCCATCGCGGAAACCGAACGGATCGCCCGGGCAGATGCCCCTGCCGCCGCTCCTGCCGCCGACGCGCCTGCCGATGCCAAGAATGTGCGCCGTGCCGCGCTGGCGGGGCTCATCGGCACGATGCTCGAAAATTACGATTTCGTGATCTACGGCACCGCCTCCGCCCTGATCTTCAGCAAGCTGTTCTTCCCGACGATCTCCCCGGCGGCCGGCATCATCGCCGCCTTCGGCGCCTATGCCATCGGTTTCCTCGCCCGGCCGCTCGGCGGCCTCTTCTTCTCCCATTACGGCGAGAAGTTCGGCCGCAAGTGGGTGCTGGTCACCACCCTGTTCCTGATGGGCGGGGCGACCTTCGCCATCGGCTGCCTGCCGACCTACGAGACGGCGGGCGTCTGGGCGCCGCTGCTGCTGGTGCTCTGCCGCTTCTTCCAGGGCTTCGGAGCGGGCGCCGAGCAGTCCGGCGGCGCCACGCTGCTGACCGAAACGGCCCCGCTGGGCCAGCGCGGACGGCTGTCGTCGCTGATCATGGTGGGTGCGGCCTTCGGCACCGCGCTGGGGGCCATCGCCTGGATCGGCGTGCAGCAGCTTCCCAACGAGGCGCTGATGAGCTGGGGCTGGCGTGCCATCTTCTGGAGCAGCATCCTCGTCACCATCGCCGCCTTCGTCATCCGGCTGAAACTCGCCGAAAGCCCCGTCTTCACGGAGCTGAAGAAGAAGGTGGATGTCCGCAACCAGGCTCCGCTCCGCGTCGTCGCGAAGCATGGCAAGAAGAACGTCATCAAGGTCATTCTGATGAACTGGGGCGTGTCGACCCAGTCCTACACCTATCAGGTCTTCATGATCTCCTACCTGATCAATGTGGTGGGGGTCGATACGCACTTCGTTCCGCCGGTCCAGCTTGCCGCCGCCATCGCCGCGTCCTTCGCCGCCTTTCTGACCGGCAGCCTGTCCGACCGTTTCGGACGCCGCCGGATGACGCTGGTGCTGACCGGAATCCTCGTCGTTACGCCGTTTCTCGTCTTCCCCGGCCTCAACACCGGCTCGCCGGTCCTGATCACCGCCATCATCGTGTTCGGTTACATGGTCGCCGCCCAGGGCGTGACCGGCGTGCACATGAGCTTCTTCCCCGAGATCTTCGGCAGCCGCTACCGCTATGCCGGCGTGACCCTGGGCCGGGAGTTCTCGTCGATCATCGGTGGCGGCATCGCCCCGCTGCTGTGCGCCTCCCTGCTGGCCTGGTACGGCAATTCCTGGGTTCCGGTCGCGATCTACATGGCCGTCACCATGCTGGTGTCGTTCCTGGCCACCTACTCGCTGCCCGAAACCCTCGACCGCGACCTGAACACGGCGACGGATGCCGAATGGGGCGAAGCGCGGCCTTCCACCGGCCGTGCCTGACCGCCGTCCGCGCCTGACCCGTGCGACGGCCGGTGCGGGGGGGCGCGATCCGGGATTGCGCCCCCCGCAGCCGTGAAAAACTGCCCGCGATAGAAAAGGGGCGACAGCCATGACCATCGAGCATCGTTCCAAGCCCCTCCGCGTCGTCGGCGCCTATGCCGCCCAGCCGGATGAGGCTCATGAGCGCAGGGCGTTTCTGGAGGAGGTTCTCTCTCTTCCCGGTGTCGACGGCCTGGAGATTTCCTGGGGCGCGCCCGGTTGGGAGCAGGATGCCCCCCTTCTGGCCGATGTTTCTGGCAATCGGGAAAGTCGGGGAGGGCATGTGCTGACCCTGATCGGGGCTGCGGCGACGATGGCCGCCAAGGCTCCGTCCGTCGGTTTGGCCTCTCCCGATCCCGATGGACGCGAGCGGGCCGTCCGGCTGGTCGCGTCGGCCCGCGAGGCCGCCCTGGATTGCCTGGCGCGCGGACAGCGCATCGTCGGCGTCGAGCTTCATTCGTTCCCGACCCTGGCGCAGGCCGATGCCGGGCCGGGTGGAGACGCGCTGGAGCGGTCGCTGTGCGAGATTCTGGGGTGGGACTGGGGCGGCGTCGCCGTCGTCCTCGAACATTGCGACGCCCGCACCGCGACCTTGCCCTGGCAGAAGGGCCTGCTTCCCCTCGACATCGAGATCCAGGCCGTAGCCGCAGCTGCGGCTATGTCGCCGACCCCCACGGGAATGGCGGTGAACTGGGGCCGCTCGGCAATCGAGGAGCGGGACGCGACGGCGCCCGAACGGCATGTGCATCGCCTGCGCTCCGCCGGTTTGCTGCGGGGAGTGATGTTTTCCGGTGCGACGGATCGCGATGGCGCTTACGGCATGGCCTGGAGCGACGTGCATCCGCCGCTCCGCGAGCAGGTGCCCGATTCCGTCATGGACCGGTTCAAGGTGGCGGCGGCGCTCGAAGCCGCCGGCGCGGGCCTGCTCTACGAAGGAGTCAAGGTCGCGGTGCGGCCGCCGCAAACCACCGTGAAGGATCGCATCGCCGCAATCCGCGGCACGCTCGCCGCCCTCGATGGCACGTCACCCTGACCGCGGCCTTGGTGCAGAACCCGGCTTGCTGACGGATTTCGCCCACAGGCGATGGAGATCAGGCGACCTGTGCGGGCAGAGTGCGGGCGCGCAGGCTGCGTCCGATCAAAACCTCGGAGCGAAGCATCGCCACCTCGACCAACGATCTCCTGCCATATTGGACGGCTCGCTGCACCAGGGTTTCAGGGGCGGGACTCGTGACGCCGGTTGCGGTGCTGGGCGAGGCTGACGTCGAAATGCGGGGCGGCGCCGTCGGCGACCTCGATGAAGCGGCCCCGCACCCGGAAGACCGTCTCGATCAGGCCGCTGCCGGCCAGCGCGGCCGGCGGGCCGTCGAACATCAGGGTTCCCTGCCGCAGCAGGGAAATGGCGTCGCACACCGCCATCGCCTGATTGATGTCATGGATCGCCATGACGACCGCGACGCCCCGTTCCCGGCTCAGCCGGTGGACGAGGTCGAGCACCTCGACCTGATGGCCGATGTCGAGGAAGGAGGTCGGCTCGTCCAGCAGCAGAACCCGGGCCTGCTGGGCCAGCGCCGCGGCGATCCAGGCGCGCTGGCGCTCGCCGCCCGACAGCTCGCGCAGGCCGCGATCGGCCAGCGCGGTCAGGCCGGTGCCGCCCAGCGCCCAGCCGATCGCCTCCTCATCCTCGGGGGAATAGCGGCGGAACAGCCCGACATGGGCGAAGCGCCCCTGGCGGACCAGCTGCTCGACGGTCATGTCCTCCGGTGCGGCGGGCTGTTGCGGCAGATAGGCCAGCTTCCGCGCCAGCGCGCGGCGGGGCAGGGCGTGGACGGGCTGTCCGTCGATCTCCACCCGCCCGCCGGTCGGGCGGATCAGTCCGGCGATGCTTTGCAGCGCCGTGCTCTTGCCCGAACCGTTCGGCCCGATCAGGCCGCGGATCTCGCCGGGCTGGAGCGACAGGCGGAAATCCGTCAGCGCCCGGTGGCTGCCATAGACGACGGACAGGTCGGAACAGAGAACCGGCATGCTACCCTCAGGGAGTTTTCCGAAGCAGGACGACCAGGACGGGGACGCCGAGCAGGGCGGTGACGACGCCGATCGGGATCTCGTCCGCCCCGCCGATCAGCCGTCCGGCCAGATCCCCGGCGGTGACCACCACCGCCCCCAGCAGGATCGTCACCGGCAGCAGAAGGCGGCGCCGCCGCCCGACGACATGGCGGGCCAGATGCGGCGTCAGCAGCCCGACGAAGGCGATCGGCCCGACCGCCCCCACCGCGCTGGCGGCAAGGCCGCAGGCCAGGCAGAGCGCCAGCGTGAAATGCCGGCGGTAGGACAGCCCGAAGGATTGGGCGACCGGGGCGTCGAGGCTCAGTAGGTCGAGCGGGCGCAGGAACGGCGGCAGCAGCGCCAGCCCGGACAGCGTGAAGGGGGCGAGGAAGGCGGCATGGTCCCAGCTGCGGGCGTAGAGGCTTCCCGCCAGCCATTCGAGCAGGATTTCGATCCGGGTGGAGCCCCAGCCGGCGATGATGCCCATCGCCAGCGCGTGCAGCAGCGCGCCGATCGCCACACCGCACAGGGTGACGCGCATCGGGCCGAGATCGTGACGCAGCGCCAGCAGATGGACCAGTCCCGCCGCTCCCAGGCCGCCCAGCGTGCCGACCGCCGGCAGCCAGGCGACCGGCAGTTCCGGCAGGGTGTTGCCGCCCGGCGCATGGCTGTAGACGCTGACCAGCAGGAAGACGGCGACCGCCAGGGTGGCGCCTTGCGAGATCCCCATGATCGACGGATCGGCCAGCGGATTGCGGGTGATCCGTTGCAGCAGCAGGCCGGCGACGGCGAAGTTGATCCCGGCCAGCACCCCGGTGGCGACGCGCGGCAGGCGGAAATCGAGCAGGATGGAGCGCGCCATGGCGCTGCCGCCGCCGCCCAGCGTGGCGAGGCTGTCGGACAGCGGAATGTCGGCGACGCCCAGCAGGACCGCCAGCGGCAGCGCCAGGGCGACCGCCAGCAGGCAGCCGGCCAGCACCAGCCAGCCGGAGCCGGCACGAAGGGAGGGGGAGCGGGAGGAGGGGAGCGCGGTCGCGGTGCGGTCCATTCTCAGACCTCTGTCCCGGAGGAGAAGCGGTGGCGGCGGACCAGATGGAGGAAGACCGGGCCGCCGATCAGCGCGGCGACGATGCTGACCGGGATTTCGCGCGGCAGGACGACGGTGCGCGCCACCAGATCGGCGGCCACCACCATGGTGCCGCCCAGCGCCGCGGTCAGCCCGATCAGCCAGCCGGGCCCGGGAGGCTTGAGCAGCCGGGCGATGTGGGGCGAGGCCAGCCCGACGAAGGCGACATGCCCGGCGACCGGGGCGACCCCGGCGACCGGCAGCACCGCCAGCAGAAGCAGCACCGGCTTCCACAGGACGAGGTTCAGGCCCATCCCGGCGGCGGCCTGTTCGCTGAGCGTGAACAGGGTGATGACGCGCAGGCAGGCGAGCGCGCCGGCCAGCCCGATGGCGACCCACGGCGTCATCGCCAGCAGCTGCGGCCAGGAGCCGCCCTGGAAGCCGCCCGACAGCCAGAAGAACAGGGAGGTCGATTGCGGGCCGCTGAGCAGGATCAGATAGGTGGTGACGGCCCCCAGGAACAGCGCCACGCTGATCCCGCCCAACGCCAGCCGCATCGGACCGCCGGTCCCGCCGCCGCCCCGCGCGATCCAGGCGGTGACGGCGGCGGCGGACAGGCCGCCCGCCAGCCCGACCAGCGGGTAATAGGCCGAGGAGAAGCCGGGCAGCAGCACGAAGCACAGCAGGATGGCGGTCACCGCGCCGGAGGTGACGCCGGTCAGCCCCGGCCCGGCCAGCGGATTGCGGGTCAGGATTTGCAACAGCAGGCCGGACACCGCCAGCCCGACGCCGCCGACGAAGGCGCACAGGCTGCGCGGCAGCCGCAGCGTCCAGACCAGGATGGAGTCGATGGCGTCGCTCGGGTGGAGCAGAACCGACAGCAGCGTGTCCGGCCGCAGCGGACGGCTGCCGAGCAGCAGCCCCCAGCCGCCGAGCAGCAGCGCCGTGAGCAGCAGCGCGGCCGTCAGCAGGCCGGGGGGCAGCAGGCCCCGGGGCAGCGGACCGGGTGACGGGCGGCTCGCCATCGCGGGTTACTTCCGGACGGCGGCGGGGATCAGCGTCGCCGCCTCGGCCTTGACGTCGATCGCCGGGAAACGGTCGGGATAGAGGAAATGCGCGGCCTCGCGCAGGACCAGCTCGCGGGCGATCGGGCCGTTCGGCTCGACCCACTCGTCGCCGACATAATGGACGCGGCCGTTCTTCACCGCCGACAGCCGGCTCCAGATCGGGTTGGACTGGTGCGGGCGTTCCGGGCCGGAGTCATAGACGAAGATCACCTCCGGATCCTTCTCCAGCATCGCTTCCAGGCTCATCTCCAGCCCGAAGCGGCCGCCCTGGACCATCGGGCCGGCGATGTTCTCGCCGCCCAGTTTGGTGACGATCCAGGCCGCCATGTTCTCGGTGTGGAAGGTGAAGGGGGTGTTGCCCGCCCACATGATCTGGAAGCGCGGGTGCCTGTCCTTCGGCGCCTTGGCGGCATACTCGTCCAGCCGCCTGCTGAAGGCGTCGTTCAGCTCCTGGCCGCGCTGCGGCTGGCCGAACAGGGCGGCCAGCTCCGCCACCTCTTTGAAGCTCTGGCCGGAAAGCTCCATGTTGTAGGCGAGATAGGGGGCGATCCTGTCGAACTGGGCGGCGTTGCCCTGGGTGTAGCGCCGCATGGCGACGATCACGTCGGGCTTGGCCTCCGCCAGCAGTTCCAGATTGGGCTTGGCCCGCTGGCCGATCTTCTTCATGCCGGCGGTCAGCCCCAGCAGATAGTCCGGCTCGCGCCCGGCGGTCATGTAGGTGGTGGCGACCGGCATCACCCCGACCGCCAGCGCCACATCGACGCCGAGATAGGAGACCGCGGCGATGCGCTGCGGCCTGGCGGGAACCTGGACGGTGACGCCGCGGTCATCGACGACGCCGCGGGTCGCAGCATCCTGCGCAAGCGCCGATCCGGCGGTCAGGGCGGCGGCCATTCCCAGGACGAGGCAGAGTTTCGGCAGGGTCCGGGTCATCTCAGCGTGCTTCCTTTGAAACGAGGGGCGGGGTCGCGGTGCCCGTCAGGGGGCGAAGGTCGAGGAGAAAGCGCCGCCACAGCAGCAGGCTGGTGGCGCCGAAGCCGAGGCAGAGGCCGAACCAGACGCCGTAGCCGCCCAGCCCCAGCGGATAGGCGCACAGCGCCATGGCGGGAATGCCGATCAGCCAATATCCGATCAGCGTGCCGGTCAGCCCCGCCCTGGTGTTCCCAAGGCCGCGCAGCAGCCCGACGCAGACATTCTGCGATCCCTTGAAATACTGGTGCGCGATGGCGAACCACAGCAGGGTGGTCGCGGTGGCGATCACGGCGGGATCGGCCCCGCCGCCGAGGAAGGGACGCAGCACCGCCGACGGAACAAGCGCGTAGAGCAGCCCGACCGCCGTCATGATCGACAGGGCGATGGTCATGGCGCGGCGCGCGATGTCGGCCACCTCGTGGCCCTGTCCCTTGCCGATGGCGCGGCTGACCAGGATCGAGGAGCCTTGCGACAGGCCGATGTTGACCTGATAGACGATGTAGGCCAGCTGGTTGACGATGTTGGAGGCGGCGAGCGCCACCGCGCCGAAGCTGCCCATGAACAGGCTGGCGATCGAGGTGATGGCGGCCTCCGACCCGTAGGTCAGGGCGATCGGGGTTCCCATCCCGGTGATGGTCCTCACCGCCGCCCGATCGGCCCGCCAGGCGTCGAGCGCCAGCAGCGGCCCCAGCAGCGGATCCCGCCCGACCGTGCGCAGATAGACCAGGAAGGTCCAGAGCTGCACCAGCGTGGTGGACAGGCCGATGCCGGCCAACCCGAGCCGCGGCAGGCCCAGCCAGCCATGGATGAACAGGGCGTTCAGCAGGGCGTTCACCGCGATGGAGATCAGCGTCACCCGCAGCAGCGATCCGGCCCGGCGCATGCCGACCGCGAATTGCCGCAGCACGTTCAGCCACAGCATCGGCAGCAGGCCGGGGGCGAGCGTCAGCATGATGCCCTGCGCCTGGGCGGCCACCTCCGGCGTCTGGCCGAGCAGCGGCAGCAGCCGGCTCGCCAGCACCAGCAGCAGGGCCGCCGCCGTGGCGGTCAGGGTGGCGACCAGCAGGGCGGAGCGCAGCAGCGCGCGCACCTCGCCGCGGGCGGTGTCGTCCAGCTCCCTCGCGCCGTTGCGCGTCTCGCCGCGCCCGGCGGCGGCGGCGACGAGGTTGCCGACCCCCGTCACCATGCCGACGCACATGGTGCGCAGCTGGTTGTGGAGCAGCATCGCCAGACCGCCGGCGGCCACCGCCTGGACGCCGAGCAGACCCATCATCAGCAGGTCGGTGCTGGTCAGGGCGACCTGGGCGAACTGGATCCCGGCGATGGGGGCCGACAGCGCGACGATGTCCCGATAGGGATGAAAACGGCTTCGCATGCTGCGGTCAGGCCCGCAATTCGATGCCGGCGGGACGGCCGCGGCTGTGGATATGGAGCGCCCGAGGCTGGTTGCAGGATCTCTTCATATCGATGGCCTCTTTCTGAAGGACGGGCGCGCTTCTGTGCATTGATGAATATTTTAAAATTGGCATTCAATCCGCCATCTGTTGGGCGGAGAAATGCCAACTGACTGCCGTATTGATGGCGTTGCAGCCTATTTACACTGTCTGGGCGAAGTTTTGGTCGGGTGTGTATTTGCCGCCGCCCATCCGTCTCTGCCGCTATCTATGACGGAAGCAAAAATGCTGTCAATGAGAATAATTATCAATATCAGAAATTTCGGGCCTGCACCCTTGCTTGGAGCGCCGGTATCATTCTGCCCCCGCGGTGACGGGCCGGTTCCGCCGACAGACCGACAGCCGTCTCCGTGGTTGATAAATGTAATGTTATAACATATCCATTCATTTTCCGCGATTGAACGACCCGGGAGCAACGATGCGCCGAATCCTGTCCTGTCTGGCTGCCTGCCTGGTGCTGGCCTGCACCCCGGCGGTATCCGCCAACGCCGCCGCCCCCCGTACCTTGCGTGTCGTGTCGCCGCTGGAGATCGGCGGAATCGACCCGGCGCGCAGCGGTTACATCTTCACCCGCATGGGGGTTGCCGAAACTCTGGTCGGGGCCGATTCCCAGGGGCGGCCCCTGCCGGCGCTGGCGGAAAGCTGGCGGGTGTCGGACGACGGCCTGACCTGGCGTTTCGCCTTGCGCCGCAACGCGCTTTTCCATGACGGCACCCCGGTCACCGGCGCGCTGGTCGTCCGCGCGCTGGAGCGTGCGCGCATCGCACCCGGCATCCTCGGCGTCGTTCCCATCACCGCCATCACCGCCGATATCGATGCCGATGGCGCCAGCGGCGTGACGATCGTCACCGCGACGCCCTTCCGGTCGCTTCCGGCCTTTCTGGCCCATTATTCCACGATCATCCTGGCGGCGGGGGCCTATGACGCCGGTGGTGCCGTGACGGCGATGATCGCCAGCGGCCCCTATCGGCTGACCGGCCTGAACGCGCCGCTGAACCTGGAGGCCGAGCGCTTCCCCCAATGGTGGGGCAAGGCGCCGGCCATCGACCGCGTGTCCTTCCTGTCGGTGGGCCGGGGCGAGACGCGGGCGGCGATGGCCGAAAGCGGGCAGGCCGATCTGGTCTTCACCCTTGCCCCGGAAACGGCGGCGCGGCTGAAGCGCAACGCCGGCCTGTCGGTGACGGTCCATCCCATTCCGCGCGTCCGCATGCTGAAGCTGAACGCCGCATCCCCCTTCTTCCGCGACGCCGCGGTGCGTCGGGCGGTGAGCCTCGCCATCGACCGCGACGGCATCGCCGCCGGGCTGTTGCGCAGCCCGACCTCGGCGGCGACCCAGCTTTTCCCGCCGACCCTGGCCGACTGGCATCAGGCCGCCCTGCCGCCGCTCCGCCATGATCCGGCCGCGGCGGAGGCGTTGCTGTCGGCGGCGGGCTGGGTGCCCGGCCCGGACGGCATCCGCGTCAAGGACGGCGAAGCGTTCCGCGTGACCTTGCGGACCTTCTCCGACCGGCCGGAGCTGCCGCCGCTGGCGACCGCCTTGCAGGAACAGTTCCGCCGGGTCGGGCTGGACGTGAAGATCGCCATCACCAGCAGCGGCGAAATCCCCGCCGGTCACCGTGACGGGACGCTCCAGATGGCCCTGGCCGCGCGCAATTTCAGTCTGGTCCCCGATCCGCTGGGCACACTTTTGCAGGATTACGGCCCGGAGGGCGGCGATTGGGGCGCCATGGGCTGGAAGAACGACGGCCTGATCGCCGCGCTGACGGATCTGGGCGGCGAAGCCGATCCGGCCCGGCGCGCGGCGCTGCGGGCACGGGTGGCGGACACGCTCCAGGCCGAACTGCCGGTGATCCCGGTGGCCTGGTACGACTATGTCGTCGCCGCCAACAAGCGGGTGGCCGGCGTCGAGGTCGATCCGCTGGAACTCTCCTTCAACCTGGAGCGGATGCGATGGGCCGATTGACCATGACGGTGTCGCGCCGGGTGATCCAGGCTCTGCTGGTCGCGGTGGTGGTCGGCGTGCTGTGCTTCCTGATGTCGGAAACGCTGCCGGGCGATCAGGCCTTCCGCGTCGCGGCGGGACGCTACGGCATCGATCTGGTGTCGGTGCAGGCGGCGGAAACGGTGCGGCTGGATCTGGGGCTGGATCGTCCCTGGTGGCAGCGGCTGGCGGCCTGGGGCGGCGATCTGGCCCGGGGCAATCTCGGCCTGTCGCTGGTGTCCGGCGAGCCGGTGCTGGACGAGCTGGCGCACCAGCTGGGGCACAGCCTGCTGCTGGCGGTCCTGGCGCTGGGGCTGTCGATGCTGATCGGCCCGCCGCTGGGCGTTCTGATGGCCTGGCGTGCCGGCGGCGCCGTCGATCTGGCCGGGCTGCTGCTGGCCGCCGCGCTGCGCGCCGCCCCCAGCTTCGCCTTGGGGATCCTGCTGATGCTGTGCTTCTCGGTCTGGCTGCCGCTGCTGCCGACGGCGGGCAGCGGCGAGCCGCTGGGCTGGATCCTGCCCGCCGGGGCGCTGGCCCTCGGGCTGGCGGCGATGTCCAGCCGGGTGACGCGCGACGCGGCGCTGGCCGCGATGCGGGCGCCGCCGGTCTTCTTCGGCGTCACGCGCGGGTTCAGCCTGTGGCAGGCGGTGCAGCATCACGCCTTGCGCAACGCGCTGGTTCCGGTCGTCACCTATCTCGGCGTCCAGCTGGTGGTGCTGGTGGAGGGCGTGGTGGTGATCGAATCGCTGTTCGCCTGGCCGGGCATCGGCCATGCGCTGGTCCATGCGGTGGTGGCCCGCGACATTCCGATGATTCAGGGAACGGCGCTGGTGATGGGGCTGCTGTTCGTCGGGCTCAACATGGTGGTGGACGCGCTGTGTCTGGCCATCGATCCGCGGGGGCGCGCGTCATGACCGATCACATCGTCGAAACCGTGAGCCTGTCCGCCCTGGACGAACGCCGTCCGGGGCGCTGGCGGCGCCGGCTGGGCTGGGGCCTGCTGGGGGCGGTCGTCGCCTTCGGTCTGCTCGGGCCGTGGCTGATCGCGGCCGACCCGCTGCAACAGAATCTGCGCGCCGTCCTGCTGCCGCCCGGTTCCGCCGAGGCGGTGCTGGGGACCGATCATCTCGGGCGGTCGATGGCGGCCCGGCTGGCCCAGGCCACGCGGCTGTCGCTGTGGCTCGGCCTGCTGACGGTGGCGTCGGCGGCCTTGCCCGGCGTCGCGCTGGGGCTGCTGGCCGCCTGGGCCGGCGGCTGGACCGACCGGCTGCTGACCGGCCTGTGCGATGCGGTGATGGCGCTGCCCGGCCTGCTGCTGGTGGTGATGATCACCGCCTTCTCGCCGGGGGGCTTCCTGCCGCTGTATCTCGGGCTGGCGGTGGCGCTGTGGGTGGAATATTTCCGTCTGGCGCGCGCCTCCGCCCGCACCCGGCTGCAACTGCCCGATGTCGAGGCGGCGCGCATGCTGGGCTTCGGCCGTCTCCACATCATCCGCCGCCACATCCTGCCGGACCTGTGGCAACCGCTGTCGACGCTTCTGGCCTTCGGGCTGGCGACGGTGGTCCTGGCCATTTCGACGCTCAGCTTCGTCAACATCGGTGTCCGGCCGCCGACGCCGGAATGGGGAAACATGATGACCGAGCTTCTGCCCTATTACGACGAGGCGCCGCTGCATGTCCTGATGCCGGCGATCCTGCTGTTCGCCTCCATGTTCGGCCTGGCGCTGCTGACGGATGGAGAACGGTCATGACCGGCGTGGCGGCGGTGGAGGTGGCGGTGGACGGGCTGCGGATCGGTGCCGGTTCGCAGACCCTGGTTCGCGAGGTCGGGTTCACCCTGCCGCAGGGGGGAATCCTGGTGATGATGGGCGAAACCGGGTCCGGCAAGTCGCTGGTCGCCCAGGCGGTGATGGGGTGCCTGCCGGCCGGGCTGTCGGCCGGGGGGCGCATCGCGGTGGCCGGACGATGCACGGTCGAGGAGCGGCGGAGCCTGTGGGGCCGGCATCTCGCCCTGCTGCCCCAGGAGCCGTGGAACGCCCTCGATCCGACGATGCGCGTCGGCCGGCAGGTGGCGCTGGCCCCCGTCCTGCTGGGGCGGAGCGGCTGGCGCGCCGCGCTGCGGCAGGCGGGCGGATTGCTCGACCGGCTCGGGCTGGCCGGGGTGGAGCGCCGCTATCCGTTCCAGCTGTCGGGCGGCATGGCCCAGCGCGTGGCCTTCGCGGCGGCCACCATCACCGGCCCGGCGGTGCTGATCGCCGACGAGCCGACCAAGGGGCTCGACGCCGACCGGCGCGACGCCATCGCCGCCCAGCTGCTGGGGGCGGCGGCACAAGGGGCGGCCGTGCTGGTCATCACCCACGATGTCGCCCTCGCCCGCAGGCTGGGCGGGCGGATGATGGTGATGCTGCGGGGCGAGGTGGTGGAGGAGGGCGGGACGGCGGCCCTGCTCGACCAGCCGGCGCACGCCTACACGCGGCGCCTGATGGCGGCCGATCCCAGCCGCTGGCGGCCGGCGCCGGCCATCGGGGGGAACCCGGCGGCGCCGGTGCTGGAGGCGGAGGGCGTCGCCCTGGCGCGCGGCGGGCGGACGCTGTTCTCCGGGATCGATCTGGCCCTGTCGCCCGGCCGGGTGGTGGCGGTGTCCGGCCCCAGCGGCTGCGGCAAGACAAGCCTGGGCAATCTGCTGCTCGGGCTGCTTCCGGCCGGGGCCGGGCGGGTCCGGCGCAGCGATCCCAATCCGTTGCGCTACCAGAAGCTTCATCAGGATCCGATCGCCGCCTTCGCCCCGGCGGTCAGTCTGCGCACCGGCCTGACCGACCTGTGCCGGCGTCACCGGTTGGATTGGTCGGCCGTGCGGTCGCTGCTGGAGCGGATGGGGCTGGACGAGGCCCTGCTGGAGCGCCGGCCGTCGGGGGTGTCGGGTGGCGAGTTGCAGCGGCTGGCCCTGGTGCGGGCGCTGCTGCTCGATCCCTGTTTCCTGTTCGCCGACGAGGCGACCTCCCGGCTGGATCCCCTGACCCAGGCCGAGGTCATGGGGCTGCTGCGCGATCTGGTGCGGGACCGTGGGCTGGCGATGCTGATGGTGACGCACGATTCCGCCCTGGCGGCGGGCATGACCGATCACCGGCTGCATCTGGCCTGAAGCCATCGGCTGCGACGTTGGCGCATGAGGGGGTTCCGTCAGCTCTCGCGCCAAGTCGGACGAGTGGGCGCGGCGCGGCCAGTTTCCGGCACGGTTGGTCAGGCGATGGGGAGGATGTCGCGCAAGGCGGCGACCCTTTGGGCATGGATTGCCCGTCGCCGGGCGGCCGGGACGTGCTGGTTGCGCCGGGTCGCCGGCCGCAGGACGTTGCGCACTTCATCATAGCGCTGCAGCCCGTTCTTTTCCTCTTGTGCGGAGACGGCCGTCCCAACATGAATCAGGACCGTGCATCGGCGGGCTCTCCCCCGATTCTGACGCCGATCAATCCGCTTCAGGCATAACCATGACGATCCGGCCATTCGATCCCGCCGAGGCGGAGCAGCTCGCCCGGCTGTTCGAAGCGATGCAGACGCATTACGGCGTGCCCTGTCCGCCCCGTGCGGCGATTGTCGCCGATCTGCGCCAGTTGCCGCCGGGCAACCGGATCCTGGTTGCCGAGGCCGAGGGCGTCCTGGCCGGCTTCGCCGCCTTCACCGAGGTCTGGCCCGGACCGGGGTTGCGTAAAGGGCTGTTTCTGAAGGAACTCTACGTCGACGCCGCCCATCGCGGCAGAGGTCTCGGCAGCGGCCTCGTCACGGCGCTTGCCGCCCTCGCTTTGTCCGAAGGACATTCCCGTGTCGATTGGACGGCCGACCGCAGCAACCCGGCACTCCTCGCCTTCTACGACGCGACCGGTGCGCGGCGGGAGAGCGGTAAACTCTATTACCGTCTGACCGGAGAAGCGCTGGCCCGGTTCGCCGGATGGGAGTCCTGAGACGGTCCGCCGATCAGATGGCGCTCCCGGAATACCCCCGATCAGGCGTGACCGGCACCGGCCGCAGTCTCCCGTTCCGACCGCGCCGCCTCGGCGAGCGCCCAGTCGCAGAAGGACTTCAACACCCCTTCCCGCGGCCGCGTCGACGGCGTCGTCAGCCAGTAGCAATTGCGGCTGTCGAAACCGAGGCCGAGCGGGTTGACGAGTTCGCCCGACTGGAGCTCCCGCGCGATCAGCACGCGCGGGACAAGGGCGAGCCCCTGACCGCCGATCGCTCCGCGAATGACGAGCGCATAGTAGGACAGCGGGAACTGTTCCAGGCCGGCCGGAAGCTCGCGCCCATGGGCGGCGAAGAACTGCTCCCAGCCCAGCGGCGTCTGGGAATGGACCAGCAGGCGGTATCTGCCGATGTCGTCGAGACCGGCGATGCCGCCGCCGCGTTCCAGCGTCATCGGCGAACCGACCAGGGCGACATCGCGGCCGAGGAAATAGTCGGCGGTCCAACCGGGACAGTCGCCCTTGCCGAAGCGGAATACCACGTCGATCTCGGGATGGCTTTCGCGCGACGCGTAGGTGACGAACTGGACGTCGACGTCGGGATGCAGGTCGGTGAAGCCGATCAGCTTCTGCATGAACCAGCGGTCGCCCAGGATCGGCAGGACATGGAGGCGCAGGACCGGCCGGGTGTGGCGCAGCCGCGCCGTGCGGACCGCCGCGGTCTCCATCGCCCCGATCGCCACCCGCGCCTGTTCGGTGTAGATGATCCCGGCCTCGGTCGGCACCAGCCCATGCCGCTCGCGGTCGAAGAGCGTGAGGCCGACAAGCGTCTCCACCGACTTCAGCTGCTTGCTCACCGCGCTCTGCGTCATGTTGAGGGCAACCGCCGCCGCCGACACGGTGCCGTGCTGCGACAGAGCAGCGATGACGCGGAGCGCGGTGGTGGTGGGGAGATGCAAACCCGCCTCCTCGGATCAGTATTCCAATTTGGAATACCCTTGCGGAATTCAATTCATTTGTCCAGCCACGGCTTCCTGATGCTCACTGTGTGTGCAGAACGAGGAGTTGCACATGAACAGCGCAGGTGCCCTCTGGGGCGGACGGTTCAAGAAGGCACCGTCCAAGGCCCTGGTCGATCTTTCGCGGTCTCCCGCTGAATATTTCCGGCTCGCGCCCGAGGATTTGCGGTCGTCCGCCGCCCACGCCCGCGAGCTGGTCCGCGCCGGCATCCTCGACGCGCAGGAATGCGCCGCCATCGAACTGGCCCTTGCCGAGGTGGAACAGGATTTCCTTGCCGGCAAGCTGCTGCCGATCCCGGCGGACGAGGACGTCCACACCTTCCTCGAGCGCGTGCTGAAGGACCGCATCGGCGCGCTCGGCGGCAAGCTGCGCGCCGGCCGGTCGCGCAACGATCAGGCGGCCAACGACCTCAAGCTTCATCTCCGGACCAAAATCCGCAGCCTTGCCGCCGATGTCCTGGACCTCCAGAACGCGCTGGTCGCACAGGCGAAGGAGCATGTCGAAACCATCACCACCGGCTTCACCCATCTCCAGCCGGCGCAGCCGGTGACCTTCGCCCATCAGCTGCTCGCCCATGCGCAGGGCTTCGCCCGCGACGTCGACCGGATGATGGACTGGGACCGGCGTTCCGCCCTGTCGCCGCTCGGCGGCGCGGCACTCGCCGGCTCGGCCATCGCGCTCCATCCCGAACTCTCCGCGGTGGAACTCGGCTATGACGGCGCGTGCGAGAACTCGATCGACGCGATCGGCGCCCGCGACCATGTCGCGGAGTTCCTGTTCGTCACCGCCATGCTGGGGGTCAACCTCTCGCGGCTGGCGGAGGAGGTGTTCCTGTGGAACTCCAAGCAGTTCGCCTGGGTCGAGCTTGACGACGGCCATGCCACCGGCTCCTCGATCATGCCGCAGAAGAAGAACCCGGACATCGCGGAGCTGACGCGGGGCCGCTCGTCGCGCCTGATCGCCGTGCTGCAGGGCGTGCTGGTGGCGCTCAAGGGCATTCCCTTCGCCTACAACCGCGACCTTGCCGAGGACAAGTGGGCGGCCTTCGAGGCGATCGACACGCTGGAGCTGGTGCTGCCGGCGATGACCGGGATGATCGCCACCATGGCGGTGGACCGCGAGCGGCTGAAGGCGCAGGCGACGCTCGGGTTCTCGCTGGCGACCGAGGTCGCCGACTGGCTGGCCCGCCGCGGCGTGCCCTTCTCCGAGGCGCACGACATCACCGGCGCGCTCGTCCGCCATTGCGAAGCCAAGGGGTGCGATTTCAGCGACCTGAGCGCCGAAGACCTCGCCGCCGTCGATCCCCGGCTGGAGCCGGAAGTCCTGGCGCAACTGACCGCCGAAGCCGCCGTCGCCGCGCGCTCCGGCTACAACGGAACCGCGCCGTCCAGCGTGCGCCGCCAGATCGGGCGTCTGGAGACGGTGATCGGGCGCCAGCGCGGCTGGGCAGGACCCGGCGCCGGCTGACAGGCTGGGTTGCCCGCACCGGACCGGCGTGCCGGAAGACAAGACCACGGACGAAGGGGGCGGACTGACGCGATGAGCGAGGACATCTACCGAACAAGCCATCTGAAACTTCGTCCCCGCCGGCATTGGGGACGGATGGTCGCCGCCGGGATCGTGCTGCTGCTTCTTGCCGCGCTGGTCCGCGCCTTCGCCACCGGCAAGATCGAATGGTCGTATGTCGGCGAATTCCTGTTCGCCCCGGCGATCCTGGAAGGGCTGGTCAACACGATCCTGATGACCTTCTCGGCCATGCTGATCGGCATCGTCCTCGGCGTGGTCTTCGCGATCATGCGCATTTCCGAGAACCCGGTGCTGTCCTGGATCGCCACCGGCTATGTCTGGATCTTCCGCGGCGCGCCGGCCCTGTTGCAACTGCTGCTGTGGTTCAATCTGGCGCTGGTCTTCCCCAAGATCGGCATCCCCGGCCTGATGGAATGGCGGACCGTCGACGTGATGACGCCGTTCGTCGCCGCCATGCTGGCGCTCGGCATCCAACAGGGGGCCTACACGTCGGAGGTGGTCCGCGGCGGCCTGCTGTCGGTCGACAGCGGACAATACGAGGCGGCGCGCGCCATCGGCATGGGCCAGCTGATGATGCTGCGCCGGATCGTGCTGCCGCAGGCGATGCGGGTGATCCTGCCGCCGATCGGCAACGAGGTGATCGGCATGGTCAAGATCACGTCGCTGGCCAGCGTCATCCAGTATTCGGAAATCCTGCACAACGCGCAGATCATCTACTACGCCAACACGCGGGTCCTCGAACTCCTGCTGGTGGCCAGCTTCTGGTACCTCGCCGTCGTCTCAGTCCTGTCGGTCCTGCAGATGTATGTCGAGCGCCATTTCGCGCGTGGAACCAAACGCCCCAAGGCGACGGGCTGAGGAGGGGACGATGCCGGAAATCCTCGTCAAGGCGATCGACGTCACCAAGCGCTATTCGAGCTTCACCGCGCTCGACCGCGTCAATCTCGAAATCCGCAAGGGGGAGGTCTGCTGCATCATCGGGCCGTCGGGCTCGGGCAAGAGCACGTTCCTGCGCTGCATCAACATGCTGGAGCGCATCGACGGCGGCGCCATCTGGGTCGGCGGCGAACTGCTCGGCTACCGCCGGCAGGGCGATGAACTGCACGAGCTGCGCGACGCCGAGATCGCCCGCCAGCGCCGGCGCACCGGCATGGTGTTCCAGCGCTTCAATCTGTTCCCCCACCTGACCGCGCTGGAGAATGTGACCGAAGGCCCGATCCACGTGCTGAAGGAGGATCGCAAGGCGGCCGTCGCCCATGCCCGCGATCTCCTCGCCAGGGTCGGGCTGGCCGACAAGATGGGCCATTACCCGTCCGAACTGTCGGGCGGCCAGCAGCAGCGGGTGGCGATCGCCCGTGCCATGGGCATGCGCCCGGAACTGATCCTGTTCGACGAGCCGACCTCGGCCCTCGACCCGGAACTGGTTTCCGAAGTCCTCGACGTGATGAAGGATCTCGCCGAAAGCGGCATGACGATGGTGGTCGTGACCCATGAGATGGGGTTCGCCCGCGGCGTCGCCGATACCGTCGCCTTCATGGAATCAGGCCGGATCGAGGAAATCGGTCCGGCGGAGAAAGTCCTGTCCAATCCGGACAGCGCCCGCTGCGCGGCCTTCGTCCGCGCCGTCCACAAGTGAACGATCCCGTGCCCGGAGAAACCATGAAGACCCTGAAATCCGCTCTCCTCGTTGCCGTCGGTCTCGCCTGTGCGACGGCCACCGCCACTGCCGTCCCCGCCGCCGCCCAGGACGTTCCGGCGCGCATCAAGTCCGCCGGCAAGGTGATCGTCGCCAACCAGCCGAACTATCCGCCGATGGAATACAAGGATCCGGCGACCAACACGCTGAAGGGGCTGGACATCGACCTCAGCCTGGCGCTCGCCAAGCAGATCGGCGTCACCGTCGAATGGGCCGACATCGGCTTCGAGCAGATGATCTCGTCGCTGACCACCGGCCGCGTCGATCTCATCCATTCCGGGATGAGCGATCTGCCCAAGCGCCGCGACAGCCTGGATTTCGTCGACTACATGAAGTCCGGCGCCCAGTTCTACACCCTGGCCGACCGCAAGGACGAGTTCAAGGCGCCGACCGACTTCTGCGGCAAGAAGGTCGCCATGAGCCGCCGCACCTCGTTCCCCGACGAAACCGCCAAATGGTCGAAGGACAATTGCGAGGCTCAGGGCAAGCCGGCCGTCCAGGTGGTCGGGTCGGAGGGCTCGGCCGATGCCCGCGCGCAGCTGAAGCAGGGCCGGGTGGACGGTGCCGTCCAGGGTTCCGAGACGCTGCCCTACCTTCTCGGCCTGGAGAAGGACAGCTATGTGATCGTCGGCAAGCCCTTCACCTCGCTCTACCAGGGGATCGCCTTCCCGAAGACCGAACCGGGGCTGCGCGACGCCTATGTCGCCGCCTTGAAGACGCTGATGGAGTCGGGTGAATACAGGAAGATCTTCGACAGCTGGGGGCTGGCCGACGCGATGCTCGACACCGCGATGGTCAACAGCGAACCGGTGAAGTGATCGTCCGGGGACCGCGCCGGCCATCCGGCGCGGTCCCTCCCATCCCCATTCCGGGGACTTCCAGGACAAGCTCAATGACATCCCATCCGACCGCCGCCCCGCCGACCGCGGGAGCGGACGCACTGGCGCGCCTTGCCGCCTTCACAGCAGCCCTCCGTTTCGCGGATCTGCCTGCCGCCGTCGTGGACAAGGCACGGGTCCATATCCTCGACACGCTGGGGGCCGCCCTCGCCGGAACCCGCTCGCACGAATTCGCCCTGGTCGCCGGGATGCTCGGCTCAAGCTCCGGCGGCCCGGCCCGCCTGTGGGCGCTGGGCAGCGCCGCGAGCGCGCGCGACGCCGCGCTGGTCAACGGGGTCGCCGCCCACGTCTTTGAACTCGACGACACCGGCGGCTGCGACCATTCCGGCGCCGTCGTGGTGCCGGCGGTGATCGCCGCCGCCGAAGGCCGCCCGGTTCCGGGCGAGGAGCTTCTCGTCGCCGTCGTCGTTGGCTACGAGGTCGGCCGCCGCCTGCTGGAGGCTGCCGGCGGCTATGACCGGCACAACGGTGCCGGCTGGCATTCGACCGGGACCTGCGGCGCGGTCGCCGCCGCCGCCGCGGTCGCCCGCCTGTGGCGGCTGGATGCCGCCGCGACCGCGCACGCCATCACCATTGCCACCAGCTTCTCCTCCGGCCTGTGGGCCTTCATCCACGACGGCGCGCAGACCAAGAAGATCCATGCCGGCCGCGCTGCCGAAGGCGGCCTGCTGGCCGCCGAACTCGCCCGCGCCGGGATGACCGGCCCGTCACGGGTCTTCGACGACGTCTGGGGCGGCTTCTTCCGCAGCTTCGGCCATGCTGACGGCGATCCCGCCCGTTTCACCGAGGATCTGGGACAGGTCCACCGGATCATGCGGGTGTCGCTGAAGCCCTATGCCGCCTGCCGCGGCACCCATTCGGCGATCGACGCCATCGGCGACCTGCTCGCCGAGACCGGCCGGCCGGGGACGGAGATCGAGCGGATTGACGTGCGGGCCAGCCAATTCCTCATCGGCATGTGCGGCCGGCCGGACATCGAGCCGCTCGCGGCGGCACAGATGAGCCTGCCGCTCGCCATCGCGCTCCGCGCCGTCCATGGCGAGGCCGGCCTGTCGAGCTATGCCGGGCCGAAGCGCCGCGATCCCCGCGTCCGCGACCTGCTGGCACGGATCGTCGTCGAAGCCGATCCGGCGATGGCGGCACTCGACGAACCGGTTGTGGACCTGCGCTTTTCCGACGGAACCAGGGTTGAACGGATGGTGCCACGGGCCACCGGCTCGCCCGAGCGGCCGATGACGTCGGCGGCGGTGCAGGCCAAGTTCGCCGAACTGGCCGGCATGGCATTGCCGGCGGAGTCCGTCGCCGCGCTGGCCGGCCTCGTCGCGGCCCTTCCAACGCTGGAGGACGTCGCCCCCCTGTGCGCCCTGCTCGCCGCCGGGCGTCCCACCGCAGAGCCATTCCGCTGATCAGCCGGGAGCCAGCCATGACCGACTTTCCCCCGATCGCCTTCAACCGGGCACCGCCCGCTCCGCATTACCCCTGGCCGAACGGAGCCAAAAGCGCGCTCTTCGTCGGTTTCGACGTGGATGGCGAGACCGCCTGGATCGGCAACCGGCCGGAGAATGCCGACCGTCTGGTCACCGTCTCGCATGGCGGCTGGGACGGCCGCGTCGGCATCGCCCGCATCCTGGATCTGCTCGAAGAGGTGAAGGTCAAGGCGACCTTCTTCATTCCCGGCTGGACCGCACTCGCCCACCGGCCCCAATGCGAGGCCATCGTGGCCGCCGGCCACGAGATCGGTCACCACGGCTATCTTCATCGCCGGCCGGAACGCTCCGCCTTCGATGCCGCCCGCGAGGAGATCGACCGCGGGTTCGAGGCGCTGGACCGCGCCCTGGGCGTCCGGCCGGTCGGCTATCGCGCCCCGTCCGGCGAGAATTTCCCGGAGCTTCTCGCCTATCTGGCGGACAGCGGCATCGTCTATTCCAGCTCCTTCCGCGACGACGTCCGGCCCTATCGCCATCTCCTGCACGACGACCGGCCCGGCCCCATCGAGATCCCGGTCAATTACGCCTTCGACGACTGGAATTTCGGCATGACCAGCCGGGTCGACCCGCGCCCGATCTTCGGCCGCGACGCGGTCCTGAGCCTGTGGATCGACGAGTTCGAGGCGACGCACGCCTGGGGCGGCTGCACCACCATGGTACTCCACCCGCAGGTGTCCGGGCGGCCGATGCGCTGGCACCTGTTGCGTGACTTCCTGCGTCATGTGCTGGCCAAGGACGATGTCTGGATCGCCACCGGTGCGGAGATCGCCGCCCATTACCGTGCCTGCGAAGCGGCCTGAGCGCCGTCGTCGCCGCCTGAAAGGAGAGCCTCGATGACGCCCGAGAAGCTTGGCGCCCTGCGTGCCCGTTACGCCGATGCCGGCGGCGCCGACATCGACGACCCCGATTTCCGCAAGGTGGCGGGGCTGCAATTCTCCGATGGCGAGCGCCGGAAATGGCCGTTCTCCGACCCGGCGACCCTGCTGGACGCACCGTTCCGGCCGGACGCGCCGGCGGCGGGCTTTGCAGACCTCGACGTCGCGCTGGTCGGCGTGCCGATGGACCTGGGTGTCACCAATCGCGCCGGCGCCCGGCTGGGCCCGCGTGCGGTGCGGGCGGTCGAGCGCATCGGCCCCTTCGAGCATGTGCTGCGGGTCACGCCGATGGCCGACCTGCGCGTCGCCGACGTCGGCGACGTGCCGTTCCGCTCCCGCTTCGATCTGGCGCTCTGCCATGCCGACATGGAGGAGTATTTCGGCCGGCTCGTCGCCTCCGGCGTGACGCCGCTGTCGGTCGGCGGCGATCATTCGATCACGCGGGCGATCCTGGCCGCCGTCGGCCGTGACCGCCCGGTCGGGATGGTCCATATCGACGCCCATTGCGACACCGGCGGCGTCTATGAGGGGTCCAAGTTCCACCATGGCGGACCCTTCCGTCAGGCCGTGCTGGAAGGCACCCTGGATCCGGAGCGCTGCATCCAGATCGGCATCCGGGGCGGCGCCGAATATCTCTGGGAGTTCTCGAAGATCGCCGGCATGACCGTGATCCATGCGGAGGAGGTCGCGGAGATGGGGCTCGCCGCGGTGATCGCGAAGGCCCGCGCGGTGGTCGGCGACGGGCCGACCTACGTCACCTTCGACGTCGACGGGCTGGATCCCGCCTATGCGCCCGGCACCGGCACCCCCGAAGTGGGCGGGCTTCAGCCGCGTGAGGTAATGGCGATCCTGCGCGGGCTCGCCGGCATCGACATCGTCGGCGGCGACGTGGTGGAGGTGGCGCCCCAGTATGACGCCACGACGAACACCGCCCAGATCGGCGCACAGGTCCTGTTCGAGCTTCTCTGTCTCGTCGCGCTGAGGAGCACCGATCCGCGCCGCCGATCCGGCATCGGCGCCAGTGAAGAGTGAGCTGGTACCGGTGCTGACCGTGCCACGGGGCAGCGCCGGTACAGGACATCACGAATGGTCAGGCGTAGCGGACCTCCTCGCTTTCGACGGCGAGCGGATCCCGGCCGCGCTTGGACAGCCAGGAATAGACCGGCGGCACCCGGTCGGCGATGGATTCGACATGGATGTCGATCAGGCAGGGGCCGCTGTCATAGGCGAAGGCTTCCGCCAGCGCCTTGTCCAGGTCAGCCGACGTCCGGGCCGTCCACGCCTTGACCCCGAAGGCTTCGGCGATGGCCTGCCCTTGCGGCGGCATGAAATCCACGCTGAAGCACTGGTTGTGGCCGCGCAGCCGGTGAAGCCCCTTGATCCAGCCGAAGGTGCCGTTGTTGAACAGGAGAAGGATGGCCGGCACCTGCAGCCTGACCAGCGTTTCCAGCTCGCCCACCGCCATGCCGAAGGAACCGTCGCCAAACAGGCCGATGGGACGACGCTCCTTGTCGGCGAACCAGGCACCGACGGTGGCCGGCAGGGCGGAGCCGAGGCCGCCGAAGGCGCGCGGAATCGCGAAGCGGGTGCGTCGGTCCTTCAGTTTCAGGAAGCGGGTCATGTAAGGGGTCGGCGTTCCGGCGTCGGAATAGATGTGGGCCGGTTTGCCATGGGCCTCCAGCGCCTCGTTGAAGCAGCGCACCACCCGCTCCGGCCGCAAGGGAAGGGCGTCCGAATTCAGCAGCGGTTCGGCGTTGCGCCAGAACTCCGCGCGCAGCCCGTTCAGTTCATCGATCCAGGGCTGGGTCTTGCCGTGATCGCGGCCGGCCGGGGCAAGGTCGATCAGCTGTGCCAGCGTCAGCTTGGCGTCGCCCGGCACCGACAGGACATTCTCGTAATTGTTCGCCATGATCTCCGGATCGATGTCGATCTGGGCGACGCGCTTGTTCAGCGTGATCTTCGGGAAGGTCCAGCCGATGGTCACCACCGATCCCATCTTCGAGCCGACGAACAGCACGAAGTCGGCATGCTCCAGCGCCCAGTTGGCATGAGGATGGAAGCCGTTGTCGCCGATCACCCCAACCGCCAGACGATGATCGTCCGGCATGGTGCCCTGTCCGGTCATGGTGGTGCAGACCGGAATGTTCAGCCGCTCGGCCAGCGCCGTCACCTCCGGCCCGGCACAGGACCGGTTCACCCCGCCACCCGACACGATCAGCGGCCGCTCGCTGGTGGAAAGCAGCGTCATCAGCCGGTGCAGCGCGTCCGGCGTCGGCAGGGTCGGGAAGGCCGGGAAGCTGGCGCACTCCTCTTCGACATGGAGGGAGACACGGGCCGGATCGACTTCGGCGCGGAGCATGTCCTCCGGGATTTGCAGATGGACGGCGCCCGGCTTGCCGGAACAAGCGACGCGGAAGGCGCGCCGCAGGATTTCCGGCAGCTTCTCGGCCGATTTCACCTGCACCGACATCTTGGTGACCGGCTCGAACAGGCGGGCGCAGTCAAGTTCGGTCAGGACGCCGCGTCCCTCCCCCGGCAGGGGAATGTCGATGGTCAGCAGGATCACCGGCACGGACGAGGCGTTGGATTCCGCGACAGGCGGCAGGGAATACATGGCGCCGGCGCCCGACGGGCATTCGAACACCGCCGGCTTGCTGGTGAAGCGCCCATAGGCATCGGCCATGTATCCGGCGGACCGCTCGTCCCGCGCCATGACATGGCGGATCCGCCCTTCGCGCTCTTGAAGCGCCTCGTAGAACGGCACGTTGGTGTCGCCCGGAACGCCGAACACGACGTCGACTCCATAGGCGATCAGCATCTCCACCAGGATATCCGCGCCACGCATCGATCTTCTCCTTGGAAGCGAAATCTATCTTGAGGGGTGGGGTCGGGACCTAGACCCGGCCGAAGGCGAAGCGGCCGGCCGCGAAGGGCGTCACGTCGCGGAGCGGACTGGCGCCGGCAACCAGATCGGCGACGATGCGGCCGGTGATCGGCCCGCTGGCGAAGCCGACATGACCATGGCCGAAGGCATGGACGATGTCGGAAGAACGCGACGCCGGGCCGATCACCGGCAGGCCGTCCGGCGTCGAGGGGCGATGTCCCATCCAGCGGTCGCGCACCGCCTCCGACCCGCCCGGCAGTCCCGGATAGGTCTTCCTGGCATGGTCGACCAGGATGTCGGCCCGCCTCCAGTTGGGCGGGGCGTCGATGGACGCCAGTTCGACCTGCCCCGACAGACGCAATCCATCGGCGGTCGGCGTGTTCGCCATCCGGCCGTCGCTGGGCATCACCGGATGGAGAGGGCCGGCCGACCCGTCCTCCATGACGGCATGATAGCCGCGCTCGGCCTCCAGCGGGACGGGGTCGCCGGCCGCAACGGCCAGCGCCTTGGATCGGATGCCCGACGCGATCACCGCCCGATCGCAGGGAATGGGGCCGCCATCGGTCTCCACCGCCGCCAGCCGGCTGCCGTCGAAGGCGAAACCGGTGGCACGGGCAGGCACCAGCCGGGCGCCCAACGCCACCGCATGCGCGACGATCGCCGACACGTAGCGGCCCGGATCACGGCAATACGCGCCCTCCTCCACCAGCACTCCGAAGCGGTAGACGTCGGACAGGCCGGGTTCACGGGCTTCCAACCCCGCACGGTCGAGTTCGCGCCATGTCAGGCCGGTCATGCGGCGCAGCCGCCAGGACAGCGCTTCCGCCTCGAACGCCGGCCGGTCGGGATAGGCGTAAAGCAGCCCGTCCTGCCGGATCAGTTCGCCGCACCCCACCTCGCTGGACAGCGCCTGATGCCGGCCGGGGCTGTCGGCCAGGATCGAAGCCAGCGCCGCGGCCGTCCGTTCGACCCGGCCGACGGTGGCGCCCGCCATCATGAAGCGGAACAGCCAGGGGGCCAGCCGCGGCAGATGACCCCAGCGGATGACCAGCGGCCCCTGCGGATCGAACAGATATCCGGGCACCTGCCGCCACAGGCCGGGCATCGACATCGGCACCACCGAGGCCGGACTGATCCAGCAACCGTGACCATAGCTGGCCGATTGCCGCCCGCCGGGGGTGGCCGGTTCGAGGATCGTCACCCGATGACCATCACGGACGAGTTCCAGCGCGCAACTGGCGCCGACGATCCCCGCCCCTGAGACAACTACGTGCATTGCCGCCCTTTCGCGCCTCTCCCGAGGCAGGTCTTGACAGTTCAATGGTGCGCGCGACCAGCCGTCTGGAATGGCCGCCGGGCATGGGACATCCTTCACCGCCGCCCGTGGACGGGCCGGAGCCGGATGGTCGCGATGAAGAGAAAGCGGGCCGCTCAGCCCGCCGGGGGGTGAACCGCCGTCAGGACGGTCCCAACCCGTTGTGGAAATGGCTGAGGAACGCCCGGGTCGCCGGCTGGGACGGGGTCTCGATCACCTGCCGGGCGGGGCCTTCCTCGACGACGCAGCCGTCGCGCATGAACACCACGCGGTCGGCGACATCGCGGGCGAAGGCCATCTCGTGCGTCACCAGCAGCATGGTCATGCCCTCCGCGGCGAGCGAGCGGATGACGGCCAGCACCTCGCCCACCAGTTCAGGGTCGAGCGCGGAGGTCGCCTCGTCGAACAGCATCACCTCCGGCTTCATCGCCAAGGCGCGGGCGATGGCGACCCGCTGCCGTTGCCCGCCCGACAGCGTGTCGGGACGGGCCGTGGCCTTGTCGGCCAGCCCGACCTTGGCGAGCAGTCCATGGGCGAGGGTCCGCGCGTCGGCCTTGGGCATGCGCAGGACCTTCACCGGGCCTGCCATCACATTCTCCTCAACGCTCATGTGCGGGAAGAGGTTGAAGGTCTGGAAGACCATCCCGGTCCTGGCACGGAAAGCCGACAGTTCGCGGTCGCCCGGCAGCCGGTGCCCACGGGTGAAATCCAGGGCCTGTTCTCCGACCCGGATGAACCCCTGATCCGGCACCGTCAGCAGGTTGACGCTGCGCAGCAGGGTGGATTTCCCCGATCCGCTCGGCCCGATCAGCGCCACGACGCTGCCCCTGGCGACGCTGAGCGTGATGTCCTTCAGCACCTCGACCTTGCCGAAGGATTTGCGAACCCCCACAAGCTCGATCATCTTCTGGGCGGACATATCGTCTTTACTCCCGCAACAGGTGGCGTGCCGTCAGTGGCTCATCCGCGCTTCCAGCCGGTGGGCGAAGCGGGTCAGCGGGAATAGGATGATGAAATAGATGACGGCGATCATGGTGTAGGTCTCCAACGGCCGGTAGCTCGCCGACGTGAT